>DATGSR010000077.1:0-43580 GCA_035302405.1 Beutenbergiaceae bacterium
TGCTCCGGAAGGTCGTTCACCTCGCAGATGGCGGCCCACACGCTGCCGGGGTTCTCCCCGTCGGCGAGCGCCTCCTCCGCGGTCCGGCCTCCCAACGGACCCAGGACCATATCCTTGGCGAGCGAAGGTGCGTAGGAGCCGAAGGTGTCCTGCATCGCGGACCAGAATTCGGAGTGCTTCACACGGCCCAGCGTAATCCTGACAGAGCAGGGCACGAGATGGTCGGCACATGAGGTTGAGACGAGAAGGTCGCGGTGATATCCACACACTCATGAACACCGTCGCACTCGACTGGCTGCCGGCCACCGATCACCACCACCTGCTCGCTGAACCGGTACGCACCGCGCTCCGCCGGTGGCCGGGCGCCCAGAAGGTCGAAGTCGCCGAAATCGACCCTGCTCTAGCCGATACCGCCGCGCTCGTCGCGGCCACGGACGTGAGCTTGGCCAGCAGCGCGAACTGCTTGGTGGTACGTGCGCGGCGGGGCGGGACGGAGCGTTTGGCAGCGGCGCTGGTTTTGGCCACCACCAAGGCGGACATCAACAACGTGGTCCGAAAGACGCTGGAGGCGCGCAAGTGCTCATTCCTGGCGATGGACGCGGCCGTGGATGCCACCGGCATGGAGTACGGCGGGATCACACCGTTGGGGCTGCCGGAGGAGTGGCCGGTGCTCGTCGACTCCCGGGTGGTAACCACCGATCAGATCGTGATCGGCTCGGGCTTGCGCCGCTCGAAGATCCGCATGCCCGGCGAGGCGGCCCGCGGGTTGCCCGGTGCGCGGGTCATCGAAGGGCTCGCCCTCGAGGCGTGAATCGCCCTACGCATGCTCGCGATCGCGACATGTGTTGCCCGGGCGCGCGATGCTGAGCGTCCGGGCGAAGTACGCGTTCGGCTACGGTAGGTAGCCGAACGGCACGTCGCGCGCCCCCAACATGTGGTACGCATGCGGGGCGGCGCCATCACCGGCGACGTGCATGTCCGCGATGACCACCGCACCGTCGGTGTCGACCTGCTGCAGGGCGAACCGGTCCGTCACGGGCAGTCCGTCGGCTGTTGCCCCCTCCTGCCACACGCGCTGCACCTGGTCGGCGCCGCGCTCGGCCGCCTCTGCGGTGTCGAAGTGGTACGCCACGCGCACCACCGGATCATCGTCGTCGATCGCCCAGCCGACACCGATGGCACTGAACGGCTCGCGGATCGCCGACTGTTCCCACCGTTCGCGCTGTTGCTGGTTGACCGGCTGCAACTGTGGTTCGTGCGTCACCAGGACAGCGCTGTAAACGCCCAGGTCATCCAACGCCGCAGCCAGATCCGAGACATGCTCGTGGTCCGCGAGGGTGCTGCCCTGCTCGCCTGCTACCCATTCACGTACTACCTGCTCCTGCGGGGACACCATGATGCGGTCCCCGTCGCGAGCCAAGCGCAGCGGGGCGCCGGTTGGGCGCACCGGGCTGCGGCTGGTGTGGTCCAAGTAGAAGTCCTCGCCCGTCCCCGCCGAATACACGCCTTCGCCCAGGTCTTCCAGGTCGGCCGACAGGGTGTCCCCGTCGAAGTCGCCGGTCACCAGCAGGTTCTGCTGCGGCAGGGCTTCGTGGTGGGCGAAGGCATGCACATCGCTCAGGTCCCACCCGAGTTCGTCGCCGCCTTCCTCACCGAAACTGCGCAGGAAGTCGCCCGGTGCCGGCACGAACACCCCGGTCTCGGTTGACGCGGTCAGGCCCATGATCCAGTCGTGCGCCCCGTCAGCACCGGCGTCTGCCGGGCGCTCCAGCCCTGCAGCGGCCGAGGCCGCTTCGAGGTCTCCGGCCGCGATCAGCCCGCCGTCGTCGATCATCGGTAGTTCGGCGAGCAGGTCCTGGACGGAGAAGCCACCGCCGAAGGCCCCGGTCGCGCCCGAGCAGGCCCCTACGGCCAGGACGGCCGCCGCGCTCAATGCAGCAAGTACACCGCGCCGACGGGGGCTCGTCGAGGCCGCGGCTGGAGTCATCAAGTCGTTGTTCACGAACTGCACTGTAGCGGCAGGAGAAGCCGGTAAACGCCGGTTGATGACACGGACCGGAAGGTTCCGGTACCGGTCAGTCCGAAACCCATCGCGACGGTACGGGCGACACGGGTCACAATGGGTGTCGTGCCCCGGTCCGCGCCGCCTCCGCCCGATGTGAAGACCGCAGCGTTGGACGCCTTCAGCCCGGCGACCCGCTCGTGGTTCGCTTCGGCGTTCCAAGCGCCGACCCCGGCACAAGAGCAAGCCTGGCAGGCGATGACGTCCGGCGACCATGCCCTGGTCGTGGCCCCCACCGGATCGGGCAAGACACTCGCCGCCTTCCTGTCCGCATTGGACTCGCTGCTCACCGGCGAGGAGCCCGCCGAACGTATACAGCGGTGCCGGGTGGTGTACGTCTCCCCGCTCAAGGCGCTGGCTGCTGATGTGGAGCGGAACCTGCGCTCACCGCTGGTGGGCATCACGCAGGCGGCAACGTCGTTGGGCGCGCAGGTCAGGGATGTGCAGGTCGGTGTGCGCACCGGCGATACCCCTGCTGCTGAGCGCCGCGCGTTCGGCCGCACCCCCCCGGACATCCTCATCACTACACCGGAGTCGCTGTTCCTGATCCTCACTTCGGCGGCCCGGGAAGGACTACGCGGCGTGCAGCAGGTGATCATCGACGAGGTGCACGCACTGGCCGGCAACAAGCGGGGGGCGCACCTGGCGCTGTCCTTGGAGCGACTCGATGCGCTGACCGCTCGGCCGGTGCAGCGGGTGGGGCTGTCGGCGACCGTGCGCCCCCCGGAGGCCGTGGCGCAGTACCTGGCGGGCAGCCGCACCGAAACAGACGGCGGACGGCCGGTGCAGGTGGTGGCGCCCCCGATCGCCAAACATGTGGACATCGACGTGGCACTCCCGGTACCTGACCTGACCGACATCGCCGGTACCCCGGTCACCGGTTCCGCGCAGGCGGACAGTCCGGAACGCACAGCCGCAACGGACACGATCGCGAGCTCCCCTCCATCTGCGGGCCGGCCAGGTGGATCCCGCGCCGAGCAGACCCGTGCCGAGCCCAGCCCCCTGGCGGATGAGGAGATCGACCTCAGCGGTGCGGCCGCGGGCCGGCTGCCCGAACTCAGGCACCGGGCGGGCAACTCGATCTGGCCGCACCTGACCGAACGGCTGACCGACCTGATCACCGCCCATCAGGCCACGATCGTGTTCACCAACTCACGCCGCGGCGCCGAACGCCTGACGGCGCAGATCAACGAGTGCCACGCCGCCCGCCTGGGTCTGACCGACCCGGACAGCGGCGCCGCCCAGCCGGCGCAGGTACCGGGCCAATCGGGCGCGTCGGTGCACGTTCCGCCCGAGGCGGTCATCGCCCGCGCCCACCACGGCTCGATGAGTCGGGACGAACGCACCAGCATCGAGTCCGCGTTGAAGTCCGGGCGCCTGCCGGCAGTGGTGGCGACTAGTTCACTGGAACTGGGTATCGACATGGGCGCGGTGGACCTGGTGGTCCAGGTCGGAGCGCCGCCGTCCGTGGCCTCCACCCTGCAACGCATCGGCAGGGCCGGCCACCAGGTAGGGGAGACTTCCCGCGGGGTGGTGCTACCCGCCCACCGGGGCGACCTGCTTGCCGCGGCAGCCACCGCCGCCCGCGCCCGCGCCGGGCGGATCGAGCAGGTGCGCATCCCGGCGAATCCGCTGGACGTACTGGCGCAACAGGTGGTCGCTGCCACTGCGATGGAGGCATGGGCCGTTGACGACCTGTTCACCCTGGTGCGCCGCGCAACGCCCTTCAGCACGCTCCCGGAGAGCATCTGGCATGCCGTGCTGGACATGCTGTCCGGCCGCTACCCCAGCGAAGACTTCGCCGAACTGCGGCCACGGCTGGTGTGGGACCGCCACACCGGGATCCTCACCGCTCGTCCCGGGGCGCTGCGGCTGGCCGTCACCTCCGGAGGCACCATCCCGGACCGGGGAATGTACGGCGTCTACCTCGTTGGCGCCCAGGATCCGCGCCGCGGCGGTAAACGAGTGGGCGAGCTCGATGAGGAGATGGTGTTCGAGTCCCGGGTCGGGGATACCTTCACCCTGGGGTCCAGCACCTGGCGGATCGAGGACATCACCCCCGACCGGGTGCTGGTCTCCCCCGCTCCCGGCTTACCCGGGAGGTTGCCGTTCTGGAAGGGAGACGCCCCGCCGCGGCCGGCGGAACTGGGCCGGGCCTTTGGAGCCATGGTCCGCGAACTTATGCGCGCCGGCGGCCTAACCGAATCGACCTCCGCCACACCAGCACAGCGCAGCGGGCAGATCGCCGACGCCGCGAACGACACCGGCCCGCTGTTGGTCCAGGGCCTGGATGAGTGGGCCCGGGAGAACCTGCTGACGTACCTTCGCGAGCAGGAGCAGGCGACCGGCGTGGTCCCCACCGACAAAACCTTGGTGGTGGAGCAGTTCCGGGATGAGTTGGGTGATTGGCGGGTCGCGATCCACTCCCCCTACGGCGCAGCCGTGCACGCCCCGTGGGCGTTGGTGCTCGCGAACCGCTTGCGGGACCGCTTCGGCCTGGATGCCCAGGTGATGCACGCCGACGACGGAATCGTGCTGCGCCTTCCGGATACCTCCTGGCAGGAGGGGGACGAACGCGCGCTGTTGGACCTGGACGATTTGCTGCTCGACCCCGAAGAGGCCCGCGGGCTGGTGGTTTCCTCACTCGCGTCCTCCGCCCACTTCGCCGCCCGGTTCCGGGAGGCCGCTGCCCGCTCCCTGCTCCTGCCGCGACGACGGCCGGACCGGCGTCAACCGCTGTGGCAGCAGCGCCAACGCAGCGCCCAGTTGTTGTCCGTGGCCGGCCAATACTCCGATTTCCCCGTGGTGCTGGAGGCGGTGCGGGAGTGTCTTCAGGACGACTTCGACATCGACGCGCTCACCGGCCTGATGCGGGCCCTGCATCAGCGTGAGGTGCGGATCGTGCAGGTGGACACCCCCACCCCCTCCCCCTTCGCCCAATCCCTGGTGTTCGGGTACATCGCCCAGTTCCTCTACGACGGTGACGCGCCGCTGGCAGAGCGCCGGGCAGCCGCACTGTCCCTCGATGCCCGCCTGCTCGGCGAACTACTGGGCGAGGGGACGGCCGTCGCCGACCTGCTCGACGCCGACGCGGTGGCGTCCGTGGAAGCCCAAGTGGGCCTGCGCACCGAAACCACCCGCGCCCGCGACGCCGAGGGTCTTGTCGATCTCATCCGCCGCTTGGGACCTGTGCCCGAGGCGGAACTGGCGCCCCGCAGCACCGAGCCCGACGCGGTGCCAACGTGGCTGGCGGACCTGCAGGCCGCCCGGCGAGTGATCCGAGTACGCATCGCCGGGCAGGATCAGTGGGCGATCGCCGAGGACGCCGGCAGGCTGCGCGATGCGCTGGGAGTTGCGTTGCCCACGGGGTTGCCGGAAGAGTTCACCCGTCCCGCGCCCGAAGCCTTGGAACAACTCGTGCGGCGTCACGCCCGTACCCACGGCCCGTTCCGGGCTGGGCAAGTGGCAACGCGGTTCGGACTGGGGATCGGGGCGATCACGCCCGTCCTGCACAGCCTGGTCGAGCAAGGTGTGCTCACCAGCGGTGAGTTGCGACCCACCCAGGCGCACAGCGAGGCGAGCGCGGCGCTGGCGGGACCGGACTACTGTGACGCGGATGTGCTGCGCCGAATTCGCCGGCGTTCCTTGGCGGCTCTGCGCGCCGAAGTGGAACCCGTCCCGCCCGCTGCACTTGGAGTGTTCGCCCCGCGGTGGCACCAGGTGGACCGCCTCCGTGGTGTGGAGGGGGTGCTCAGCGTGGTGGAGCAATTGGCGGGCACACCCATCGCCGCGAGCGCCTGGGAGACCCTGGTGCTCCCGGCACGGGTGCGCGACTACACCTCCGCGATGCTCGATGAGTTGACAGGCTCTGGTGAGGTGGTGTGGGTAGGGGTCGGCTCCGGTCCGGGCAGCGACGGGTTGGTGACCTTGCTCCCGGCCGACGCGGTCGCCGACCTGGCGCCCGAACCTGACGAGCAAGCCGTGGCTACCCCGTTGCACCGGGCGATCCTGCGCGCACTTGCCGGGGGCGGCGTCTTCTTCCGCGACCTGCTCACTGCCGTCCGCGCCGACGGCGCGCCAATGGACTCTGCCGATGATCTGATCGCGCCCATGGGTGGCGGAGATGGGCATGGAAGTCCTGCCGGCGCGGACGTCGACCAGCGGGACCTTCAGAGCGCCCCGCCCGCCGACCATCCAGGCGCGCCTGCCGCTGGCCAGGGTGAGGACGGCGGAGGCGCTGCCGATGCCGGCGGTGACCGCACCGACCCTGCGGGGCAGGTGCACGAGGAAGGTGGACCCACGAGCACTGCCGACCTCGGCGCGGTCAGCACCGAGCGCCTGGTGGAGGCGCTTTGGGACCTGGTGTGGGCGGGCTTGGTCACCAACGACTCGATGGCACCGCTGCGGGTGCACTTATCCGGCAGTGCCCGCCCGGGCACGCCGTTGTCCGCCGTGACGCGCGCCCGCGCCCGGCCCCGCTCGTTGCGGTCAGCACTTCGCACTCGATCCTTGCGGGCCACCGGAGGCGCCGTGTCCACGCCGCCGCTAGCAGCGGGCCGCTGGTCGCTGGTGGGCGAGCGGAGCGGTACCGACGAGCGTCTGGTCGCGAAAGTGCTGTCGTTGGTGGACCGCGACGGAATACTCACCCGCGGCGCGGTCGAGGGAGTGCCCGGCGGTTTTGCCACCGCGTATCGCATCCTGGCCCAAGCCGAGGAGAACGGTCAGGTGCGGCGCGGGTATTTCGTAGAGGGACTCGGTGCAGCCCAATTCGCCCTGGCCGAGTGCATCGAACGGCTCCGTGCCGATGCCGGGGCACTGGAACGCCGCACCCACGAGGCGATTTTGCTCGCCGCCACCGACCCGGCCAACCCTTACGGCGCCGCACTACCGTGGCCGCCGGCCTCCGGGGAAACCACCAGCGCACACCGTCCGGGCCGCAAGGTGGGAGCCAGCGTGGTGCTGGTGGACGGCGCGCTGGTGCTATATCTGGAGCGAGGGGCTCGTACGCTGCTGTCGTTCACCGACGACGATGCACCATTGCTGGCGGCAACCGCCGAGCTCGCGGAGCAAGCACGCGCCGGGGTACTCGGACGGCTGACCGTGCAGCGCGCGGACGGCGCTCAGGCGCTCGGAGGTCAAAGCCCGCTGCTTGCCGCCTTGCAGCAGGTCGGATTCATCGCCACTCCGCGCGGTCTTCGGATGCGCCAGGGCGGGCCGGCTTCGCCACGCGCGGGCGCGGCCGATTCGACGACGCCGGGGCGCAGTGACTACGCGCGAGGGTGACCATGCCTGAACGGGGCAGCGGGGATGCCTGGGAGGGAGGGTAACCATGCCTGAAGGGGACGTCGTGGCACGGGTAGCACGCCGGTTGACCCAGGCGTTGGGAAGCGAGCCGCTGTCGCGGTGCGAACTGCGCTGGCCGCAACTGGCCGGTGCGGATCTGACCGGCCAGACCGTGCGCGTGGTGGCCGGGTACGGCAAACATCTGTTCATCCGGACCGACGCGGGTTGGACCGTACACACCCACCTGCGCATGGATGGGACCTGGCGGGTGCGGCGCACGCGGATCCCCCCGGAACCCTTACGAGCCCGGGGTGTCAGAGCGGTGCTGGCCACCGCGAAGTGGACCTGCGTGGGATCGCACCTCGGCATGCTGGACCTCGTGCGGACCCGGGACGAGCATCGTTTGATCGCCCATTTGGGTCCGGACCTGATGGCCTCCGGCGCCGAGGCCGCCCGGAACGTGCAGAGCGCTGCACGCAATCTGCGGGACCAGGGCACACGACCGGTGGGAGAGGCGCTGCTGGATCAGCGAGTGGCGGCGGGGATCGGAACGATCTACATGGCCGAGACGCTGTGGGAGCATCGCCTCAACCCGTGGCACCCCGCAGAGTCGGTACCCGACGCGGTAGCGCTGTACACCACGGCGTCCGCGCTGATGCGCCGAAGCGCCGACGGCCCCGAACTGACCGCGACCGGCCTGCTCGCACCGGGGATGCGGACCCACGTTCACGGCCGGGCCCGACGCCCCTGCCGGCGCTGCGGCGTGATGATCGTTGAAGACACGGTCGGAACCCCGCCCTATGCGCGGCCGGTGTTCTACTGCCCCCGTTGCCAGGACCCGCGCGGTGGCCAGGACCCGGGCGGTCGCCAGGACCCAGGCAGTAGCCAGGACCCGGGCGGTCGCCAGAGTCGTGAGTCGGCACGGCCAGCCCAGCCGTGAATGTGAAAAGCCCCCGGACACCTCGTGTCCAGGGGCTATGACGGCGCACCGCCGCACATCAACAAAGGGGGTCGAACCAAGCGCAACGGCAGGCGATCAACCCGCTGGGATGAGCCAGCCGCCTCGGCCCGCCTCGTTTCGAACTCCCGCGAGGGGTTCTCAGACTCCGGCGAGATCTTCCTGGGCGACCTGTTGACGCACGGCCACATGCTCGGCCAAGTTGACCGGAACGGTGTCGGGTACTGCAATACCCTCCACCAGGGCGATCCGGTCGGAAACCTCTCGAAGAACCATCGACAGCGGCACGTTCAGCGCTACTGCGATCGAACTGAGCAACTCTGAGGACGCTTCCTTCTGTCCACGTTCAACCTCGGACAGGTAGCCCAGTGAAACCTGGGCGGCCGAGGACACTTCCCGGAGCGTTCGACCCTGACGCTGGCGCACGTCACGAAGGACGTCACCAATCTCTCTACGAAGAACCACCATGGTGCGCCCCTCCTTTCTGACCTGCGTTGGGCCGTTAACTGCCGGTGTTGCACTCTTACCGTACCCCGGGTTCTGCCCGGGCACCCTTCGGGTTGCGGCCGCGCGTGGCGCCGGGTTGCCCGGACGCGACGGCGGGCGGCCGGTGCGTGGTTTGTGCATACGTGTGATCATCACTTAGGTCAACGCTGTTCGGCTCGTTATTTGTTCCCGTACTGCGTGTGGTCTACGGCACCCGGCCCGTTCGCCTCGGTTCGGCCGGCAGTGCCTGAACTGCCGCGATCCCCAACGCCAGCGCGAGATCTACGACGCCGGCGCGCAGCAGCCGGCGGGTACCGCCCAACCGGTAGTGACGGACCCACACTCCGCCCGGGTGCGCACACGCCAGGTAGATGGTGCCGACCGGCTGACCGTCCTGAGGCGCGGGGCCCGCCACCCCGGTTGTGGCCAACGTCACATCGGCGCGAAGTGCTGCCCGCGCATTCTCGGCCATCTGGCTTGCGACCTCCGGGTGCACCGGCCCGTGCCGCTGCAGCAATCCGGCGTCCACGCCGAGCAGATCCTGCTTGCGTTCGGTTGCGTAGGTCACCACGGCGCCCTGGAACACCGCCGAGGCACCGGGGACGTCCACGATCCGGCCGCTGAGCAGCCCGCCGGTGAGCGATTCCGCCACTCCGAGCCAAAGGCCACGTGCGGCCATTGCGCGCACCAAGCGTTCTGCGGACGCTGCCAGCCCCGTTGACACTGCCCGCCCGGTGGGCGTGACCCGCTCGGCGGCCGCTGCGTGCCCGGCGGGTGCCAATGGCTCCGCGGGAACTGCCGGCTCAGGCGGGAGGGGCTGCCGCACTACGCGCCACCTTGATCGCTCGGACGATGTAGTCCAGCCCGGTGACAACCGTGACACCCACGGCGACCAGCATCACCGCGAACGCTATCGTCTCCAACAGCCCGCCCACCTCGGGGCCGAGCAGCCCGACGGCCGGGAAGATCATCAGCGCGATGAAGATCACCTGCAGCACGGTCTTCAACTTCCCGCCCTTGGACGCGGCCATCACCCATCTGCGCACCATGATGAACCGCAGAATGGTGATCCCGGCCTCCCGCACGATGATCGTGACCGTAGCCCACCAGGGCAGGATCCCCAGCACCGACAACATGATGATCGCGGCCCCGACCAGCATTTTGTCCGCGAACGGGTCGGCCATCTTCCCGAAGTTGGTCACCATGTCCCGAGAGCGGGCCAGGTAACCATCGAGTTTGTCGGTAAGGGCGGCAATGAGGAACACCGCCAACGCGCCCAGCCGTGCCGCCAGGCTGTCCTGGAACATCAACACCACGAAGAATGGGACCAGGACGATGCGCAGCATCGTCAGGGTGTTCGGCAGGTTCCAGACCTGGCTGGCCTGCGGGGTGGCCGGTTCGCTCGTCACCCGGTCAAGAGTAGGCGAAAATTCAGGTGCCCGTGCCCCTCGGTTGTCCTACCCTGCCCCGTTCCCCCACCGCCGCGCTCAGCGGCCGGTGAGTTCCCACGCGTCGGTGGACTCCTCGTCGTCGGGCTGCCCCAGGGACGCCTCCACCGGGTCCGGATCGCCGTCAGGTTGCGCCCCGCCGTCGGCCTCATGGGAGGTTTGGTGAGGTTCGGCGTCGAACGGGGCATCCTCGCTCGCCGCCCCTGGCCCCGGGCCCTCGCCGCGCAACATCGCCAACGTGGCAGGCAGGTCATCGGGCACCACGAGCACATCGCGGGCCTTGGACCCCTCGGAGGGGCCAACGATCTCGCGAGACTCCAACAAGTCCATCAGCCGGCCCGCTTTGGCGAAGCCGACCCGGAGTTTGCGCTGCAACATCGACGTGGACCCGAACTGGGTGGAGACCACGAGTTCGGCGGCCTGCAACAGCAGGTCCAAGTCATCACCAATGTCCTCATCGATCTGTTTCTTGACGGTGGGAACAGTGACGTCCTCACGGTAGACCGGCTTGAGTTGAGCCTTGACGTGTTCGACCACACCGTGAACCTCGGACTCACTGACCCACGCGCCTTGCACGCGCATCGGCTTGGAAGCCCCCATCGGCAGGAACAGGGCATCACCCTGGCCGATGAGTTTCTCCGCACCCGGCTGGTCCAGCACCACCCGGGAGTCGGTCACCGAGGAGGTGGCGAACGCCAGCCTGGAGGGCACGTTCGCCTTGATCAGTCCTGTCACCACGTCCACGCTCGGGCGCTGGGTGGCCAGCACCAGGTGGATCCCGGCAGCGCGGGCCAGTTGGGTGATGCGCTGGATGGAGGCCTCCACATCCCGGGGAGCGACCATCATCAGGTCGGCGAGCTCGTCCACGATCACCAGCAGGTAGGGGTACGGGGCGATCTTGCGCTCACTGCCCGGCAGCGGGGTGACCTTACCGGCGCGCACCGCAGCGTTGAAGTCGTCGATGTGCTTGTACCCGAAGGTGGCGAGGTCGTCATAGCGCACGTCCATCTCCCGGACCACCCAGTCGAGGGCTTCGGCCGCTTTCTTGGGGTTGGTGATGATCGGGGTGATCAGGTGCGGGATTCCCTCGTAGATGGTCAGTTCCACCCGTTTGGGGTCAATCAGCACCATCCGCACGTCCTCCGGAGTGGCACGCATCATGACGGAGGTGATCATCGAGTTGATGAATGAAGATTTACCGGCACCGGTGGCGCCGGCCACCAGAATGTGGGGCATCTTGGCCAGGTTGGCCACCACGTACCCGCCCTCGACGTCCTTACCCACGCCCATGACCATCGGGTGCTCGTTGCGCCGGGCCGGTCCGGAACGCAGTACGTCACCCAAGGCAACGGTCTCCCGGTCGGTGTTGGGGATCTCGATACCGATCGCCTTCTTACCCGGAATCGGGGACAGGATCCGCACATCGGCGCTTGCGACTGCGTAGGCGATGTTCTTACTCAGGGCGGTGACCCGCTCGACCTTTACCCCCGAGCCGAGTTCCACCTCGTACCGGGTGACCGTGGGTCCGCGGGTGAACCCGGTGACCTGGGCGTCCACGCCGAAATCGTCCAACACCGTGGTGAGGGCCTGCACGACTCGGTCGTTGGCTTCCGAGCGGGTCTTGTGCGGTGCGCCGCGGGCGAGCACGTCATCGCCGGGCAAGGTATAGGTCAGGTCCGGGGAGAGCATGAGCTGCTCGGCCCGGGGCGGCAGGGGTTGGGTGGGCGGCGGCTCGAGCACCTCGGTGCCAGCGGACGCAGCCGGCACCGCCGGGGCCGGGCCCGTGGGGACCTTGCCCGGTGACTCAGCGGCCGGTTTGCCGGCAGATTTCGGAGCGCGTGCCGGACGCTCTCGCGCAGCCCCGTCGTCGGTCTCATGAGCGTGAGCGAAGGCTTCATCGCCCTGGTAGGCCCCGGGTGTCGGCGCGCTGCCGCCCCGCGCCTTGCGTTTGCGTGCTCCGCCGGCCTTCCGTGCTGCCCCGGCTTCGGTGTCACTGAGGGATTCAGCGGCCTCGGCGTCCTCGTCGTCGGCGCCGCTCAACCAGCGCCAGGCCTGGGCGAACCGCCGTGGGATGGCCACCACCGGCGTGGCGGTGACCACGAGCAGGCCGAAGATCGCGAGCAACACCAGCAGCGGCACGGTGACGTAGACGGTGAGCAGCATCGACAGCGGGTAGGCGGCTGCGTACCCCACTAGTCCTCCGGCGCTGAACACCTGGGGCCAGTCCGGTGGGGTGGGCAAGCCGCGGGCGGCGTGTATCAGACCGCAGGTCGCGATCGCCAAGGCGCCAAGGCCCACGGTGATGCGGCCGTTGACCTCGGTGCGCTCGGGATGGCGCATCAGTCGGATCGCCATGAACACCAATACGACCGGGATCACCGCTCCCAGCACGCCCACCGAGCCGGCGACCGCGGCGTGAATCACGTCCCCAGCCGCGCCGGACAGTCCGAACCACTCCCGAACGGCAACGATCACCGCCAGGCCCAGGAGCAGGAACGCCAGGCCGTCCCGGCGATGGGCGGGATCCAGGCCCTTGGCGCTGGAGCCGATCGACCGTGCAATACCGCCGACGACGTGTGCCATACCCATCCACAGGCTCTTGATCATGCGCACGGGCAGGGACGGGGTGGCTTCTTCAGGCGCGCTCTTGGTCGCAGTGCCCCGGGAGTCGCTCGGGGCGTCCCTCTTCCTGCGTCCTGGTGAGGCTGACCGTCCGGGGGAAGTCGTCCGGGTCGCCATGATGTGTAGTGTCCTCCCTACTCGCAGGCGATCGTACGTGCCCGCCGTCCTTCCACTACATCAGAGATCGGCTTGATTCTGCGGTGTGACACGCACTTCAGCGGTGGGCCGGGGTGTTTGATCACACCGCCCCGGGCATCGCACTGCGGCCTGACGGCGCCGCAGCCGCCACCCGCCTGCAAGCCGCTCATCCGATGAGTAGGCCCACGCCCAGAGCGGCCAAACCGGCGATGAGGAACGCGGCGCCCAGGTAGAGCAGCACGATCCATCGGCTGGGAGAACGCCGGTCCGGGCCGATAGCGGAAAGAAAAAACCCTGCGGGCATCAGGATCGCGGCGACCAATACGCCGGTGCGAGCCAACCAACCCCACAGGCCGGCGAGGGACGTGGCCTCCGCAAGAAGGAGCGCCACCAGGCCCAAGGTGATGAACACGCCTGCGTGGGCGTGCCCGGCGCGGAAGAATGTGCGTTGGAAATCTGTTGCAGCCACCCTGCCGGTGCCGATGCGCAATAGCAGGTAGCCGCCGGTGGTGACGGTGATAGCAGCCAGCACTGCGATGCCTGCGGTGGTCTGGGCTGCTGCGGATAAGTCGATCATCAGGCGCTCCTAACGCTGTTATCTAACAGTGTTATCTAACGGTGTTATTTAGGTGGCGTCAAGCCTTTACACTCAGATCCATGGCCCGTCCCCGCTCCTATGACCACACCCTGCGCCGCAGCCTTCTGGATGCCTGCTCGGAGGTGATTTCGCGGCGAGGTGTGGACGGGGTGTCCCTACGGGAACTAGCCCGAGGGGTCGGCACGAGCACCGCTGCGGTGTACGCGTTGTTCGGCGGGCGGGAGGAACTCATTGCCGCAGTGACCCAGGAGGGGTACAGCCGGTTCGCCCAGCACCTGAGCAGGGTGCCGCGCACCGACGATCCCGCGGCCGATCTGTTCGCCCTGGGGCTGGCCTATCGCGACAGCGCACTGGACGACCCACACTTTTATCGCGTGATGTTCGGCCCGGCGCCAGGCGCGGCACCGTCATCGGAGGCACCAGCACCAGCACCAGCACCAGCAGATCTTGGGGCACTCGACGGCGCACGCAGCCACGCGCCCTCAACCGAGCAGGCGGCAGCCGCGGAACGCGACGAACCGTTCCGGATGTTGCGGATGGCGGTGGGCCGCCTGGTGCCGGAGGAGCAGGCGGCCGCCGGCGCATACCGGTTGTGGGCGCTGGTCCACGGCCTCGTCAGCCTCGAGTTGGCCGGACTATTGCCCGGTACCCCCGATCAGCGCGCCGTTGAGTTCCAGCAGACGCTGCGGGCCGCAGGCCCCGCACTGCTGGGGCGCCGAACCACTTAGGGCGCTTGGATCAAGCGGAAAGCACGAGCGGCGCCCGCGAGCCGCCCTGGTCAGGTGGTACGAATATCCGCCGTAGTCAGGTGCGAAGACCCGGCCGTGGTCCGGTGGAGCGAAGTCAGGCCTCCACCACCACCGGCACCAGCATCGGGCGACGGCGCAACCGGCGAGAAGCCCACCGGCCGACCACCCGCCGCACCACCTGCTGCAGTTGGTGGGTGTCGATATTGCCGCTTCCGGCCGCCTCGTTGAGCGCTTGGGTGATCTCCGGGATGATCTCGGCCAACCGCTCGTCGTCCTCCGCCAAGCCGCGTGCTTGCAGGTGCGGCCCGGCCACCACCTTCCCGCTGGAGGAATCCACCGCAGCGAAGATGGAGATGAATCCTTCCTCGGCCAGGATGCGCCGGTCCTTCAACTCCGCATCGGTGATCTCCCCGACCGAGGAGCCATCGACGTACACGTACCCGCACGGCACCGCCCCGGCGATCTCGGCCTTGCCGTCCTTCAGGTCCACTACCACCCCGTCCTCGGCGAGCACCACCCGCTCGGGGGGCACACCGGTGGACACGGCCAGTGCGCCGTTGGCGACCAGGTGCCGGATCTCCCCGTGCACCGGCATCACGTTCTTGGGTCGCACGATGTTGTAGCAGTACAACAGCTCCCCGGCCGAGGCATGACCGGAGACGTGCACCCGGGCATTGCCCTGGTGCACTACCTTCGCCCCGAGCCGAATGAGCCCGTTGATGACCCGGAACACCGCGGTCTCGTTCCCCGGGATGAGGGAGGATGCCAGCACCACGGTGTCACCTGGCCCCACCGAGACCCGGTGGTCCCGGTTGGCGATCCGGGAGAGCACTGCCATCGGCTCCCCCTGCGACCCGGTGCTCATCAGCACCACCCGGTCATCGGGCAGGTCGTCGACCTGCTTCAGGTCCACGTACACCCCCGGCGGCACCTGCAGGTACCCCAGTTCCTCGGCGATCCGCATGTTCCGCACCATCGACCGGCCCACCAGTGCCACCCTGCGGCCGTGGGCGTGCGCGGCGTCGAGCACCTGCTGCACCCGGTGTACGTGGGAGGCGAAGGAGGCGACCACCAACCGGCCCTCTGCGGTGGCGAACACGCTGTCGAGGACCTGACCGATCTCCCGTTCGGCCACCGTGAATCCGGGCACCTCGGCGTTGGTGGAGTCGGTCATGAACAGGTCCACGCCCTGCTCCCCCAACCGGGCGAAGGCACGCAGATCGGTGATCCGCCCGTCCAGGGGCAACTGGTCCATCTTGAAGTCACCGGTGTGCAACACAGTCCCGGCCGGGGTGTGCACCGCTACCGCGAGGGAGTCCGGGATGGAGTGGTTGACGGCCACGAACTCACAATCGAAGTGACCCGCCCGGTAGCGCTGGCCCTCCTGCACCTGCTGCGTGACCGGCTTGATGCGGTGCTCGCTGAGTTTGGCCTCCAGGAAGGCCAGGGTCAGTTTGGAGCCGACCAGAGGAATGTCCCGGCGCATCCGCAGCAGGTAGGGAACGGCGCCGATGTGGTCCTCGTGGCCGTGCGTGAGCACGATCGCTTCGATGTCGTCGAGCCGGTCGGCGATGTATTCGAAGTCCGGCAGGATCAGGTCCACACCGGGCTGGTGGTCCTCGGGGAACAGCACCCCGCAGTCGATGATGAGCAGGCGGCCGTCGTACTCCAGCACGGCCATGTTCCGGCCCACCTCGCCCAGACCGCCCAAGGGCACGATCCGCAAGGCACCCTTGGCCAGCCGCGGCGGCGGCCCCAGTTCCGGGTGATGGTGACTCATCAACGCTCCTCTTCCAAAAGTCCGTGCAGACGTAGGGCGGTACGCAGATCCGCCAACTCCGCCTCGTTGGCGGCCACGAGCGGGGACCTTACCGCGGCGCTGGGCAAGTGCCCTTGCAGGTACAGCGCCGCTTTGGACATCACCGCGCCCTGACCGCCGCCCATGATCGCCTCGCAGATCGGGGCCAGTTCAGCCGACAAATCCCGGGCGGTGAACAAGTCGCCGTCATCGATGGCCTGCACCATCTTGGCGTAGCGGGCCGCCACGACATGCCCGACCACCGAGACCACTCCGGAAGCGCCATGGGTCAGCCACGCCAGGTTCAGTGCATCGTCGCCGGAGTAGAACTCCAGGCCGGTGCGGCGCATCCGGTCGAATCCGGCCGGGACATCGCCGGTGGCATCCTTCACCGCGCGGATGCGGGGGTGCTCGGCGAGCCGGTCAAGGATCTCATCGCCGATCGCTACCCCGGTGCGGCCGGGGATGTCGTACAACATCGCGGGCAGGTTCACCGAGTCGACGATGGAGCGGATGTGCCGGTAGACCCCCTCCTGGGACGGGCGGTTGTAATACGGGGAAACCACCAACAACCCGTGCGCCCCGTTGCGTTCGGCGGCTTTGGCGATGCGCACTGCGTGGGCGGTGTCATTCGACCCTGCCCCGGCGATGATCATCACCTCCGAGCCCACCTCGTCCACGACGGCGGCGACCAGGTCGTCCTTCTCCGGTTGATGCGTGGTGGGTGATTCACCGGTGGTGCCGTTGAGCACCAGCGCGTCGCATCCGGACGCGACCAAGTGGCGCGCCAGGACACGTGCGGCAGGCACGTCGATATCGCCGTCGGGATGCATCGGGGTGACCATCGCGACCGACACCGATCCGAAGGTGCGCGCCGGGGTCCGACGGGTGTTCTCAACCATGCCTAGACGGTACCGCGAGCCGGTCCCCGCGGGCAGACGCCGCTCACTAGCCGGACCGACGTGTCCTTACCGGTCTGGCCTGACACTCGAGGCGGGGTTGGTCCGTCGCGTCTACGGCTGGGGGCCCGAACAGGTCTGCAGCTGTGCCATTAGGCTGGCGGGGATGACTGCTCACACTCACGGTCCTACCGCCGACGTCTCGGTCCGCCCAGCGGTTGCTGAGGACGCCGACCATCTGGGGCGGATCCAAGTGGAATCGTGGCGCGCCCGCCACGAAGGGCGGTTGCCGGCCGACGCCCTTGCACAATTGGACCAGGCGCAGTTCGCGGCCGCGTGGCGTGCGGCGATCACCGATCCCCCCTCGCCCAAACACCGGGTGCTGACCGCCACGGCCGGTCCGCACGTCGTCGGATTCGCTGCCCTGGCCCCGGGGATGGAGGGCGACCCCACCGGTGAGGTGGTGGAGCTGGCAGTGGACACCAACCACCTCCGCGAGGGCCACGGATCACGACTGCTCGCCGCTTGCACCGATGTGCTCATCGGCAGCGGGGCGGCGCAGGCGCGAATCTGGTTGGTCGAAGGCGACGAGGTGCTCGAGGCGTTTCTCACCCAAGCCGGTTTCGGCCCCATCGGCGTGCGCAGGGTGCTGCAGGTGGGTGGAGTCGAGGTCAACGAGCACGCCTGGGCGACGCAGTTGCAGCCCTGACAAGCGTCGGCCTACTCGCGCAGGTCGCGCTCCAACACCGGCGCCAGCCGGAACGGGATCAACTCACCCATCGCCAGCCAAGTCTCGGTGCGGATCACCCCGTCGCAAGCCAGCACCAACTTATTCACCCGGTACAGGTCCTCCCCGTCGGTGCACACGCACCGCACCAGGATGTCCCCTTGCCCCGAAAGCCCGTGGGCTTGGACCACTTCGGGGATCCGCTTCAGTTGCTCCACCACCTGCTCCAACCGGGGTTGGTCCACCTGGGTGTTCATGAACGCCGTCAGCGGGTAACCCAGCGACGCCGCGTGCAATCGCCGATCGAACCCCTGCAGCGCCGGCCCGGCCTCCAAGGCTTGCAGCCGCGCCTGCACCGTGTTGCGGCTCAGGCCCAATTCGGCGGCGATCCCCACGATGGTGGAGCGCGGATTGGCCGTCATCGCCAACAGGATGCGGCGGTCGGTGTCATCAACAGTTCGCATACTGCTCAACATTAACGCCTCCAAGGACGCCAACTCTGAGCAAACTGCTCAACAGATTCTCTTCTCATTGCTCCGAATGTCAGCCGGAGGTACCGTCGAGAAAGGCCACACCCTGGCCGTTCCAGGTGCTCACAAGGCACCGTGAACACGGAGGTTCAAGACCATGTCGACGACGATGTCACCCCCTGATCCGTCCCTGGTAGAAGGACTGGACGAACCGTTACAGGTCCTCACTGCCGACGGCGAACGGCGCAGCCACGAGCTACTCGATCCACACCTCACCGACATCGATGACCAGACCTTGGCGAACCTGTTCATCGACATGTCGGTGGTGCGCCGGATCGATGAGGAAGCGGTGGCCCTGCAGCGGCAAGGCGAACTCGGCCTGTGGCCACCGCTGCTGGGACAAGAGGCGGCCCAGATCGGCTTGGTCCGAGTATTGCGCGACGACGACTTCCTGTTCCCCTCCTACCGCGAGCACGCCCTGGCGTGGTGCCGCGGGGTGGCGGCCGAAGAGATGCTCAGCGTGTGGCGGGGCACCACCTACACCGGCTGGGACCCCTACGAGCGGCGCATGGCCACCCCCCAGATCATCATCGGCGCGCAAACCCTGCACGCCGCCGGCTATGCGATGGCAGCCCGGTTCGCCGGCGCGGACGAAATCGCCGTGACCTGCTTCGGCGACGGCGCGATGAGCCAGGGCGACACCAACGAAGCAATGGTCTTCGCCTCCGCGTTCCACGCGCCGGTGCTGTTCTTCTGCCAGAACAACCAGTACGCGATCTCCGAGCCCGTCTCGGTACAGACGCCGGTGCCGATCGCGCTCCGGCCCACCGGTTTCGGCATCCCGGCGTTGCGGGTCGACGGTAACGACGTGCTCGCCGTGCGCGCGGCCACGCGGATCGCCACCGAACACATCCGTTCGGGCAAGGGCCCGATGTTCATCGAGGCGGTGACCTACCGGATGGGGCCGCACACCACCAGCGATGACCCCAAGCGTTACCGGGACCAGGCCGAGTTGGATAAATGGTCCCGCCGCTGCCCCGTGACCCGGTTGGAAAAGCACCTGCAGAGCACTGGCGCCCCGGTGGACTCCATTCGTGCTGAGGCCAAGACGCGCTCAGATGAAGTGGCCCGGTCCCTCAGGTCGGCCATCACCGCGATGAGCCCGCCGGAACCGCAGACGTTGTTCGACCATGTCCTCACCACCGGCGACGCAACCCTGCAGCGGCAGCGCCGCCACTGGGAGCAACTGGAGGAATCCCTACTGCCGGAGGCATCATGAGCACGATGACGATGGCGGCAGCACTCAACGCCGCCCTACGTGATGAGTTGGCCGCCGATGACTCGGTGGTGCTGATCGGTGAGGACATCGGCACCCTGGGCGGGGTGTTCCGGGTGACTGACACCTTGCAGGCGGACTTCGGCCCCCAGCGGGTCATCGACGCCCCGCTCGCGGAGTCGGGCATCATCGGCACCTCGGTGGGGATGGCCTACCGAGGGCTGCGGCCGGTGTGCGAGATCCAGTTCGATGGGTTCGTCTACCCCGGCTTCGACCAATTGGTGGCCCAGGTCGCCAAATTGCACTACCGCACCCGGGGCAAGGTCCGGATGCCGCTGACCGTACGCATCCCTTACGGAGGGGGCATCGGCGCGGTGGAGCACCACTCCGAGTCCCCCGAGGCCTACTTCGCCCACACCGCCGGGTTGCGGGTGGTCACCGCCGCCAGCCCGCAGGAGGCGTACCAAACGCTGCGGGCCGCTATCGCCAGCGACGATCCGGTGATCTTCTTCGAACCCAAGGGCAAATACTGGACCAAGGGCGAGGTGGACCGGGAGGCGAGGGCGGACCTGACCACCGCGGCGACCGTGCTGGAGGGAACCGACGCCACCCTGGTGGCGTACGGCCCGATGGTCGCCACCGCCCTGGACGCGGCGATCGCCGCCTCCGATGAGGGCATCAGCCTGGAAGTGATCGACCTACGCTCCATCTCCCCCATCGACCGGGAGACGGTGGCCGCGAGCGTGCGCCGCACCGGCCGCCTGATCGTCACCCATGAGGCCGCGGGCACCGCGTCGGTGGCCAGTGAGGTGATCACCGGGGTGATCGAGGACTGCTTCGAACACCTCGAGGCCGCGCCCGAACGCGTCACCGGGTACGACACGCCCTACCCACCGGCAGCCCTGGAAGAGGTGTTCCTGCCGAACCTCGATCGCATCCTGGACGCCGTGGACCGCACCCTGGGCCGGCGCGACTCCCGCAGTCACGCTCCCGCCCACGTGGAGGTATCGGCATGAGAGTCACGTTTGCCCTGCCCGATCTGGGTGAGGGACTCACCGAGTCCGACATCGTCGCATGGCGTGTGGCGGAGGGCGATGAGGTGGAGTTGAACCAGATCCTCGCCGAGGTGGAGACCGCCAAAGCGGTGGTGGAGTTACCCAGCCCGCACGCCGGCCGGATCGCGGCGCTGCACGCCCAGGCCGGGCAGACCGTGCAGGTGGGTGCGCCGCTGATCGAGTTCGAGGTGGAAGCCGCCGACGACGACGGGCCGGGTGCAGGAGGCGCCGCCGGTGATGGCGCGCCTCACCCGGACACGGCGCTCGCGCAGGAGTCCGGCTCCGGCAACGACCGCGCCGGGCGATCAGAGGCCGGCCGCGCGCGGGACAACGGGATAGCGTCGCCGGGTCACACCCCGGCAGAACCCGCCGCAGCAACGCCGGCGAGCACCACGGTCGCTACCAGCGCCTCCCCCGCCGAACCGGAACCGGTGGAGCAGCGGCAGTCGGTGCTGGTGGGTTACGGACCGAAGATCACCGGCGCGGCCAGGCCCAAACGCAGGCCGCGTCGCTTCGAGGTCGCCGACTACCAACGGCCGGAGCCGGTGCACGCTGACCCTGGGGACGGGGCGGATGCCGCCGCGCCGGCGACCACACCGCGGGCGATGCCTCCGGTGCGGGCGCTGGCGCGGCAACTTGGGGTGGACCTGCGTCAGGTGCCCGGCTCCGGACCCGACGGGCTGATCCTGCGCGACGACGTCCACGCGGCCCTCGACGGCCACGCGCAGCCCGGTACGACCGCAGCCCCTGCGCGAGAGGCACGGCAATCGCCGCAGCAGCCGTCGCCGCAGCAGCACCCCGCACCGCCGGAACCGGCCGGTGCGGAGAAGCAGAACGGTCGGGCACGACGGATCCCCGTCAGCGGCTTGCGCAAACACACCGCCCAGGCGATGAGCGAGTCAGCCTTTACCGCCCCGCACGCCTCGGTGCAGTCCACGATCGACGTGACCCCAACCCTGGACCTGCTACGCAGGGCGCGCGAACAGGACCGCGGCCATGCGCCGTCGTTCCTGTCCCTGGTGTGCCGGGCCGTCATGCTGGCCGCGCGCTCCACCCCCAGCGTGAACTCCCACTTCGACGCCGAAGCGGGCCAGATCGAGGTGTTCGACCACATCAATCTCGGGATCGCGGTAGCCACCGACCGCGGATTGGTTGTGGCCAGCGTCGATGACGCCGAGCGGTTATCCGCGGGCGAACTCACCGAGCGGATCGCGGCCCAGGCCGCCCGCGCCCGCGACGGCTCGCTCACCTTGCCGGAGTTGACCTCCTCCACCTTGACGGTGACCAACGTGGGGGTCTTCGACGTGGACAGCGGGGTGCCGATCCTCAACCCCGGTGAGAGCGTGATCATGGCGGTCGGCTCGATCCGCCGCCGCCCGTGGGAGTTCGAGGGCACCGTGGCGCTGCGGGAGGTGGTCACCCTTACCGTATCCTTCGACCACCGGGTGCTGGACGGGGCCGAAGCATCAACGTTCCTGTCCGATGTCACCGCGGTACTGTCCGACCCGGCAACGGCGTTGATGAGGTAGGCGGTGAATGTCCTGAGCACGGCGGTGGAACCGCACGTGGCGGCCGAGCGTGCCCATGCGATGGGTCAGTTGGTGGCGCAATTGCGTGAGCACCTGGAGCGGGTTGCGTTGGGCGGTTCGCAGCGGGCTCGGTGCCGGCATACCGAGCGGGGGAAGTTGTTGCCGCGGGAGCGGATCGACCGCCTGGTGGACCCGGGGACGCCGTTCCTGGAGTTATCCCCGCTCGCGGCCCACGGCATGTATGAGGGCCAGGCTCCCGCGGCGGGGATCATCACCGGGATCGGGGTGGTTGAGGGCCGGCACGTGATGGTGGTGGCCAATGACGCCACGGTCAAGGGCGGCACGTATTTTCCGATGACGGTGAAGAAGCACTTGCGCGCCCAGGAGATCGCGGCCCAGAACCGGTTGCCGTGTGTGTATCTGGTGGATTCGGGGGGCGCGTATTTGCCGATGCAGGATGAGGTGTTTCCCGACCGGGACCATTTCGGGCGGATCTTCTTCAACCAGGCGCGAATGAGCGCGGAAGGGATCGCGCAGATCGCCGCGGTGATGGGGTCTTCGACGGCGGGTGGGGCGTATGTGCCGGCGATGAGTGATCAGACGGTGATCGTGGCGGATCAGGGGACGATTTTCCTTGGTGGGCCGCCCCTGGTGAAGGCCGCCACCGGTGAGCAGGTCAGCGCGGAGGACCTGGGCGGGGGGCGGATGCACACCGAGGTCTCCGGGGTGGCCGATCACTTGGCGCAGGACGATGAGCACGCCCTGGAGATCGTGCGCGAAGTGGTGGCCACCTTGCCGCGGCCGGCGCCGGTGTGGCCCCGTGAGCCCGCCGAGCAACCTGCGGTCGACCCGGAGACGATCGGCGCTGTGGTGCCGGTGGACCTGACCACACCGTATGAGGTACGGGAGGTGATCGCCCGGCTGGTGGACGGTAGTGAGTTCGCCGAGTTCAAACCCTCCTACGGGCCCACGTTGGTGACCGGCTTCGCCCGGATCGACGGCCACCAGGTGGGGATCGTGGCCAATAACGGGATCCTGTTCAGCGAGTCGGCGCTCAAGGGCGCCCATTTCATCCAGGTGTGCGATCAGCGCGGAATCCCGCTGGTGTTCTTGCAGAACATCGCCGGGTTCATGGTGGGGGCGGAGTATGAGCGCGGGGGAATCGCCAAGCACGGGGCGAAGATGGTCACCGCGGTGGCCACCACCCGGGTGCCGAAGTTGACGGTGGTGATCGGCGGGTCGTTCGGTGCGGGCACGTATTCGATGTGCGGGCGGGCCTATGACCCCAGGTTCTTGTGGTTGTGGCCCAATGCCCGGGTCTCAGTGATGGGTGGGGCTCAAGCAGCTTCGGTGCTGGCCACGGTGAAACGCGACCAGATCGAAGCCGCCGGCGGTTCCTGGAGCGAAGAGGAGGAAGCGGCGTTCAAGGCCCCGATCACCGACCAGTACGAACACCAGGGCAACCCGTACTACGCCACCGCCCGGTTGTGGGACGACGGGGTGATCGAACCGGCCCAGACCCGCACCGTGTTGGCGCTGGCGCTGGATGTCATCAGCCGCACCCCGTTGCCCGAGCCGCGCTTCGGCGTGTTCCGGATGTGAGAGCAATGGAGTTATTTTCTTCGGTGCTCGTGGCGAACCGCGGCGAGATCGCGGTGCGGATCATCACCACCTTGCGAAACTTGGGCATCGGGGCGGTAGCGGTGTTCACCGACGACGACGCCCGGGCGGCCCATGTGCAGGTGGCGGACCGGGCGGTGCGCATCCCGGGTTACCTGGACGGAGAGGCGATCGTGGCCGCCGCGGCGGACACCGGTGCGGGAGCGATCCATCCGGGTTATGGGTTCTTGGCCGAGAACGCTGCCTTCGCCCGGGCCTGTGCCGCGGCGGGGGTCACGTTCATCGGCCCGCCGGCCGGTGCGATCGAGACGATGGGTGACAAGATCGCGGCGCGGGCCGCGGTTACGTCCCGCGGGGTGGCCACCGTGCCCGGGATCGCCGAACCCGGTCTGGACGATGAGGCCCTGATCGCCGGGGCGGGCCAGGTGGGGTTTCCGGTGCTGATCAAACCGGCCGCCGGCGGTGGTGGGAAGGGGATGCACCGGGTCGATGAAGCGGCCGACCTGCCTGCGGCGCTGGCCACCGCCCGGCGGGAAGCGGCGGGGGCGTTCGGGGATGACACCTTGTTCCTGGAACGTTTCGTGGACTCCCCCAGGCACATCGAGGTCCAGGTGCTTGCCGACGCCCACGGGCAGGTGATCCACCTGGGTGAGCGGGAATGCTCCCTGCAGCGCCGCCACCAGAAGGTGGTGGAAGAAGCCCCCTCCCCGCTGCTGACCGAAGAGCAACGCGAGGCCTACGGGCAGGCGGCGATCGCCACCGCCCGGTCGGTGGGGTACGTGGGGGCGGGCACGGTGGAGTTCATCGTCTCGGCCCACCAACCCGATGAGCCGTACTTCATGGAGATGAACACCCGGCTGCAGGTGGAGCACCCGGTCACCGAGATGATCACTGGCATCGACCTGGTGGCCGAGCAGATCCATATCGCCGCCGGGGGGCCGCTGCGGATTCGGCAGCAGGACGTTGACCTGACCGGTCACGCGATCGAGGCGCGGGTGTACGCCGAGGACCCCGCCGCGGGGTTCCTGCCCACCGGCGGGCAGGTGCTGCAGGCCCGCTTCCCCGCTTCGCCGGGTCTGCGGGTGGACCACGCCGTACACCCCGGCATGACGATCGGCAGCACCTATGACCCGATGATCGCCAAGGTCATCGCCCACGCCCCCACCCGCACCGGCGCCCTGGACCACCTGGACCGGGCACTGGCACACACCAGCATCCTGGGGGTTGGCACGAACATCGCTTTCCTGCGGGCGCTGCTGGCCGATGAGCGAGTACGCGCCGGGGAGTTGGACACCGGCTTGATCGAACGCCACAGCGCGGAACTGGTCAATCACTCCCCTACCGCAGCCGACTACGCGGTCGCTGCGTTGGTGCACTGGCACGCCGCACACCGGGAGGCCACCAGCCGTTGGCACGCGCCCTCCGGCTGGCGCCTTTCCGGCCAGGCACCGTATGTGGTGCGGTTCGCCGGCACCCCGGGGCAGGTGGTCACGGTCGCGCTGACCGGCACCCCCGACGATGCACTCGCCCAGATCGATGGCACTTCGATCCGGCTTGGCATGGGCGACGACGCGGTGGTCGTGGACGGGCAACACCGGCCTTTGCGGTGGCATGTGGGCAAAGGGGAGACCTGGATCAACCACGGCACCGGCGACCGCCTCTTCCATCGGCACTCCCCCGCCCGCGATAGCGGAACGTCCGCGGCCACGCCCACCCTGGACTCCCCGATGCCGGGCACGGTGGTGGCGGTACTGGCCACTGACGGCGCCCACGTCGAAGCCGGCGAGGCGGTCGTGGCGGTGGAGGCGATGAAGATGGAACACCTGCTGCGCGCTCCCGCGGCGGGAACCGTGCGGGTCCACGTGCGCACCGGGCAGACCGTCGCCCGCGGAGAGCAATTAGCACGGGTGGAACCGGCCGAGGGGCCTGACCAGCAACGACCCGACCACAAGCACGACCAACACAGCGACCACGGACACGGCGATCAACGACACGGCGACCAGGGACATGGCGATGAAGAACACGGTCGCCAGGGCCTTAGCCGCCAGGGCCGCCAGGAGCCTACGGCCAACATCGTGGAGGCACACCATGGCTGAGAAGCACGCCGACCACCCGCCCCGGTTCACCCAACGGGGCCTGTACGCCAATGAGATGCAAGTGGGCGCGGTCTATGAGCACCGGCCCGGGCGCACCGTGACCGAGGCGGACAACACCCTGTTCTCCACGATGACGATGAACCCCCAGGCCCTGCACCTGGACGCCGCATTCAGCCAGACCACCGAATTCGGCCAGCGCCTGGTCAACTCCATGTTCACCCTGGCCACCCTCATCGGCGCCTCGGTCTCCCACCTGACCCAAGGCACCCTGGTAGCCAACCTGGGCTTCACCGAGGTGACCTTTCCCCACCCGCTGTTCCACGGCGACACCCTCTACTCCGAAACCGAAGTGACAAACATCCGCCCCTCCCGCTCCCGACCCGGTCAGGCGATCGTGACCTTCACCCACACCGGGCACAACCAACACGGGGACGTGGTGGCCCGGGCCGTGCGCAGCGCACTGATGTACCAGGAGGCCCCGTGAACCACACCAGCCACCACCCCAGCACACACCACGCCAGCACACAGGACGGGCACGCCCATGGCAGCCATCTGGAGGCGTTCACCTTGGGCCCGGCGATCCTGTTCTGTCCCGGGGACCGTCCCGACCGGTTCGCCAAGGCCGCCGACCGGGCCGACGCCGTCATCCTCGACCTGGAGGACGCGGTGGCTCCCGAAGCCAAACACGCCGCACGCACCGCAGTGGCAGCCGCCCAGTTCGACCCGACACGCACCATCGTGCGCATCAACGCCCGCACCACAGCTGACTTCCACACCGATCTGAGCGCGCTGAGCAGCACCGGGGTGCGGTACGTGATGCTCCCCAAGGCCGAACACCCCGACGACGTCACCGCCGTCATCGCCGCCCTGCCCGCGGTCTCGGTGGTGCCCCTATGCGAAACCGCCCGCGGAGTGCTCAGCGCACCGGACCTGGCCGCCCACCCCGGCGTGGTCGCGCTCATGTGGGGCGCAGAGGACCTGGTCGCCTCCCTGGGAGGAACCTCCAGCAGGAAACCGGACGGTCGCTATCGGGACGTGGCCCGCCACGCCCGCTCCACCGTGCTACTCGCCGCCGGCGCCCACGGCAAAGCCGCGATCGACGCCGTCCACACCGACATCACCGACGCCGCCGGCCAACGCGCCGAAGCGCTCGACGCCGCCGCCAGCGGCTTCACCGCCACCGCATGCATCCACCCCGGGCAAGTCGCCGCGATCCGCTCCGCCTACACCCCCAGCACCAACGACCTCCAATGGGCGCGCCGGGTGCTGGCCGCCGCGGACGAAGCAGGAACCGGCGTGTTTCGATTCGAAGGCGCCATGGTCGACGAACCCATCCTGCGCCACGCCAGACTCCTCATCAGCCGCGCCTGAGCGCTCCAAGGTCCCGGCGTGCTTGCATGCGAGGCCCCGGCGCCCGAGGCGCTGCGAAGGCGGCCGGCGGCAGGCCGGGAAAGTCGAGTGGCGCCGGCCCACCCCTTCCCCCGTCGTTTGCCGGCTCTGGGCTCACAGGTCCAGGTAGCCGTCCAGTCCCACGGTCAGCCCAGGGTGTTCGGCCACTTCTCGGATCCCGAGCAGCACGCCGGGCATGAAGGAGGCTCGGTCGAAGGAGTCGGTACGAATCGTCAGTTGCTCTCCGGGATTACCGAGCAGGATTTCCTCGTGGGCCACCAACCCGCGCAGTCGCACTGAGTGCACGTGGACACCGTTGACGACGGCGCCCCGGGCACCGTCCAGACTGGACTGGGTGGCGTCGGGGGCCGCTTCCAGACCGGCCTCGGCGCGTGCGGCAGCAATGTGTTGGGCGGTGTGCACCGCGGTACCCGAAGGCGCGTCGACCTTGTTCGGGTGGTGCAGTTCGATCACCTCGGCGGATTCGAAGTACCGCGCGGCCTGTGCAGCGAATTGCATCGCTAGCACCGCCGAGAGCGCGAAGTTCGGCGCGATCAGCACCCCGATGTCCGGGCGCTGCGCGAGGTGGTCGCGAACCCGGCCCAGGGACTCCTCCGTCCAGCCGGTGGTGCCGACGACGGCGTGGATGCCGGCGTCGATCAGCGCGTGCACGTTGGCCTCGGTGGCATCGGGAACGGTGAAGTCCACCGCGACCTGGGCGGTGCCGGGATCAAGCGCGCTCACGTCGTCACCATGATCCAACCGGGCGGCCAGCGCCAGGTCTGCTGCGCCGTCGACTGCTTCACATACGGTGGCCCCCATTCGGCCAGCGGCACCGAGCACGGCTACCGAGATCGTCTCACTCATGGTGGCCACTGTACTGAGGGTCATCCTCACCGCCGGCGAAGGCAGGCGAGCGGGTCAACCTCGGGTCAGATCGATCCAGTACCTGCGCATCGGAACAGTCGCGGGGCCTGCACTGCGCACGTCCTCCAGCACTCCACCGCACTTGGTGATCACCCGCGCGGACGCCTCGTTGCCGTCCTCGCACACCAGCAGCGCGCGGTTCAGACCATCCTGGCGCAGCAGATCCAGGGAGCGGGTGAGGATGGCGGTGGCCAGCCCGCGCCCCCGATAGGCGGGGCGCACCGCGTAACCGATGTGGCCGCCGAAGTTCACCAAGCCCTCGGTGAGTTCATGCCGAATCGAGGTGCGACCCACGACCGTCTCCCCGAGCAGAGCGAGCAGGTATGTCGCGCGCACCCGTCCCGGCGGTAGATGGACCCCCCGTCGTTCGTCGTCAATCTGCCGCAGTACATCCGACCAGTCTCGTTCGACCTCCCAGATGAACGGGAAGTTCTCCGCCGCCAACTCCTCCGAAGCGGCGCGGACCTGCGACTCGTCCTGTGGTTCCGGTGGTCGCAAGATGAGTTCGGCCGGTTCCACCATCGTGGCGAGGTTAACCGTTACCCGAGTGGTGGGCGAGCCGTGGCGACCTGGCCTCTGGCACAGGCCCAGCGCGGGCCCTTGATCAAGCGCGAACCCCGGTGAGATGCGCCAATGTGGGCCCGGCGACGTCTTCGGAGAACGGTCCCACCACTACCAGGTGACGAGGTTCGGCCAACAGGTCGGCGGCCAGATCGCGTACCTGGTCCGCGGTCACGGCCTGGACCTTGTCGAGGGTCTCATCGATCAGGTTGAGTTCACCCAAGGAGATCTCCGCTCGGCCCAGGCGAGCCATGCGCGATCCGGAATCCTCCAGCCCGAGCACCATTCCCCCGCTGATCTGACCAATAGCGCGGCGCAACTCCTCGTCGGTAATGCCCTCGGAGGCGACCGCGTCCCACTCGGCCTGCAGCAGTTCGGTGACCTGGTCCACCCGGCTGGGCGTACAGCCCGCGTACAGACCGAAAGCGCCGGTCTCGGTGTACCCCTGGGCGAAGGAGTAGGTGGAGTATGCCAGTCCCCGCTTCTCACGGATTTCCTGGAACAGCCGCGAACTCATCGACCCGCCCAGCACGGCGTTCAGCACGGCTAGGACGTACCTGCGTGCGTCGCCCGCGGCCGGGCCGAGTCCGCCCAGAATCACATGTGCTTGCTCGGTGCTACGCCGCACCGTGGTCGCGGAGCCGGTCGTGGGAATGTCGGAGGTGTTTCCCGCGTGCCGTCGCGGGACCGGCGCGACCCCTTCGCTCGTGACCCAACCGCCGGCGCGCACCGCACTGAGCACCTGCTCGCAGACGTCGTCATGATCGACTGATCCGGCGGCGGTGATGACCAGTTCGGGCGGGGTGTAGGTGCGGCGGTAGTGCTCCAGGACCGCGTGGTGCGGCAGGTTTCGGATGGTCTCCGCGGTGCCGCCGATCGGGCGTCCCAGAGGATGTGTTCCGAACACCGACGCGGCGAAGGTCTCGTGCGCCACGTCGAGGGGATCGTCCTCGTTCATGGCCAACTCTTCCAGGATCACGCCGCGTTCGTTCTCGAACTCCTGTTCATCGAGTACCGCGGAGGTGACCATGTCCAGGATGACGTCGGTGGCCATCGGCATGTCGGCGTCCAGCACCCTGGCGAAGTAGCAGGTGTACTCCTTGGCGGTGGCTGCGTTTGCCTCACCGCCGACCGCGTCGAACGCGGCAGAGATGTCCAGGGCGGATCGACGCGGTGTGCCCTTGAACAGCAGATGCTCCAGGAAGTGGGTGGAGCCCAGGTGGTCGGTGTGCTCGTCCCGGGAGCCGACGGCGAGCCAGGCGCCCAGGGCAGCCGAGCGTTGGCCGGGTACCGACTCGGTCAGCACCCGGATGCCTCCGGGAAGCACCGAGCGGCGCACCACGGCACCTGAGTCCCCTTGTAGGTGGACCTCGGCGCCGGGTGCGCCGCCCGGAGCGAGAATCAGTTCCGGCATGCTCAGCCCTGGTCGGGCTTGCTCCCGGATTCCTCGCCGTTCTCGTCCTCCTCGACCACAGCGTGCAGGGACAGTTTGCCGCGCGGGTCGATCTCGGCCAGTTCGACCTGGATCTTCTGGCCCACGCCGAGCACGTCCTCCACCGAGTCGATGCGCTTGCCACCGACCAGACGGCGTACCTGCGAGATGTGCAGCAGCCCGTCCTTGCCCGGGGTCAGGGAGACGAACGCCCCGAAGGAGGTGATCTTCACCACGGTTCCGATGAATCGTTCGCCAACCTCGGGCATCTGCGGGTTGGCGATCGCGTTGATCGCCTGGCGGGCCGCTTCCGCCGAGGGGCCGTCCACGGCGCCGATGAACACGGTGCCGTCGTCCTCGATGCTGATCTCGGCGCCGGTGTCCTCCTGGATCTGGTTGATCATCTTGCCCTTGGGGCCGATGACCTCACCGATCTTGTCCACCGGGACGTTGACGGTGATGATCCGCGGCGCGGTGGGTGCCATCTCATCGGGGGTGTCGATGGCTTCGGCCATGACGTCCAGGATGTGCAGCCGTGCCTGCCGGGCCTGGGTCAGCGCACCGGAGAGCACGGAGGCGGGAATGCCGTCCAACTTGGTGTCCAACTGAATGGCGGTGATGAACTCCTTGGTACCGGCCACCTTGAAGTCCATGTCACCAAAGGCGTCCTCGGCCCCGAGGATGTCGGTCAACGCCGCATAGCGGGTTTCGCCGTCGACGGTGTCGGAGACCAGTCCCATCGCGATCCCGGCGACCGGGGCACGCAACGGCACACCGGCGTTCAGCAGCGACAGGGTGGAGGCGCACACCGAACCCATCGAGGTGGATCCGTTGGAGCTAAGGGCCTCCGAGACCTGCCGGATGGCATAGGGGAACTCTTCGCGGGTGGGCAGCACCGGCACGATCGCCCGCTCGGCCAGGGCGCCGTGGCCCACCTCGCGGCGCTTGGGGCTGCCAACCCGCCCGGTCTCGCCGGTGGAGTACGGCGGGAAGTTGTAGTTGTGCATGTACCGCTTGCGCGTTTCCGGGGACAGCGTGTCCAACTGCTGTTCCATCTTCAGCATGTTCAGCGTGGTCACGCCCAGGATTTGGGTCTCCCCACGCTCGAACAGTGCGGACCCGTGCACCCGCGGCACCACTTCCACCTCAGCGGACAGGGTGCGGATGTCCTCCAGCCCGCGGCCGTCGATCCGGAATCCGTCGGTGAGGATCCGGCGGCGGATGATGTCCTTGGTCAGTTCGCGGAACGCGGCGCCCAGTTCCTTCTCGCGGCCTTCGAAGTCCGCCTGCAGGGCCGCCACGGTCTCATCGCGCACCTCGTCGATGCGGTTCTCCCGGTCCGCCTTGCCGGCGATCGACAGGGCCTCCTCCAGGGCGGTGGTCGCCTTGTCCTGGACCGCTTGCAGCGCGTCGTCGGCGAAGTCGGGGAAGAGCGGGAACTCCTGGGTTTCCTTCGCGGAACGCTCGGCGAGGGACTTCTGCGCGCGTGCCAGTTGCCCGATGAAGGGCTTGGCAGCCTCCAGGCCTTCCGCCACGACGTCCTCGGTGGGGGCGGTGGCGCCGGAGTCCTTGATCAGGCTCCAGGCCTCGTCAGTCGCCTCCGCCTCGATCATGGCGATCGCCACGTCCTCGTTGCCTTCGGCGTCGGTGACCAACCGGCCGGCCACGACCATCGCGAAGACCGCCTGCTCCAACTCGGAGTAGCGCGGGAAGGCGACCCACTGGTCGCCGATCAGGGCGACCCGCACCGCCCCAACGGGGCCGGAGAACGGCAGACCGGACAGTTGGGTGGACAGTGAGGCGGCGTTGATGGCCAGCACGTCGTAACTGTCATCGGGGTGGATTGCGAGCACGGTCTCCACGATCTGCACCTCGTTGCGCAACCCCTTGACGAACAGGGGGCGCAGGGGGCGGTCGATCAGCCGGCAGGCGAGGATGGCTTCGGTCGAGGGGCGGCCTTCGCGGCGGAAGAACGATCCGGGGATCTTTCCGGCGGCGTACTGGCGCTCCTCCACGTCCACAGTGAGCGGGAAGAAGTCGAAGTGCTCCTTGGGGTGCCGCCCTGCGGTGGTGGTGGACAGCACCATGGTGTCCTCATCCAGGTAGGCGGCTACGGAGCCGCCGGCCTGCTTGGCCAACCGCCCGGTCTCGAGCCGGATCGTGCGCGTTCCGTGCGACCCGTTGTCGATGACGGTTTCTTCAAATTGAATCTCGGGACCCTCCATGGGTTCCCTCCTTCGGGTGTTGCCCGGGGCCCGGAGGTCATCGATCGAGGCCCACGGAGCCCGCTCCGGAGGCCACTACCGAGGACCGTCGAGGACCCGGTGGGTAGTTCAGGGTCTATTCAGTTGTGTACACACACTGAACCGGTCCGGACGCATTCATGTCCGGACCGGTTCAAGGCGCTATCGGCGCAAGCCGAGACGTTCGATCAGGGAGCGGTACCGCTGGATGTCGGTCTCCTGCAGGTAGTTCAGCAGCCGGCGGCGCTGGCCCACCAGCAGGAGCAGACCCCGGCGGGAATGGTGGTCGTGCTTGTGCTCCTTGAAGTGTTCGGTCAGATCCGCGATTCGGCGCGAGAGCAACGCGACCTGGACCTCAGGGGATCCGGTGTCGCCCTCGTGCGTGGCGAAATCGGAAATGATCTGCTTCTTAACAGCGGCATCGAGGGCCACAGGCGTCTCCTTCTAAGGGTCGTTGCGCGGAGCTCGGGGCAGGTTCACCCGGGCATGGGGCAACCGCGGCCGATCTGACGGCAGCGTCCAGAGTACCACTGCGGCCGGTCGGAGAGGGACGCACGTGGCGGTGATCACGGCCACCACATCCGCCCTGGTTCCGACCTCGAGCCGGGTTCGGGCATCGAGCCGGGGTCGGCCATCGAGCCGCGTCGGGCATCGAGCCGGGTTCGGGCATCGAGCCGGGTTCGGGCATCGAATTGAGTTCACCCGACCCGGTACCGGTCAGGACCCGGGCGTGTGGAGTTGTTCCGGTGTGGGGTCGGCAGGTTCGGGCACGCCGAGGCGCGCGGCGGCGTCGCGCACGTCCTGGCGCATCTGTCGCACCAGCGCATCGACGTCGTCGAAGCGGATCGTGGGGCGCAACAGGTGGGTGAACTCCACCACCACCTCTTCGTGGTAGAGGTCCAGGTCCCAGCGGCCGAGCACGTGCGCCTCCACCTGACGCAGCAGGCCGTCGAAGGTGGGGTTGGTGCCCACCGAGATGGCAGCGGGCAGACGGTGCTCGCCCGAGGTGCCGGGACGGCGCACCAGCCACCCCGCGTAGACGCCGTCCGCCGGAACGGCGCCGGTGGCGTCGGTGTGCAGATTGGCGGTCGGAAAGCCCAGGTCTCGGCCTCGTGCGTGTCCGCGGACCACCTCACCGCGCATCCGGTGAGGGCGCCCCAAGACGTCTGCGGCAGCCTCCACATTTCCCGCGGCGAGTAACTCGCGCACCCAGGTGGAGGACCACCGTCGCTGCCCGGGGTCGGCGGCGTCGTGAACCAGATGCACGTCGAACCCGTACTTCAGCCCCAACTCCGCCATGGTGTCGCGGTCGCCGGCGTTATCGCGTCCGAATCGCACATCGGCGCCGACGACGACGGCACGCACTTTGAGTGCATCCACCAGGTAACGCCGCACGAACGTCTCCGGATCCTGTTGGGCGAACTCCAACGTGTACTCCGCCACGAGCGTGGCATCCAGCCCTTGTTCGGCGAGCAGGTCGAGTTTGTCGCTCAGACCGGTGAGGAGTTCCGGAGCGCTCTCGCGCCGGTGCACGTGGGCGGGGTGCGGGTGGAACGTCAACGCGACGGCAGTGGCCTCATACGATCTGGCCGCTCGCACGGCGGCATCCACGACCGCCGCATGCCCGCGGTGCACGCCGTCGAAGTTCCCGATGGTCACCACGGTGGCCTGCAGGCTCGCAGGTATCGCCTCGATCCCGTCCCAACGTTGCACCCCGGCTCCCTTCTGCGGTCCGTTGCTGAACCGGTGCGAGGCTAGCCTGCCACCCCCGGCGCCCGCCAGCCTGCCATTCCCCCGGGCCCGAGAGCCCGACTGGCTGTTGCGCTCCTACGCTCAGCGATCATCGCCCGTCGGGCCCTGGGTGCGCCACCTGCCCGGAGTAGGTACTGCGGTGTACATCATCGCCTGATCCCAGGCCCAGTTGCTGCCACCACGCATCCAGTTCGGCGTTGTCGTGGTCGCGGGCGAAATCGGTGTACTTCTCCAGGGAGTGCACCCCGCCCAGCCAGGTACCCCGAACGTTGATGGCGTTGTCCGGGGCGCCGCCGGCGTAAGTGACCGGATCCAGCCGGTTGCGCAGGCTGACCACGTTGATGTGCTCGGGTACCTCGAACTGCCCGCCGCCCGCTCCGGCGCCGACTACGGAATGAATGTTGTAGCGCGCCAACACGTAGGGGTCTGCCGCCATGTCCAACTGGGTCTTGGCGCTTTGGGAATGGCCCACCAGCACCACGGGCGTCTGGGAGTCGACGCCGTGGGCTTGCAGCGCTTGCAACATCGCGACCCGGTTAGCGTTGTCCCGCCCCAGGGCGCTGGCCACCGCGGCACTGCCGTCGTTCGTGCTGGTTCCCGGGCTGAGCGACCAGTCCTGAGTTCCGGCGGCGTAGACGAAGGCGGTGCGCGTGCCATCGGCGCTCGTGACGCTCTCCACGATCACCCCGCCCGGGACCTGGTAAGCCTCCTGCACGCGTTCCATCATCTCCGCCACGTCCTGGGGCGGACTCGTGGGTTGAGTGCTGGGGACTTCGGTGATGTAGGTGCGGGCGGCCCGGGCGTCGGCGGCACCAGTGATGGCATCAAGGGCCCGAGGGCCACCGATCGAGCCCAGCGCAGCACCGATCGGGCCGCCGGCAAGCCCGAGCCCCCAGCCGATCAGGGCAGAACGCACCCGGGCCCATCGTGATTCGCGGCGCTCGGCGCGGTCCCGGTCTACGGTTGCGCCAACCTCGCCGCGCGGGACGGGCGACGCTACGGCGGCACCGGGAACATCGCTGCTCACCCGTTCTTGCTCATCGGCCTCGCGGTTCACGTGCGCTGCGGCGGCTTCCATCGCGCTGACTACCTGGATGAGCGCCGGCGCGTGCTGCTGGTGCCAATCCGTGCGGGTCCTGGTGGCGTCGGGCCCGTGCCAGGAGAGCCCGTCCAGGGCAGCGGTGAGATGTTCGCGGGTTGACTGCAGGGTTGCCCCGGCGTGGGTGCATCCGGCGGCGAAGTCGCGCAGCGCTTGGATGTCGGCACCGTGGCTCACCGGAGCGTCGACAGCGTCGGCGGGGTTGGTGGTGCTCATCGGCCGATCGCCTCCGAGATCGCCTCGCGCAACCGCGCCGCCAGGGCCGGTGCAGCGTCGTCGTCACCGCTCCGGTGGTCCGTAGCGGGGATGACCCGCTCGCTGGGGGTTCCGGTAGCGGGCAGGCCGACCACATGCACGTGCACCTGCGCGTCGGTTTCCATCATGGAGGTCAAGTGGTCGCAGATACCGGCGGTGACCCCCGCGATGTCGGCATCCACCCGAAGCGTCGCGATCTCCTGCGCGCCGTCGCCGAGTGCGGCCAGGAGCAGAGTGTGCTCCGGGCCGATGACGATGGTGGCGGCCGCAGCGTCGGGCGTGCCGATCCGCAGCCAGCACATCGCTGCGGTGAGGGTGTCGCCCACGGCGATGGCCTGGGCAGCGGGCAGTTCGATGCCGTGCCGCACCTGCCACAGACCCCGGTCGGCCAGGGAGTTCCGCCCGTCCGAACCCGGTTCGATGCTGATCCCCAATCCCTGGCGGGAGATGTCGGCGGCCCTGGTGTCTCGCAGGGCCAACAGCACGGCCAATTCGGCGCCGGACAGGCGCAGAGCGGGTACTTCGCGGGGAGCGGGCTGCGCACCTGGAGGGTCCTGGACCCGGTCGGAGGGCCGGGGGCCGGCAGCCGCGTCGTCGATAGAGGTCATGGGCGGGACGCTACGGTCCGCGCACCCGAGCAGCCAGGCCCGACAGGGTGGAAGGTTCCGGCTTGTGCGGGGCCGCCCCGCCGGCTCAAGCGGGGTCGAACACCAGCACGGGGCGCCACTGGCCCCCGCGGCGCTGCAGCAGGCCGATGACCCGCCCGTCGGGGTGTGCCGCCGCCACCGGCGCCGGGTTGGCGTCCGCTGCGGGCGTGCCAGTTGCGGAGTCTGCCCCGGCTCCGGGCGCGCCAGTTGCGGAGTCGGCCGCGGCTCCGGGCGCGACGGCTGAGGAGTCGGCCCTCGCCCCGTCAGCGGTCGCGGGCATGGTGCGGGAGGAGGACGGTGCGGGACCGGGTGCTTCGATCCCCTGCCCGTAGCGCACCGCGCGGGCCTGCGCCTCGTTGAGGTCGAGCACCTCGAACAGTGCCTTGCATACCGGCGTGAGCCCGTGGATGCGCAGGTCCTCGGTTCCCTCGGACACCGCACCCAAGTCCTGGGCGTCGGCCACGGGCAGGGGTCCCACGCGGGTGCGGCGCAGCACCGTCAAGTGCCCACCGGTGCCCAGGGCCTCCCCCAGGTCGCGGGCCAGGGCGCGGATGTAGGTACCCGAGGAACACACCACACGCACCGGCACGTCCAGCACCGGGGTACCGTCCTCAGCCCGGCCGGGTTGGAACGGCCCGGTGGTCTCGAAAGTCTCCACGTGCACCGGGCGCGCTTTGAGGTCCACCTGCTCGCCGGCGCGCACCCGCGCATAAGCACGTTCGCCGTCGACCTTGATGGCCGATACCGCGCTGGGCACCTGCTCGATCGCCCCAGTCAGCGCCGCCATCTGCTCGGGTAACCGCTGTTCGGTGTCCGCATGTACCCCGGCGCGCGCGCGGACCTGCCCCTCGGCGTCGTCGGTGGTGGTGCTCTGCCCGAGGCGGATTGTGGCGGTGTACTCCTTGTCCGCGCCCACCAGGTAGGTGAGCAGCCTCGTGGCGCGGTTCACGCCTAACACCAGCAACCCGGTGGCCATCGGGTCCAGCGTGCCGGCGTGCCCGACCTTGCGGGTTCCGGCCAATCGGCGCACCCGGGCCACTACGTCATGGCTGGTCCATCCGGCGGGTTTGTCGATCAGGACCAGGCCGTGGCCGGACGGGTCAGTCCTGGGGTGGTTCATCGGCGGTGGGGACCGACTCCTGGGGCGCAGACTCCTGGACGGGTCGGCGATACGGGTCCGGCTCCCCGGCGTAGGCGGCGCCTGCGCGCCGGCGTGCCAGTTCGGCGTCCCGGGCCGCGGCCTCCCGCAGCGCCTGCTCCATGTGTGCGGCGGTGTCCGGCAGCGCGTCCGGCACGAACTCGATGCTCGGAGTGAGCCGGATCCCGACCTGCCGGCCGACCTCGGAGCGGATGAGGCCGCGCGCTGATTCCAGCGCCGCGGCGCTGGATTCCCGGTCGGCGTTCTCCCCGAGCACGGTGTAGAAGACCGTGGCGTGCTGGAGGTCTCCGGTTACGCGGACGTCGGTGACGGTGACGAATCCCAGGCGGGGATCCTTGATCCGGGTATCCAGCATGGTTGCCACGACCTGATGGATGCGGTCGGCGACCTTGCGGGTACGGGGGTTGTCGGTCATGGTGCTCCTGCAGGCGAACAGTGGGTGCAGATCATCGGTGTTCGGGCCCCGGAGCGGCGCCTGCGACGTGGTGCGCAGGCGCCGCCCGGATCCGACGATGATCAGTCGCGGGGCTTCTCCCGCATCTCGAAGGTTTCGATGATGTCACCCTCGGCGATATCCTTCGCGCCCAGGCCGATACCACATTCGAAGCCCTCGCGGACCTCGGTGACATCGTCCTTCTCCCGGCGCAGGGACTGGATCGTGAGGTCATCGGCGACGACGACGCCGTCACGCAGCAGCCGCGCCTTGGCGTTGCGGCGGATGATGCCGGAGCGCACGATCGAACCGGCGATGTTGCCCGCCCGGGAGGAACGGAAGATCTGCCGGATCTCGGCGGTGCCGAGTTGGACCTCTTCGAACTCGGGCTTGAGCATGCCCTTCAGGGCCCGCTCGACGTCCTCGATCGCGGAGTAGATGACCGAGTAGTACTTGATCTCCACCCCTTCGCGGTCGGCGAGTTCGGCCACACCGGCCGCCGGGCGCACGTTGAACCCGAGGATCACCGCGTTGTCCACGGTGGCCAGGTTCACGTCGTTCTGCGTGATCGCACCCACCCCGCGGTGGATGATCCGCAGGTCGACCTCGTCGCCCACGTCGATCTTCAGCAGTGCATCCTCCAGTGCTTCCACGGCACCGGAGACATCGCCCTTGATAACCAGGTTGAGGGTTTCGACCTTGCCCTGCTCCAGCGCCTGAGTGAACTCCTCCAGGGAGATCCGTTTACGGCGCTTGGCCAGCGTCGCGGCCCGTTCGGCGGCTTCCCGCTTGTCCGCGATCTGCCGAGCCGTGCGGTCGTCGGGGGCCACCAGGAAGGTGTCCCCGGCGCGCGGCACCGAGGTCAGGCCGAGCACCTGCACCGGTTGGGCCGGCAAGGCCACATCGAGTGCTTCACCGTGGTCGTCGAACATGGCACGCACCCGCCCGTAGGCGGTGCCGGCCACGATCGCGTCTCCCACGGCCAGGGTTCCGGACTGCACCAGCACGGTGGCCACCGCACCGCGGCCGCGGTCGAGTTTGGCCTCGATCGCCACCCCGCGAGCGTCCTTATCCGGGTTGGCGCGCAGGTCCAGAGCCGCGTCGGCGGTCAACAACACCGCTTCGAGCAGGTCATCGATACCCACGCCGTCGCGCGCGGAGACCTCCACGAACATGGTGTCACCGCCGTACTCCTCGGCCACCAGGTTGTACTCGGTGAGTTGGGAACGGACCTTGTCCGGGTTCGCCTCGGGCAGGTCCACCTTGTTCACCGCGACCACGATCGGCACACCGGCCGCCTGGGCATGGTTGATGGCCTCCACCGTCTGCGGCATTACACCGTCGTCGGCGGCCACCACGAGGATTGCGATGTCGGTGACCTCGGCACCACGGGCACGCATGGCGGTGAACGCCTCGTGACCGGGGGTGTCGATGAAGGTCAGCGCCCGGTTCTCGTCCTCGTGCTCGGCGTGCACCTGGTAGGCACCGATGTGCTGGGTGATGCCGCCGGCCTCGGTCTCCTGGTGCTCGGTCTGCCGGATGGCGTTGAGCAACCGGGTCTTACCGTGGTCGACGTGACCCATCACGGTCACTACCGGGGGCCGTGCTTCGAGGTCTTCGTCGCTCTCGGCCTCTTCCTCACCCTTCAAGTCGATGTCGAAGGACTCGAGCAGTTCGCGGTCCTCCTCCTCCGGGGAGACCACCTCGACGACGTAACCCAACTCCGCCCCCAGGGTGGCGAAGGTGTCCTCATCGAGGGATTGGGTGGCGGTAGCCATCTCCCCTAGGTGGAACAACACCGTGACCAGGGCCGCCGGGTTGGCGTCGATCCGGTCGGCGAAGTCGCTCAGCGAAGCACCCGCGCGGATCCGCACGACCGTATTGCCATCACCACGGGGTACCTGCACGCCGCCCGGGGTGGGCGCACCTTGCTGCTCGAACTCCTGCCGCTTGGCGCGCTTGGACTTGCGGCTGCGAGCCGGACGCCCACCGCCGCGGCCGAATGCACCCTGGGTCGCGCCGCGGCCACCGCGGCCACGCGGGCCACCGAAACCGCCACGCGGGCCGCCGCGGCCACCGGGACCACCGGGACCACCAGGTCCGCCGGGCCCGCCACGTTGGCCGCCACGGCCACGAGCCGGAGCGCCGGGGCGCCCGACGGCGCTGCGTCCGGGCATCATCTGCGGCGAGGGGCGTGGACCACCACGGGTCCCGGCTCCCGCGCCGCTACCGGAACGCTGGCCGCCGCCGGAACGGGGGCCGGGGCGCGGGCCACCGGTGCCGCCCGGGCGCGGCATGCCCTGGGACGGTGCGAACGGGTTGTTTCCCGGACGAGGAGCTCCACCGCCGGGACGAGGTCCGGGCCGGGGGCCTGGGCGCGGGCCGCCACTGCCGCCTGGGCGCGGCATGCCCTGAGATGGGGCGAACGGGTTGTTCCCCGGCCGAGCGCCCGGCTTGGGGCCGGGGCGGGGCGGGGACGGCTTCTTGGCCGCCGGTGCCTCCGGCTTGGGAGCCTCGGGCTCCTCCTGCTTCGGCTCGGCCGGCTTGGGTTGAGCCTGCTTCGGGGTCGGTTTCGCCTCCGGCTCGGGTGCCTCGGGGGCCGGTTCGGGCGCCGCCTCCGGCTTCGGAGCAGCCTTGGGCTTCGGCGTCTTCTTCGCCGCAGGCTTCTTCTTGGGTTCCTCCTCCTTGGCCTCCGGTGGAGGCGGGGGGAAGGCTTCGCGCAGTCGTCGCTGCACGGGGGGTTCGATCGTGGACGATGCCGACTTGACGAATTCACCGAGTTCACTCAGTTTCGCCATGACGGACTTACTGTCGACGCCGAGCTCCTTGGCGAGCTCGTGGACGCGGACCTTTGCCACTTCTCTCCTGTCCTCGGCCCGCCCCAGGACAGGGTGGACCGCTGTTAGTGGTTCGTACTCATCGCTGGGGACTCATCGGGTTCCCATAATGTGTCGACCCGCTCTCTGTTCGGTGATCAACGGTTTCCCATGTACGGCGAACCATTCCTTGACGGTTTCCAGATGCACCGGTTCGGGTAGTCGCAGTGCTCGGGAAATCGCTCGCCGTTGCATGGCTCGGTCCAGGCAACCAGAGTGCACATGCACCCAGCAACCCCGACCCGGGGCGCGCGCCGCTGGATCGACGACGACGGTCGGAACCGCTGCCGCACGATCCTGCACCAGGCGCACCAAGTCAGACCGTGGGGCCTTCTTCCGGCATCCCACGCAGGTGCGTACCGGCACGAAGCCCGTAGACAAGTGTACTACTCTACTTCGTCCGGTCGAATATCTATCTTCCACCCGGTCAATCTGGCGGCCAGCCGCGCGTTTTGCCCCTCCTTGCCGATCGCCAGCGACAGTTGGTAGTCGGGCACCACCACCCGGGCCGAGCGCGCGTCGGCGTCCACGACCTCCACGCTGGACACCCGGGCCGGGGACAGGGCGTTAGCGACGAACTTCGCCGGATCCTCGGAGTAGTCGACGATGTCGATCTTCTCTCCCTGCAACTCCGCCATCACCGCCCGCACCCGGGAGCCCATCGGGCCGATGCAGGCACCTTTGGCGCCCAGGCCCTGGACGTGGGAGCGCACCGCCATCTTGGTGCGATGCCCCGCCTCCCTGGCCAGGGCGGAGATCTCCACCTGGCCGGCGGTGATCTCCGGGACTTCCAGTTCGAAGAGTTTGCGCACCAGGTTGGGGTGCGTGCGGGAAACGGTGATGGAAGGCCCCTTGGGGCCGCGAGTGACGTCCAACACGTATGCCCGGATCCTGGTGCCGTGGGTGTAGTCCTCCCCGGGGACCTGCTCGTGCGGGGGCAGCACCGCTTCCACCCCGCCCACGTCGATGAACACCAGCCGCGGGTCGGCACCCTGCTGGATCACCCCGGCGATCACGTCGTCCTGCTTGTCCCGGAACGTGCCGAGCACCTGGTCGTCCTCGGCATCGCGCAGGCGTTGCATGATGACCTGCCGGGCGGTGGAGGTGGCGATCCGGCCGAAGTTCTCCGGCGTGTCGTCGAACTCCGGACCCAGGTCGTAGCCGGGCGCCGCGGGCTCCCCGGTCTTCTCCTCGACGTCCTCCGGCTCCTCCCGTGGGATGCGCTCGCGGGCGTAGACGGTGACCCGTCCAGTGCGCCGGTCCAACTCCACCCGAGCATCCGGGTATGCGCCGGGGGTGCGCTGGTAGGCGGACTCCAAAGCCTGCTCGATGGCGGTGACGAGCACGTCCAGGCTGATCTCCCGTTCGTGCTCGATCATGCGCAGGACACTCATGTCCACGTCCATGCCACCACTCCTTCCCTCGCCCAACTCCCGCCGGGTGATCTCAGCCACCGTGCCCTGCCCGTTTGAACTCCACCTCGACCTTGCCGCGCCGCACGGCCTCCCATGGCAGGAGCATCGGCTCGGGGCGGCGGTTCTGGCCTTTCCCCGGCTTGCTGCGCTCCGGTTCCGGCTGCACCTGCAGCCCGTCGTCGTCAGCGGTGATGATCCGACCCCGCACGCTACCCTCCTGGGTCTGCACGGTGACCAACCTTCCCTCGGCCCGCCGGAAGTGTCGCCGTTCCGTCAGCGGCCGGGAGACCCCCGGTGTGGTGACCTCGAGTTCATAGGCGCCCGGGAGGAGGTCATCCACCTCATCCATGCGTGCAGATACCGCCCGGGAGACGTCAGCCAACTGGTCGGAGTCCACGGCGCCGGGCCCGTCAGGCAGATCCACCACCACGGTGACGACCTGCTTGCGTTGGTGCCCTCCCAAGCGCACGCGCTCCAGGTACAACCCTTCGGCGGCCACAACGGGCGAGAGTGCCTTCTGCAAAGCAGCCGGAATATCTGACGTGCTCATCATCTCACCTCGTGTGAAGTTGTCTGCCGGGGGCGCCGCTCCACAGCCTATTGCCGGAACGTGGCACGATCAACGCGTGCACCATCCCGCCGAACCCAGCGCTTCCTCCGTACCCGCCGCGGCCCGCTCCGGTCGTTTCCGCCCCTGGCGCGCGGCGGCGATGCTGCTCGTGCTCGGCCTGCTGACCGCGTGCGGAGTGCGGCTGGACCTGCCCCCTCCCCCGGCGCCGACGCCCGAGGGGCAGGATGCGGTGCGGCAGGAGGCGGCGGTGGCGGTGCAGACCCTCACCGGCCCCGCCCGCTCGGCCGCTGAGTCCGCCTCCGAAGAGGTCGCGACGGTGCTCAACGCGGTAGCCGGTGATGCCGAGGTGCATCTGGAGGCTCTCGGCGGGGTGTGGCAGCCCCCTCCGCGGCCGGAGGATGACGACGAGGACCTCGGGGAGGAGACCGCGGCGGCAGCCAGCGCGGATGCCGGGTCCGCCGAGCCCGCCGATGTGGTGCATCTACTGGAGGACACCGCCGCCGGGTTCCGGAGCGACCTGGGCCAGATCGACGGCGAGCTGGCCACGCTGCTGACCTCGATTGCGGCCAACCAGGTGCTGCATGCCAGGCAACTGCGCAACGCGCTGGACATGGGCCCGGCCGACCCCCCGACCTTGCCGGAGGATCCTTTCCCGGCGGAGTTCGGCGTCGAAGCCGCCGAGTTGAGTCGGTTGCTCGACGCCTCGGGATATGTGGCTGAAGTGCGCGCCGCGCGCTCCAGCGGTGAGGAGCGCGACAGGTTGATCGACCACGCCGAGCAGATGCGGGCGCAAGCCGACCTCGTGGCCAGGCGCGGTGGTTTCGCCGCGACGTCGGAAGACCCGCGCGAACCGGTGTATGAACTGCAACTGGAGGACCTGTCCGCCCAAACCGAGGACCTTGCCCGCGCGCGGGTATCGGCATGGCTCCACCTGGTGGGCCCCGTTGCCCCGGAGGACCGCGACCTGGTCGCTGCGCAGGTGCTCAGCACTGCGCTCACCGTCCACG
>DATGSR010000078.1:0-23315 GCA_035302405.1 Beutenbergiaceae bacterium
CCTTACCCGCCGAACGGATCCCGCGGCACGTGGCGATCATCATGGACGGTAACGGCCGGTGGGCCAACGCCCGCGGCCTGCCCCGCACCGCCGGGCACGCCGCCGGGGAGGCGGTGCTGCTGGACGTGGTGGCCGGCGCCATCGAAGTGGGCATCAGCCACATCAGCGCCTACGCCTTCTCCACCGAGAATTGGAAACGGTCTCCGGCCGAGGTGCGGTTCCTCATGGGGTTCAACCGGGACGTGCTGCGCCGCAGGCGGGATGAGATGAACGAATGGGGCGTGCGGGTACGGTGGGCCGGCCGCCGCCCGCGGTTGTGGCGCAGCGTGATCACCGAACTGGAAGAGGCCGAGCGGCTCACCGCCGGGAACACGGTATGCACGCTCACGATGTGCGTGAACTACGGCGGTCGAGCGGAGATCGCCGACGCCGCAGCCGCACTGGCCCGGGACGCCGTCGCGGGGAAGGTCAACCCGGACCGGATCACCGAACGGACCCTGGCCGGCTACCTCGATGAACCCGACATGCCCGACGTCGACCTGTTACTGCGCACCGGCGGGGAGCAACGCGCCTCCAACTTCCTGATCTGGCAGGCCGCGTATGCCGAGATGGTGTTCTTGGACAAGCCCTGGCCGGAGGTGGACCGCCGTGACCTCTGGGCGGCCGCCGCCGAGTATGCCCGCCGAGACCGGCGCTACGGGGCCGCGGTGGACCAGCCCCGGCGCGATGGGCAGAACCGATAACCGGCTGAACCACGGCTGCGACCGCGGACCAGGTCACCCGCAGGATGAGGGCCGGCACAGGGCCCAGCGGGCCGAGGTCCACGACCGGGGATCAGGACCGAGGTGCGGCGGAGGAATCGGTTCGCACGTCGCCGTCGGACGCCTCTGCCGGCGCCCGGCGGCGACGCCGACGGACGACCAGCAACACCACGGTCAGCAGCACCGCAGCGATGATCGCGATGCCCCAGGGGCTTCCCGCGGCGGCAGCGGCCAGCGCCGCCCACATCGCGAAACCGATGGTGGAGTAGATGAACCCCCAGGCGAGCGCCCCGGGAATCTGCGCCAGGACGTACCAGTGCAGGGGCGTGCGGAGCATTCCTGCGGCGGCCTGCACGAGCGACTGGAATCCAACGGTGAGATAACACAACGACACGATCGGCAGACCCCACCGTTGGATCGACCGCACCCCCGCGTCGGCACCACCATCCGACAGCCATCGATGCACCTTGTACCGCCACCCGCTGGTGGGAGCGGTGCGTTTCAGCGCCTGCTCGGTGGGGATCCGCCCGATCCAGTACAGCAACTGCCCGCGCAACATCGCCCCGATGAATAGGACGATGAACACCGCCCAGAACGGACCCTCGCTCAGGAAGTTGCTCATGAGTCCTCATCCGCCGCGCAGTCGGCGCAGGTGCCGAACAACTCCGCGGTGTGTTCGATATTGCTGAACCGGTGAGCCCGCCCCACGCTCTCGGCCCATTGTTCCACGAGCGCAGCGTCGATCTCCTCGGTGCGTCCGCAGTCACGGCACAACAGATGGTGATGGTGTTCGGTGCGCTCGCACCGGCGGTACATGGCCTCGCCCTCGGCGTTGCGCAGCACGTCCACCTCGCCGGCGGAAACCATGGCCTGCATGGTGCGGTACACCGTTGCCAATCCCACCGAGTGGCCCTGGCCGCGGACCATGTCGTGCAGTTCCTGGGCGGTGCGGAACTCCTCGGAGTCGGCGAGCACCTCCACCACAGCGGCCCGCTGGCGGGTCATGCGCTGCATGGGTCTCACTTCTCCTGCGTCAGGGGCTGTAGGTCGGCGTCGTCGGGCATCGCGTGTTCGGTCCGGGTGCGCCGGTGCCGGGGGGCCTGCACCAGCGGTCGCACGATCGCCACCAGCGCGTACAGACCGATCGCCACCACCACGATCATCGCACCTGGCGCCAACCGGTGAAAGAACGTGATGGTGAGCCCGGTCACGCAGACCACTGCGCCGATGCCCATCGCCAGCACCATCGTGCGATGGAAGGAGGAGGTGATCAACTGCGCCACCGCCACCGGCACGATCATCAACGCCGAGACCAGCAGCAGACCCACCACGCGCATCGCGACCGTCACGGTCAGTGCGGCCACCACCGCGATGAGGATGGTCATCGCACGCACCGGCAAGCCGGTGGAGCGGGCGAACTCCTCGTCCTGGCACACGGCGAACAGCGCGGTGCGCAGCCCGAGCCCGACGGCGAGGATGCCGGCGGACATGATCAGGGTCACCACCAGGTCGCCGGAGGAGACGGTCGCCAGCGATCCGAAGAGGTAGGCCATCAGGTTGGCGTTGGTGCCACCGGCGATGCCGATGATCACCACGCCCCCGGCGATCCCCCCGTAGAACAGCAGTGCCAGTGCCACGTCCCCGCTGGTTTGCCCGCGGCCGCGCACCACCTCGATCATGATGGCACCGGCAACCGCGGCGATCATGGCACCGGGTACCGCGTAGGCTTCCAGGTCCGTCGCCCCGGTCGCAGCGCCAACCAGCCAGCCCAGCGCCACTCCGGTCAAGGCCACGTGGCCGATCCCGTCGCCGAGCAACGACAGGCGCCGCTGTACCAGGTAGGTGCCGATCACCGGTGCGGCTACGCCGACGATGAGCGCGGCCAGGAGGGACCGCTGGGTCATCGGGCTGGCCAGGAGCGCGGTGAACTGGTCCCAGAGGCTGACGCCCTCAGTCATCGCTCATCTCCCGGCAAGGTGTCTTGCGCGTCATGGCAGCGTCGTCTGGTGCGGTTCGGGTTCCACGTCGTACTCCCCGTGGTCCTGGTGTAAGTGGTCATGGTCCGGGAAATCATTGCCGAGGGCGGCCGCCGGCGGGTCACCGTCGTGAACCAGGCGCCCGCGGCGGATCACCACGGCCCGGTCGATCAGCGGGCGCAGCACGCCGAGTTCGTGCAGCACCACCACCGTCGTCAGGCGCTGCGCTTTCAACTCACCGAGCAGATCCGCGAACACCCCCTGGCTGGGTTTGTCCACGCCGGCCATCGGTTCATCGAGCAGGAGCAGTTCGGGTTGGCGTACCAGCGCCCGGGCGATCGCCACGCGTTGTTGTTGCCCGCCGGACAGTTCATGCCAAGCCTGGTTGCGCCGTCGGCTCATCCCCACCGAGGCCAGTGCTCGCACCGTGGCCTGCCGCCCCGACCGGCCCACCCACCAGCGGCGGCGGGAGAGCAACCCGGTGCGCACCACCTCCTCGGCGGTGGCGGGTACCCCGGATGCCTGGGGGGTGCGTTGGGGCACGTAGCCGATCTTGTGCCACGGCACCGTCGGGCCCAGCGGCTGGCCCAGCAGATGCACCTGCCCGGAACTGCTCGGCAGCAGGCCCAGGCAGGCCCGCAGCAAGGTGGACTTGCCGGAGCCGTTGGCGCCCATCACCGCCACGACCTCTCCGACGTTCACCCGCATCGACACGTCGTGCAGGATCTGTGCCCCGCCCAGGTGCACGTCCAAGTGCGTGGTGTGGATCGCGCTCATGCGCACCCCAGCCCGTCTGTCAGGGCGTCCAGGTTCATCTCCATCACGTCCAGGTAGTCCGCGTCGTCATGGTGGCGGTTCTCCAGGGAATCCAACGTGAGGACCTGCAGATCCAGTTCGTCGGCAAGCGCCTCGGCTACCCGGGGACTGGCCAGTGGATCCAGGAAAATAGTGCTAACCCCTTCAGCCTGGACCACCCGCCGAATCTCGGCCAACTGGGCAGGGGAGGGCTCCACGTGCGGATCGAGGCCGGCGATGCCGATCTGGGCCAGGTCGTACCGTTGGGCCAGGTACCCGAATGCCAGGTGGCTCACCAGCATCACCTCATCGTGGCAGCCGGCGAGTTCGGACTGGTAGCGCTCGTCGAGTTCTTCCAGGGCTCCGCGCAGTTCGTCGGTGTTCGTCCGGATCAGGTCGGTTTCCCCGGGTGCCGCCTGGACCAGCGCGTCGGCCACGGCTTCCGCGGCCTGGGCCATCCGCTCGGCGTCGAGCCAGAAATGCGGATCGAGCGGCCCGTGATCATGGGCATCGTCCGCGTGTCCGCCGTGCCCGTCGTGCTCGTGCCCGTCGTGCCCGTCGTCGGCACCTTGATCGGCGTCGGGCGCCTGGCCGTGATCGTCGCCCTCCGCGTGCTCGTCGGCGTCCTGGGTGCGGCCTTCCGACGTTCGCACCGTGGACGATGTATCGACCAGGTCGACCACCTCGGCGAGGTCGACCTCGACCGGCCCGGACACCTGATCAACCGCGCTCTCCACGGCAGGCTGGAAACCGGACAGGTAGACCACCACGTCAGCCTGTTCGATCACGGCCACGTCCACCGGCGAGAGTTCCAAGTCGTGCGGATCAGCCCCGGGCGGGGTGAGGTCGGTGGCATCCGCCACGCCGCTGCCTACCTGCTCGGTCAGGAAGTGCAGTGGGTAGAACGCGGTGACGACCGTTAGGGTGTCGGGGTCCGCGTCGGAGCCGGGGTCGGTGGCGGTATCCGCCGAGCACCCCGCAAGCAGCAACCCGCCCCCCGCGAGGGCCGCGGTGCACCGGCACGCGACCGAGTTGGCAAAAGTTCTGCTGGCGCCGCGCCGGCTACTGATCATGAGAACCATTCTCACTAAGGTGAGAATGGTTGTCAACGCGACGGGTGCCAAGCGCGTGCCGGTGCCGGGATCCGGCTTGCGTGCGAGGCACAGTGTGGGTGATGAGTCACGAGCACCACGATCTAGACCTCAGCCCGGCAGCGGCCCGCCGGGCCCGCGGCATCCTGCTCGCCATAGTGGTGCCGTTGTTGCTGGTGACGATCGTCGGGTTGGCGCTGTTGTGGCCGCGGGGGGAGACGCCCGTGGGTTCCCAACCGAACCCGGTGGACGGGCCCGGCTTCACAACCGCGCAGATCACCGAGGTTACCGGCGAGATCGGCACGGAGGCCCTGGCGCTATTGCACGACGGCACTGAGCGCGAGGTGCCGGTGCAGATCCCCCCGGAGATCGTCAACGCCGGGATCGAGCCCGGGGACACGATCCGGGTCTTCTTCACCACCGGGGCAATGGGCTCGGGCAGTCCGTACGTCTTCGTCGATTTCGTGCGCGATGTACCCCTACTTTTGCTCGGCGGGCTGTACGTGCTGGTGGTGCTCCTGGTGGCCCGCATCCGAGGCTTGATGGCGATCGTCGGGCTTCTGGCGTCCTTGGGGGTGGTCGTGGCCTTCTTGGTGCCGGCACTGATGTCCGGGGCACCGGCGCTGATCACCACGTTGGTGGGCGCCAGCGCGATGATGTTCTTCGCGGTCTATCTCGCCCACGGGATCTCCATCCGCACCACGACGGCCTTGCTGGGCACATTCATCGGGCTGGCCGTGACCACGCTGTTGTCCTGGTGGTCCACGAGCGCTGCCCGGCTCTCCGGTGCCACCTCGGACACGGGCATCATGCTCGACACGATGGTACCCGGCTTGGGTCTGCGGGAACTGCTGATGTGCGGGATCGTCATCGCCGGGCTGGGCGCGCTGAACGATGTGTCCATCACCCAGGCCTCGGCGGTGTGGGAGTTGTACGCCGCCAACCCGAGTGCCTCCACGCGGTCGGTGTTCGCCCGGGCGATGCGCATCGGCCGTGACCACATCGCCTCCACCGTGTACACCCTGGCGTACGCCTACGTGGGAACCGCGATGACCACGCTCATGGTGGTGATGCTCTACGACCGGTCGATCACCAGCACCCTGACCGCCGGGGAGATCGCCGAAGAAGTGGTACGCACCCTGGTTTCCTCCATCGGACTCGTGCTGGCCATCCCGGCGACCACCGCGATCGCGGCAGTGCTGGTGAGGTCGGCGCGCCGGCGGGAGGATCCGAAGGTGCGCATCGAAGCGCGAGGGCAATCTGCGCAAAGCAGGGAGACCGAAGAGCGTGCGGCCACCCGAGCCGTGGCCCCGGAACCTGCCGGTGGATCGGAGTCGGGCCGCTGAGCGGTCATCGGATCGCCAGTTGGGCCGCTGAGCGATGCGGCGCTCGCGCCGTGGCCTGCCTCACCACGCCGCCAGGCATCGGCGATGGGAGAATGACGACGTGAAACCGCTGCAGATCGGTCCCATCACCGTAGGCACCCCCGTGGTGCTTGCTCCGATGGCCGGCGTGACCAATGCCCCCTTCCGTGCGCTGTGCCGCCGGGCAGGGCTCGCCGGGCTGCCCGACGGGTCACCGGCGCTGCAGACGCCGGCGCCGGCGGGTTTGTACGTGGCCGAGATGGTCACCTCTCGGGCGCTGGTGGAACGAACCCCGGAGTCGATGCGGATCATCTCCCACGACCAGCACGAGGCCGTGCGCAGCGTGCAACTGTATGGCGTGGACCCCGCCACGGTTGGCGCGGCCACCCGCATGCTCGTGGAGGAGGATCGCGCCGACCACATCGATCTGAACTTCGGCTGCCCGGTCCCCAAGGTGACCCGCAAGGGCGGGGGAGCGGTGCTGCCGTGGAAGTCCGAACTCTTCGGGGCGATCATCTCCGCCGCGGTCCGTGCCACCGAAGGCAGCCAGGTACCCGTCACGGTGAAAATGCGCATGGGGATCGACGCCGACCACCTCACCTACCTCGACGCCGGGTTGCGCGCCCAGGACGCCGGGGTGGCCGCCGTGGCGCTGCACGGGCGCACGGCGGCCGATCATTACTCGGGCACCGCGAACTGGGACGCGATCGCAGCGTTGAAACAGGCCGTCACCGATATCCCGGTGCTGGGCAACGGGGACATCTGGTCCGCCGATGATGCGCTGGCGATGGTGGAGCACACCGGGTGCGACGGCATCGTGGTGGGCCGCGGCTGCCAGGGGCGCCCGTGGCTGTTCACCGACCTGGTGGCCGCATTCTCCGGCTCGCCGGTGCGCCGCCGTCCGGGACTTCGAGACGTGGCCGAGGTGGTCCGCGAACACGCGGTGCTCATGGTCGAGCACTTCGCCGACGAGGGCAAAGCCCTGCGAGAACTGCGCAAACACATGGCCTGGTACCTCAAAGGCTATGTCGTGGGCGGCTCCGTCCGGCAGGCCTTCGGCATGGTCAGTTCCCTTGCCGAGTTGGACGAACGCCTCGCCGCACTCGACCTCGACCAGCCCTATCCCGGCCAGCCCGCCGAAGGACCACGCGGCCGGGCCGGTGGCCCGAGGGAGCCGCACCTGCCGCACGGGTGGTTGGAGTCCCGGGACCTGGACGAAGAATTACGCGGACTGCTGCAGCACGCCGAACTCAGCATTTCCGGGGGCTGAGCAACTCCCTCGCATCCGAGGGTGCCTTGCGCCCGAGAGGTGAGCCGTCGGTGAACTGGCTCGGTCCCCCGGCCGCGGGTGACACGGTTCGGGTCTAGCCCTCCTCCTCCTGCGCGCGGGGGACCACCGCCCAAACCGCCTCACCCGGACCGAGTCGGCTCACGTCGTCGGCAGTGGTGGAGGACACCAGCACCCGCAGGTCCTGCGGCAGCGGCACCGATTCTTCGCCCAGATTCACCAGGACCAGCACGTCCCGGTTGATGAACGTCAACACGTTGGCGGAATCGACCGGGAGCCCCTCCACCCAGGCGAGCGAACCGGACCCCAGGTTCCACTCGCGCCGGATACCCAAAGCCTTGCGGACCAGTTCGTAGGTGGAAGCGGGATCACCGCGCTGCACATCGGCGGCCAGGTCGGCGAAGGACTCCGGTTGCGGCAACCATGCGGCCCCGGTGGGGGAGAACCCGTAGGCAGGAGCGGCCTTCTCCCACGGGATGGGCACTCGGCACCCGTCGCGGCCCTTTACCTGCCCGTCGGTGCGGGCGAAGGTGGGATCCTGCCGGACCTCATCGGGCAGGGCGGTGTGTTCGGGCAGCCCCAGTTCCTCACCCTGGTACAGGTACGCCGATCCCGGCAGGGCGAGCATGAGCAGCAGCGCCGCCCGGGCCCGGCGCAAGCCCAACTCGTGGTCCGGCTGCGGATCCTCCGCGCCGATCCCGTTGGGCCCCTTGCCGGTCTGTGCCAAGCCCAATCGGCTGGCGGCGCGGACCACATCATGGTTGGACAGCACCCAGGTGGTGGGCGCCCCGACGGAGTCCATCTCCCGCAGCGAGGTCTGAATGGTGGCGCGCAACTGCGTGGCGTCCCACGGGGTGGTCAGGAACTGGAAGTTGAACGCCTGGTGCATCTCGTCCGGTCGCACGTACTTCGCCAGGGCGTGTTCGTCGGCCACCCACGCCTCGGCGACCAGGATGGGTTCCGGGTCGAAGCGGCCGAGGAACTCCCGCCACTGGCGGTAGACCTCGTGCACACCCGGTTGGTCCCACATCGGGGCCTGGGCGCCGGAGTGCTCGGCGGTCTCCTCAGCGCTGACCATCTCCCGGTGCCCGGCCCAGTCCGGGAACGACTGGTCCTTGATCAATCCGTGCGCCACGTCGATGCGGAAGCCAGCCACACCACGTTCGGTCCAGAACCGCAGCACATCGAGGAACTCCTCCCGCACCTGCGGATGCTCCCAGTTCAGGTCCGGTTGGTGGGTGTCGAACAGGTGCAGGTACCACTGCCCCAGACGCCCGTCGGGTTCGGTGACCCGTGTCCACGCCGGCCCGCCGAACACACTCTCCCAGTCCGTGGGCGGCTGGGACCCGTCCGGGTCGCGTCCCTCCCGGAAGATGTATCGCTCCCGGGCCGGGGACCCGGGTCCGCCCGCCAGTGCTTCGCCGAACCACGGGTGGGCATCGGAGGTGTGGTTGGGGACCAGGTCCACGATCACCCGCAACCCCAACTGCTCCGCGCGTGCCAGCAGCGCGTCCATGTCTGCGAGCGTGCCGAACATCGGATCCACGTCACGGTAGTCGGCTACGTCGTAGCCGGCATCGTATTGCGGGGAGGGGTAGAACGGGGAGAGCCAGACGGCGTCCACTCCGAGGCGGGCCAGGTGGCCCAGCCGTGCGGTGATGCCGGGCAGGTCGCCGATGCCATCGCCGTTGGCGTCGGCGAACGAGCGGGGATAGATCTGATAGATCACCGCATCGCGCCACCACTGGCGGCTCTGGTCCGCCCGGTGCACCAGGGTGGTGGTCACAGTTGTCGCCAAGTCAGCTGCAGAGGTCATGACGTCAGTCTCGCCGTCCGTGCCCGCGATGCAAAACGACAGCGGCCGGATCACGCCGAGTCGATCCCCGCGCACTACGCTGCGACGCCGTACCCTGCGCGTATTACTGCGCGTCCCGGGATCCCTGCTTGGTCACTCCGCGTGCTGGGCGGCCGCAGCGATTTCCTCCACGTATGATTCCAATCCCCAGGTCAGCGACAGCGCGGTGGGCGGTGACATCGCGCTGATGAGTTGGTCTCCCACGATGTGGGCCACCGCCCCCCGTTGGATCGCCGGGATCGCCGGGGCATAGGACTGCTCCAGGAACGTGTCGACCTCCTCTTGCGTGCTGGCGTAGTTCACGATGAGGTCGGCCTCCAGTTCGTCGGTTCGCTCGTAGGACAGGCTGTAGACGAACGTTTCCTCCCCGGTGTCCAGTTCGCTCACCGCCGGTGCGCTCACCAGGCCCAGGTCGAGGAGGAAATCGACCCGGGAGTCCTCCGGCTTGTACACATAGAACGTGCCGCCCACGTCCCAGATCGCGGCGACCGACAAGCCATCCAACTCCGGGTGCTCTTCGGCGACCGCGGCTAACTGGGCGTCCAGGTCCGCCAGCAACTCGTCCGCCTCGGCCGACAAGTCCAGGGAGGTCCCCACGATCTCGATGACCTCCCGCCACGGGGTGGTCCACGGTTCCTCCGGGAACACCACGGTGGGGGCGATCTGGCTGAGCAGTTCGTACTGCTCGGCGGTGATGCCGGAGTAGGGCGCGAGGATAAGGTCGGGTTGCAGGGCGTCGATGTCCTCATACGCCGGTTCCTCCACCGTCGCCGGTAGCACCGTCGGCTCAGCCCCGAGGCTTTCCAGTTCCTCGTTCACCCACGGCAGCAGACCGTTGTCGTCCACGGCGTAGGTCTGGGCTTCGATGCCCACCGGCACCACCCCGAGCGCAAGTGCGGCTTCGGTCGATCCCCACCCCAGGGTGACGATGTCGTTGGTCTCGGCAGGAATCTCCGTGCTGCCGAAAGCATGATCGACGACGACCGCATCGTCACCCCCGGGCCCCTCGGCGGGGGGCTCCTCGTTGGTGGGCCCGGCGGAGCACGCGGTCAGGAGCAGGGCGGCTGCGCCGGCGGCGGCCAGGAACGGGGATCGATTCACAGGGGCTCCAAGGGTGTGAGGGGTGGGTGAGGAAGAGGAATCGGTTTGATGGCGGGTGGTCGATGCGGCATGGTGCCGCCGGGGTCGCCGGGCTACGGAGGCGCCGGGCTAGGGATTCACCAACGGGTCCGCAGCGGCGTGGTCGGGGTGGTCGTTGCCGGTGTGGAACTTGCCGATCGGCACCACCAGCGGCCCGCCGCTCACCGGGTCGGGCACCACCCGTGCGCGTAGCCCGAATGTCTCGGCGATGAGTTCCTCGGTCAGCACCTCATCGGGACGGCCGACGGCGTGCACCGCCCCTGCGCGCATCAGCACCAGGTGGTCGGCGTAGTGGGCGGCGAGGTTCAGGTCGTGCAGCACCATCACCACCGTGCCGGACCGTTGCCGGTTGAGTTCCAGTAGCAGATCCAGGACCTCCAACTGGTGGGTCACGTCCAGGAACGTGGTCGGTTCGTCCAGGAGCAGGATGTCCGGATCCTGGGCCAGGGCCATCGCGATCCATACCCGCTGGCGTTGACCGCCGGACAGTTCGTCCACCCGTCGCCCGGCCAGGTCCACCGTTCCGGTCATGTGCAACGCATCGGCAACCGCTACGTCGTCGGCCCGGTCCCACTGTTGGTACCAGGAGCGGTGCGGGTGACGCCCGCGGCGCACCAGGTCCACCACGGTGATGCTCTCGGGCGCTTGTGGGTTCTGCGGCAGGATCCCGATCGTGCGGGCCAATTTACGGGCCGGTGATTTGCTGAGTGATTCACCGTCGAGGAGCACGTGGCCGGCCATGGGCCGCAGCAGGCGGGCCAACCCCCGCAGCAGCGTTGACTTGCCGCAGCCGTTGGCGCCCACGATCGCGGTGATGGCCGCACGCGGGACGTCCAAGTTGAGGTCGTCGATAACTCGGCGGGTGTCGTAAGCCAGGCTGAGGTGGTTGGCTCGCAACTCGTGGCCGGTCTTGTGGCGGGTGTCTTCCTCGCCGGCTTCCCGTGGCCGGGATGTGCCCACATCGCCGGCTTCCTGTGCTGGGGGTGTGCCCACGTCGCCGGCCTCCCGTGGGGGCGGGTGTTGCTGGGCGCCCGCATGGTGTCCGGGTGTTGCCGCGGGAGCCTCCATGGCCGCGCTGGTTGATTGCCGGTCGGGCGCATCCGCGGATTGGCCGCGAGCCGGCGGGCTTGCCGCTGAGGCCGCGAGCCGTTCGGCCCGGGTGGGTAGGCCGGGTCTCATACTGATCCCTCCCGTGCGTCGCTGGTGGCAAGGAGCCACAACAAATAGGGAGCCCCCACGGCACCGGTGATGATCCCCACGGGAAGCTCCAGACTAGGAATGAGGTGCTGGCTCACGAGTTCGGCGCCGAGCACCACCAGGGCGCCGACCAGCGCCGAGGCCCCGATCGCCAGGCCGCCGCCGGGCAGGAGACGGCGCGCGATCGGTGCCGAGACGAACGCCACGAATGCCACCGGACCGGCGAACGCGGTGGCACCTGCGGCCAGCGCCACGGCCACGCCCAGGGTCAGCAGGCGCGCAGGCTCCACCCGCACTCCCAGCCCGCCGGCCAGTTCGTCGCCCAACTGCAGCGCGCGCAGGCCCTGACAGGCGATGACGGCGAGCGGAATAAGGGCGGCCACGATCACGGCCAAGGTGAAGACTTGCGGCCATCGTGGCGTGCCGATGCTCCCCACCATCCACACCAGCGCCGAGCGCACATCGGTGACATCGCTGCGGGTCAGCAGGTACCCGATCCCGGCGTTGATGGCGAAGGCGATGCCCACGCCGATGAGCACGAACCGGTAACCGGCCACCCCGGAGCGCCAGGCCAGCAGGTAGATCGCCGCCGCGACAGTCGCCGCCCCCAGGAACGCGGCCAGGCCCACCACGGGCCCGCTCAACCCCAGGACGATGATGGCGAAGGCAGCAGCCAGGCTGCCTCCTCCGCTGACGCCGAGGATGTCCGGGCTTGCCAGGGAGTTCCCCAGAACCGATTGGAACAGTGCACCGGCGATTCCGAACGCGATCCCGACCAGCCCTCCGAGCAACAGCCGCGGCAGGCGTAGCGTGCCGATGCGGAAGTCCCCGGACCCCTCGCCGCCCCCGGCCAGCGTGGCGGCGTAGTCCAGGACCGCCCCGGCTTGTCCGCCCCAGGACAGACTGGCCCAGGCCACGGTGAGCACCAGTCCGGTGAGGACCGTGAGTACGGCGAGGGTGCGCCGTCGGCGGTGCCGGTCCACTGCGGCGATCACCTGCACACCTGGACTGTCCGTCGCTGCGCCCGCCGTGTCGGGGCCGCTGGAGCCGGCGATAGTCGTGGCCGCGGTCATAGGCCGGCCACCTTGGCCTTGCGTACGATCGCGATCATCACCGGGGCGCCGAGGAGCGCCACCACCAGCCCGGCCTCCAGTTCGCCCGGCTGGGCGATGAGCCGGCCCACCACGTCGGCGGCCAAGAGCAGGGTGGGGCCCAGGACGAGCGCGTAGGCGAGGATCCACCGGTAGTCCGGCCCGGTCAGCGGCCGGATGAGGTGTGGCACCACCAGACCCACGAACGCGATCGGCCCCGCAAGGGCGGTTGCCGAGCCGGCGAGCAGCACCGCGGCCAGCATGCTCAGCGCACGGGCACGGGGCACGTGCACACCGAGGCCGTGGGCCAACTCATCTCCCATGGACAGCACGTTCAGCCATCGGCTGCACGCGAACGCGAGCACGGCGCCTACGGCGAGGAAGGGCGCCACGGCGCCGAGCGTGTCCGCGGTGCCCGCGGCGCCACGCCCCGCCAACGAACCCACGGCCCAGAACCGGTAGGTGCTCATCGCAGTGGTGTCGGTGAGTAGCACCAGGGTGAGGACGGAGGTGACGCCCGCGGTCAGCGCCATGCCGGCCAGAGCCAATTTCACCGGCGTCGCGCCGCCACGCCCGACCGCGGCGACACCGTAGACCACCACCGTGGCTGCGGCGGCACCGGCGAAGGCGAACCAGATGTACCCCGCCGGGCTGGTCACACCGAGCGTGGCGATGGCCAGCACCACGAAAAGGGAGGCGCCGGCGTTCACACCGAGCAACCCCGGGTCGGCAAGCGGGTTGCGGGTGATTCCCTGCATCAGCGTTCCGGCCAGGCCCAACGCCGCCCCGACCAGGATCCCGACGAGGGTGCGAGGAAGGCGTTGTTCCAGGACCACCAGGTGGTCGGTTTCACCAGTGGCCGTTCCGGTGAACGCTTCGAATACCCGGGCCAGGGGAATGTCCCGGGCGCCGAGGGCCAAACTGGCTGCCACCACTGCCGCCAGCGCGATCACGCACACCAGCAACCACATCAGCCGCGCACGCAGCCGGTGGGCGGTCACCGGTGCAATCGCAGGACGCAGGGTCTGGGTCATCAGCGCTTCCGATCAGCGGATAGCAGGGAGTGGAAGTAGGTGGGGCGGGTGTTCAGGGCTCTCGCTTGTTCAGGGCCCCTCGCTGCGGCCCAGCCGCCAGTACCCCATGAACGCCACCCGGCGGCGGCACACCCCGACCTTGCTCACGAGCAACCGGCGCAGCGTCTTGATCACCGCCGCTTCGCCGGCGAACCAGGCATAGAAATCGGTTCCGCACCGCTCACCGCGACCGCAACTGTCCACCGGCTGCACCTGGAGCACGGGGGAGTCCCACAACAAGGCGGTGTCCACGTCGACATCCTCCAGGTCCTGGTTGACCACGGCTCGGGCCCGATTGAGCACCGACGCGTTGGCACGCGCCCAGCTGCGTACGGCCGGGAGGAGTTCATGGCCGTGGGGGTGCTCGCCGCGCGGTAGCCAGGTAATTCGCGCCGACGGCGGCACGGCGACATCGAGGACGTCCCCGGCGTCGGGCACCTCGATGAATGCTTGTGCACGCCGACGGGGAGGCAGGCTCTCCAGGATCGAACAGATCGCCGGAGCCGCGGTCTCATCCCCGGCGAGCAGCAATTCGGTGGCGCCTCCAGGAGCCCAGTCCGCCCCGGAGGCGTAGTCGTGCGAGCGCGCGTCGGGACCGATGAGCACCAGGCGTTGCCCGGGTTCTGCTTGGGCTACCCAGCGGGAGGCGGGGCCGCCGTCACCGTGGACCACCATGTCTACATCCACCTCGCGCTGGTCCGGGCGCGCGGCGCGCACGGTGTAGGTGCGCAACGGACTGCGCTTTGACGGCGGTGCCGCGCGCCATCGTTCGTACCAGGTACCGCCCAGGATCACCTCTGGGTCCCGTGCGCCGACGTCGGTGAGATACCCGTCGTCGAGCGGGAAGAGCAACTTGATGCGTTGGTCATGCCCGTGGGTGCTGAACCATTCCAGTCCCTCGCCGCGGAACGTCACCCGCCGGAAGTGCGGTCCGATCGTGCGCACCTGCGACACGCTTACGTCGAACGGCCGGTACGCCGGCCGAGCATCCCGTGCGATCGTCGCCGTGTTCGCGGACGTACTTGCCGCCGTGCTCGTTGGCGCATTCGCCGCCGTGCTCGCGGACGCCCTCGAGAGCGCGCTCGCGGATCCGCTCCACGGGTCGGGCCCTGCGGCATTAGGTGAGGTAAGCATTACCTAATTAGAGCAGCGTCGACCCTGTCGGCGCCAGCCTTTGTTGCGGGCAGTTGCCGCGAGTTGCCTGATGACTTTATGGACCAGGGAAAGGGTCGGGAAATGACGAGCCTGACAGTTGATACTAGAAAGTAAAGTCGCGCTCAAGTCTCGGGCGCGTTTGTTTCAACCGCGTAACACTTTTGCGGTACATTGCTCCAATGTCCCGTACATCAGTGGCGATGATCGCGACCGCGTTCTGCCGCACCAACATGCGCCTTGTAGCGGCTAGGGGTAGTGCCGGAGAATGGCGTTATGGAGGGCAGGCGAGGTGCTTGAACGCCTCCGGGGCGACTCATACGGTTGACCGCGGTTCTGACAAGTCGGTGTCACCGGCTCGGCCTCGCACGTCTTGGCGGGTCCGGTCGGCCGGCACCACACCGAGAGGAGCACTATGAAGAACACTTCGCGCCGCACCATGGCGCTAACCGCCACCGCAGCCGCGGCGGCACTCGTTCTGGCCGCATGCGGGAACGGGGATGGCGATGGCAACGGTAACGGGGGCGACTCGGCCGCCGGCGGTGAAGGCGGCCTCCTGGAGCAGTTGCAGGAGGCGGGCTCCATCACGGTGGGTTTCGCCGGTGAGGAGCCGTACAGCTACACCGAGGACGGGGAGTTGACCGGTGCGACCATCGCATTGCACCGCGAGGTCTTCTCCCAGTTGGGCATCGACGAGGTCGACGGTCAGGAAGTGGACTGGGATGCGCTGATCCCCGGCCTGAACGCGGGCCGGTTCGACGCGATCTCCGCTGGTATGTCCATCCTCCCCGACCGTTGTGCACAGGCGTCCTTCAGCGACCCCGAGATCATGTACACCACCGCATTCATGGTTCCGGAAGGCAACCCGGAGAACCTGCACGACATGCAGGACGTCCAGGAAGCCGGCGTCACCTTCGCGGCCATGAACGGTGCGATCGAGGAGGGCTACGCCCAGGACCTCGGCATTGACCTGATGACGGTCAACACCCCGCAGGACGGGATGGATGCCGTAATCTCGGGCCGCGCTGACGTCTACGCCCTGACCGGTATCTCGCTGCGCGCGATGGCCGAGAACAACCCGGACGCCCCGGTCGAGGTGACCGATGCCTTCGTCGCCGTCGTGGACGGTGTGGAACAGGTGGGCGCCGGTGCCACGGTGTTCCGCGATGAGGACACCGACCTGCTCGAGGCCTACAACGAGGCTGCGGCCAACATCATCGGTGACCCGGCGGAGTTCGAGCGGGTGCTTGGCCCCTTCGGTTTCACCGAAGCTGAGCGTCCCACCGAGGACGTGACCACCGAAATGCTCTGCGAGGGTGATCTGCCCACAGTCGAGGAATAATCGGTGCGCGACTTCATTGACGCGTTCGTCGGGGCGGCGCCGCAACTCTGGGACGGCACGGTCACAACCCTGATCCTGTCCCTTGGCGGCGCCGCCTTGGCGTTCGTTATCGCATGTGTCCTTGGTCTGGCCGCGATCAGCAGGTTCGTGGTGGTCCGCACGATCGTGCGGGTCATCGTGGAGTTCTTCCGGGGAACCTCGCTGGTTGTGCAGATGTTCTTCCTGTTCTTCGTGTTCCCCATGTGGGGTATCGAGTGGGATCCCTACACCACCGGCATCGTCGCCCTGGGGCTGAACTACGGGGCTTACGGCTCTGAAGTCGTGCGCGGGTCGTTGAACGCGGTGCCCAAGGGGCAGTGGGAAACCACCACGGCGCTGTCCATGTCCTGGCCGTTGAAGATCCGCCGAGTGATCTGGCCCCAGGCGTGGGCCCTGATGATCCCCGGCTTCAACAACTTGCTGATCATGCTGATCAAGGGTTCGGCGCTGGCCGGGTTCATCTTCCTGCAGGACCTGACGTTCGTGACCGAACAGTTGCGCCGCACCTTGGATACCTTCACCGCATTCGGATTGGGCCTCGTGATCTACTTCCTGATTTCGTTGATCTGCTCCTACATCCTGCGGTGGATGGAACTTCGCGCGCAGCGGCGGTTGGGGCTCAAGGAGGCCAGGAAGCCACGCACCGATAAGGCGCTGGGAGGTGCGGTCGCATGAGTTGGGATTGGGAGTTCGCCCTCGAGGTCCTACCCGAACTGCTGTCGGCGTTCCTCCGCGTCACCTTGGTAGTAACCGTGGTGGGGTCGGTGACGGCCGCTGTCCTGGGGTTGGTGTGGGCGATCGGGCTGCGCAGCCTGCCGCCGGTGCCCGCCCGGGCGCTCACCTGGGTACTGGACTTCATCCGGATGACGCCACTACCGGTGCAGTTGCTGTTCCTGTACTACGCGGTACCGGCACTGTCACCGCTGCAAGTGGGCATCATCATCATCGGGATCCACTACTCGACCTATATGGCCGAGTCCTACCGTGCCGGCATCGAATCGATCCCCAAGGGCCAGTGGGAGGCGGCCACCGCGCTGTCCCTGCCGACTGCCAGGACCTGGCGAGCAGTGATCCTGCCGCAGGCGCTTCGGGCCACGATTCCCTCGCTGGGCAACTGGGCGATCGCGATGTTCAAGGACACACCGTTCCTGATCTTCATCGCCGCACCGGAAATGGTGAGCATTGCCCGCAACATCGGGGGCAACACCTTCCGGTACGTCGAACCCTTCACCATCGCCGGCCTGATCTTCCTGGCCGCGAGTTACCCCACGGCCATCCTCATGCGCAAACTGGAGAACCGCCTTGCCTACTAACGACCCCATCATCCGCTTCCAGGATGTCGTGAAGAAGTTCGGCCCCACCACGGTGCTCGACGGCTTGAACTTCGACGTGGCACGCGGCGAGCGCGTGACCTTGATCGGTCCGAGCGGATCGGGCAAGACCACGATCCTGCGGCTGTTGATGACCCTGGAGGACCTGACCGACGGGTACATCTTCGTGGACGGGGAACCCCTCACCCACGAAGAGCGCAACGGGCGCCGGGTGGCTCGCCGGCCCAAGGATGTCTCCAAGATCCGCCGCCGCATCGGCATGGTGTTCCAACAGTTCAACCTGTTCCCGAACATGCGGGTCATCGACAATGTCACCGAAGCGCCCGTGCACGTGCTCGGCAAGTCCAAGGATGAGGCCCGCGAAGAGGCATACCGGCTGTTGGACCAAGTGGGCCTGAAGCACCGCGCCGAGCACCACCCGCTGCAGTTGTCCGGTGGCCAACAGCAGCGGGTGGCCATCGCCCGGGCGCTGGCGATGAGCCCGGAGATCCTGCTGCTGGACGAGGTGACCTCCGCACTGGACCCCGAACTGGTGGGGGACGTCCTCGCGGTGCTGCGGGAGGTGGCGGAGAACACCGACATCTCTATGCTGATCGTCACCCACGAGATGCAGTTCGCCCGGGACGTATCGCACAGCGTGATGATGTTCGACGGCGGCAAGATCGTGGAGTCCGGGCACCCGGACAAGATCTTCACCAACCCCGATCACGAGCGCACCAGGAACTTCCTGCAAGCGATCCTGTAGCGACCAGCCACGCGGAGGCGGTCACAGCCTTCGCGCTGTACTCCAGGCAGTTTGCCCCGCGGGCGCGTGGCCCGCGGGGCAAACTGCTCGAGAGTCGTTTCGGGCGTGCTCGGGAGTCGTCCTGGGCGTGTTCGAGTCGTCGCGAGGCGTGCTGTTCGAGTCGTCGCTGCTGCTTGTATTGGGCGCTCCCAGCATGAACGGTTTGCCTCGGGCTCTGCGGAACCGTCCAGTCGGATCGTGAGCCACTACAGTGAAGGGCGTGTCCGACCTGCCCATCGGCCGTTACCGGCTGCATGACCACGCACGGTGGTTCACCGAAGCGCCGAAGTCGGCGCACCGCTCCGATTTCGAGCGGGATCGGGCCCGCATCGTGCACTCCTCGGCGCTGCGGCGCCTGGGTGCGAAGACCCAGGTGCTGGGGCCCGGCACCGACGACTTCGTTCGCACCCGCCTGACGCACACCTTGGAAGTGGCCCAGGTGGGCCGGGAACTGGCCTACAACCTGGGCTGCGACCCGGATGTGGTAGATGCCGCCTGCCTGTCCCACGACTTGGGTCACCCGCCGTTCGGGCACAACGGGGAACGAGCCCTGAACGAGGTGGCCGCCGATATCGGCGGGTTCGAGGGCAACGCCCAAACTTTGCGGCTGCTCACCCGGCTGGAACCCAAGACGTTCTCCCGGCACGGACGTCCCGCCGGGCTGAACCTCACCCGCGCCAGCCTGGACGCGGCCACCAAGTACCCGTGGTTCGCTGGTGAGGGGCCACTCGATGAGAACGGCGAACCGACCCGCAAGTTCGGTGTGTACGCCGACGATGCCGAGGTGTTCAACTGGATGCGCGCCGATGCGCCCCCCAAACAGTTGTGCATCGAGGCCCAGGTGATGGACCTGGCAGATGACATCTCCTACTCCGTCCACGACGTGGAGGACGCCGTGGTGAACGGCCGCCACGATCTGTCGCAACTGCGCCAGGAGAACGTCCGCGAGCAACTCATCGAACACATCCACAACTGGTACGGCCGGGCGATCAGCGCCGACGACCTTTATGCGGCCATCGAGTCGTTGTCGACGATGGGCTACTGGGTGGACAGTTTCGACGGTTCGCGCCGGGGCCTGGCCGCCCTGAAAGATATGACCTCCCAACTCATCGGCCGGTTCGCGGTGGCCGCGGCCCGCTCCACCCGGGCTGCCTACGGGCAGGGCAACCTGGTGCGCTACGACGGCAACGTGATCGTGCCCGAGCAGGTGCGCGCGGAGATCAAGGTGCTCAAGGGGATCGCGGCGATGTTTGTCATGGCCCCCAGGGAGGACACTGAGGTGTACCGCCGCCAACGTCGCATCGTCACCGAACTGGTCGAGGTGCTCTATGACCGGCCGGACCTCACCCTCGAGCCGCCCTTCCTGTCCGACTACCGGCAGGCGGCCGATGACGCCGGGCGGTTACGGGCAGTGGTGGACCAGGTCGCCTCGCTCACGGACCTTTCGGCGCTCGATTGGCATGCCCGGCTGTGCGGTCCTGGGGACGAGCGTTGAGCCACCCGGCCAGGACTTAGACTCAGGGCCATGGCCGGCCTGATCCGACGCGAGGACATCGACGCGGTACGAGAGCGGGCCCGCATCGAGGAGATCGTCGGGGCCCACGTGACCCTGAAGTCCGCGGGCGTGGGCTCGATGAAGGGTCTGTGCCCGTTCCACGACGAGCGCACTCCCTCCTTCCACGTCCGCCCGCAGTTGGGCCTCTGGCATTGCTTCGGGTGCGATGAGGGCGGGGACGTCATCTCCTTCGTGCAACGGGTGGACCACCTCGCCTTCACCGAGGCGGTGGAGCACCTGGCTGCCATCACCGGCGTACAACTTCGATATGAGGACGACGGCGGCCCGCGCCGGCCCCGGGAGGAACCCGGGCGGCGGCAACGGCTGCTGGAGATCAACCGACTCACTGCCCAGTTCTACGCCGAGCAGTTGGGTTCCCCGGAGGCGGCAACTGCCCGCCGGTTCCTCGCCGAACGGGGATTCGACCAGGCCGCGGCCAACCACTTCGGGGTGGGTTACGCGCCCAAGGGCTGGGACAACCTCATCCGGCACCTGCGCGGCAAGGGGTTCGTGGAGGCTGAACTGACCGCCTCGGGCGTGGTCTCGGCCGGTAACCGCGGCAGCTACGACCGTTTCCGTGGCCGGCTCATGTGGCCGATCCGGGACACCACGGGCGCCACGGTGGGATTCGGTGCGCGCAAACTCTACGAAGACGACCCCGGGCCCAAATACCTCAACACACCTGAGACCGCGCTCTACAAGAAGAACCAGGTGCTCTACGGCATCGACCTGGCCAAGAAGGACATCGCCCGCAACCGCCAGGTGGTGGTGGTGGAGGGGTACACCGACGTGATGGCCATGCACCTGGCCGGGATCACCACCGCGGTGGCCACCTGCGGCACCGCGTTCGGAGTGGATCACATCCGGGTGGTGCGCCGCATGATGGGCGACACCGCCGACGCTGCCGCCGGCCTGATGCTCGCCGGCGGCGCCCACGGGGGAGAGGTGATTTTCACCTTCGACGGCGATGAGGCCGGCCAGAAAGCCGCGCTACGGGCGTTCGGGGAGGACCAACGCTTCGCGTCCCAAACGTTCGTGGCGATCAGCCCGGAAGGCATGGACCCGTGTGACCTGCGCTTGGAACGCGGCGACGGCGCGGTGCGAAGCCTGGTCGGCAACCGCGAACCGCTGTTCGAGTTCGCCATCCGCTCCGTGCTTCGTCAAGTGGACCTGAGCACCGCCGAGGGGCGGGTGCAGGCGCTTCGCGCGGGGGCCCCAGTCGTCGCTCAGATTCGGGACCGGGCGCTGCGCTGGGAGTACGCCCGGTCGCTGGCCGGGTGGTTGGGCATGGAGGAACACAACGTGCGCCGAGCGATCGCGCAGGCCGAGAGGCAACCACGCGATGATGAACCCGGCCGGCCGGGTCGCCCCGGTCAGGGGGACCGGCAACGTCAACACCGGCCGGGCATGGATCCCGAAGCCGCCCAGCGAACCGGGGCCCGCTCCACGCCGAGCGCCGACCCTGTGGCCCGCTTGGAGCGGCAGGTCTTGGAGGCTGTGCTGCAACTACCCCAACACCTCACCGATCTGGGATTTGATGACCTCCCCGGCGACACGTTCGTGGTGCCCGCTCACCGTGCGGTGCACGATGCGATCCGGGCCACCGGGGGACTGGCCGGCTTCTCCGCGCTGGCGCAGCAGGCCCAGGACGGTGATGTCGCCCGCGCGGCGGCCGCTTGGGCCGAGCAGGTCAGACAGGCAAGCGGCGAGCCGGTCGATGCCCTCGTCACCGAACTAGCGGTCTCGCCATTGCCCGAAGACCGACCCGAAGCACTGGGCGCCTACGCCCGCGGGGTGGTGGTGGCGCTGCTGCGGATGGGGATCACCCGTCGGATCGCCGACGCCCGCGGCGCCCTGCAACGCACCGATCCGCAAGATCCCTCCTACGCCGCCCAGTTCGCTCACCTGGTGGAACTGGAGAACGCCCGGCGCACCCTGGACGCCCAGGATTGAGTCGACCCGCTTCGCCGTCGTCCCACGCTTCGTCGGCTCGCGTCTCGTCTTCGTCCCTCGCTTCGCCGTCGTCCGCTGAGCCGATGGCTCGCTGGCACAATGGCCCGATGACCCATTCAGGCCTGCACAACGTTCCCCTCATCCCGCGCGATGCCTTGTTCGGTAACCCTGAACGCGCATCGGTGCAGATCAGCCCGGACGGGCAGTACCTGTCGTGGCTCGCTCCCGTGGGAGGGGTGCTGAACATCTGGGTCGCCCCAGCCGATGATCTGGACGCAGCCACCGCCATCACACGGGATGAGAACCGCGGCATCCGGATGTACTTCTGGAGTTTCCAGGCCCACACCCTGCTGTACCTGCAGGACGTGGGCGGAGATGAGGATTTTCACCTGCACCGGGTGGACGTGCGCACGGGGCAGGCGAGCGACCTCACGCCGTATGCAGAGACCACCGCGGAGGTCGTGGGCATCAGCGACCGGGTGCCCGAGGCGATCCTGGTGGGTCTGAATGACCGCGACGCCCAGTGGCACGATCTGTACCGATTGGACCTGACCACCGGGGAGCGGACGCTACTGGAGGAGAACACCGAGGGCATCGCCGGCTACCTGCCGGACCATGACTATGTGGTGCGGTACGCCACCCGCACCCGACCCGATGGCGGGATGGACATCCTGGCCCGCGACGGCGATGAGTGGCAGGTGGCCGAGGACGTGCCGTTCGAGGACGCGCTGAGCACCTACCCCGCCGGGCTGACCGCCGATGGACGGACGTTGTACCTGGTCGACTCCCGGGAGCGGAACACCTCCGCGCTATACGCGCTGGACACCCGGACGGGGGAGCGGACGTTGGTTCACGCCGACGAGCGCACCGACGTCGCCGGGGCGCTGTCGCACCCGCTCACCGGTCGCATCCAGGCGGTCGCGGTGAACTACCTGCGGGAGGAATGGACCGTCATCGACGACGACGTCGCACCCGACCTGGACGTGTTGGCCGGGATCGGCCCGGGTGAGGTGTCCGTCAACGCCCGCACCCTGGCCGACGACGTGTGGATCGCCGCGTACTCCTCAGCCACCGAACCCCTGACGTACTACCGCTACGACCGTCCGGAGCGGCGACTGACCCGGCTGTTCTCCGGCCGACCCGCGCTGGACGGCGCACCTCTGGTTCCGATGCATCCGGTGCCGATCCCCGCCCGGGACGGGCAAACCCTGGTCTCCTACCTCACCATGCCCGCGCACCGGGCGGTCGAGGGTGGGCCTGCTGGGCCCGGGGCGGGTGAGACTTCAGTGGGCGGCGACGAGGAATCGCCCGACGACGGGGCCGCCGAGCCCCCGCGGTTTCTTCCGGCGGGCGGACCGGTCCCCATGGTGCTGTTTGTGCACGGCGGGCCGTGGGCGCGGGACGCCTACGGCTACGACTCCTGGGCCCAGTGGCTCGCGAACCGCGGATACGCGGTGCTGCAGGTCAACTACCGCGGCTCCACCGGGTTCGGCAAGGAGTTCATCAATATCGCCGACCGGCAGTGGGG
>DATGSR010000079.1:0-2732 GCA_035302405.1 Beutenbergiaceae bacterium
CTCGGCCCCCGACCCCGGCCCGATCTCGATGAGCCAGGACGCCGCACGGAGCAGTTGCACGTCATGGTCGACGAACACCACCGAGTTCCCGCCGGCGAGCAGGTCGGCCATGATGCCCAGCAGCCCCTCGATGTTCGCCGGGTGCATCCCGATGGAGGGCTCATCGAGCACGTACAGCACCCCGGTGGTGCGGTTGCGGACCGCGCGGGCCAGTTGCACACGCTGGCGTTCCCCTGTGGACAAGGTGGCGCCGGCGCGGTCCAGGGTGAGATAGCCCAGCCCCAGATCGAGCAGCCGCCCGGCCATGGCGGCGAAGGTGTCGGTCAGGCCGCGGGCCATCTCTTGCATCTGCGGCGGCAGGGTGCCGGGCACCGCGGCCGTCCAGTCCAACACGTCCTCCAAGGTCATCGCGGTGACCTCGGCCAGGTTCAATTTGCCGATCCGCGGGGCCAGGGCCTGCTCGTTGAGCCGGGTCCCAGCGCACGTGCGGCACACCCCCTCGGTGAGGAAACGGGACACGCGAGCCAGGCGTTTCTCGTCGTCGGCCCGCTTGAGTTCCTCGGTGACGGTCAGGCGGGCGTTGCGGAAGGTGAAGTCGAGGTTGTGTACGCCCTTCTTGGACGTGACGGTGATGGGCTTCTTCTCCTCCGGCCCGTCCAACACGATCTGCTGCTCCCACTCGGTCAGGTCGCGGTACGGCACGTCGGTGCGCACGCGGAATTCGCGGACGATGTCTGGTTGGACGTTGAACCCGAACATCTGCCAGGGCACTACCGCGCCGTCGTCGATGGTTTTGGATTCATCGGGCACTAGGGCGGCGTCGTCCACCTCGCGCACCACGCCGGTGCCGGTGCACGTGGGGCAGGCGCCCTCGGAGTTGAACGCGAGTTGCTCCGCGCCGGGGGCAAAGACCGTTTCACCGCACTCGGGGCAGCGAATCGGGACCTCGGCGGCGACGTCGATCGTGGGCGGGATGCGGTGGCCGTTCGCACACAGGTGGGAGCCCAGGCGGGAGAACATTAACCGCAGCACGTTGAGCAACTCGGTGGAGGTGCCGAACGTGGACCGCACCCCGGGCACCCCGGGCCGTTGGCGCAGCGCCAGGGCGGCCGGGACGTGCTCGACCGTGTCGACGGCGGCCCTGGGGGCGTGGGCCATCCGGCGCCTGGTGTAGGTGGACAGCGCTTCCAGGTAGCGGCGCGAGCCCTCGGCGTACAGCACCCCCAGGGCAAGGGACGACTTACCCGAACCGGACACCCCGGCGATGCCCACCAATTGGCGCAGCGGAATGTCGAGGTCGACGCCCTTGAGGTTGTGCACGCGGGCGCCGCGCACGCGGATGTGGTCCGGGGTCGAGGTCACGGCCCTCCTCGATGCGCGTGCGTGCAGTGCCTCAGGCCATCCTCACCTGTGCCGGCTGTGGGCGCAGCCTGTCGGGGTGGCGCGGGAGGTGCAGCCTGTCGGGGTGGCGCGGGAGGTGCAGCGGGGCGCGGAGCGCGCGGGAGGTGCAGCGGGGCGCGGGCTGTGGTGGCGCGGGAGGCGCAACCCGCCGGGATGGCGCGGGAGGTGCAGCGCGGCGCGGGGTGTGCGGAGTTCGCGGCGCTCAGGCCTGGGTTTCGAACCCGCCCGGACCGCTCTCGCCGCGCGAGGATTCGTTGAGCCGCCAACCGCGCCGCTCGCGCGGCGCCTCCGCCGGGCCATGCCGGTGAGCGGGGCCCGACGGCGTCTCATCAGCGGGCAGTTCAAACGAACTGGGCAGCGGGAAGTAGCGCTGCAGGAAGTCCTGCACCAGCGGGCCGCGATGCTGACCGTCCACCGCGGGGGAGTCGTTCAGGCAGAACACATCGAACTGGCGCTCGCGCAGCAACCGGAGCAACCGCGCCGCTGCCCGCGGGTGGGCCAGGTCCAGGTACAGCGACGCCAACCGTCCCGGCACCGCCCTACCCATCCCGTAGGCGTAGTAGTGGTGCAACGCCGAGGCGATCGACAAGTCATCGGGGTGGCGGAACGGGGAGGCGGCCACCTGCTGGAACAACTCCGGATGGTCCGCCTCCATCTGCTCCAGCACCGACCGCAGCTGCGGGTGGGGGGTGTGCTGGAACAGGTTCGTCACGCGCCGGCCGAACACGTCGGCGATCAGGTCGCGGTTGTTCTTCGCCGCGCTCATCACCGGCACGTCCTCGGCGTGGTGATCCTCGGCGTCGATCAGGGCGGTGGAGGTGAAGAACTTCGCCAGCCCGTTGCCGTGGAAGAACAGGCTCGGGGCCACCGGGCGGCCGAAGAACACGTCGTCGTTCAGGTACAGGTACCGCTCGGACAGGCCGGGGATGTGGTGCAACTGCGACTCGATCGCGTGGGAGTTGAACACCGGCAGCACACCGGGGTCGGTGAAGATCTCCCGGTGGTCCACCAGGTTCAGCCGCGGGTGGTCGACGTCCAACCAGTCCGGCACCTGCCCGGCGGTGACCACGTGCACCTTGTTCACCCACGGGGCGAACATCTCCAGGGACCGCAGCGAGTAGCGCAACTCGTCATGGGACCGGAACCGGGCGGCGTGGGTGGCGGCCTCCTGGATCTGCTGGGCGCGGGTGAACCCCAGGGCCTCCAACCGCTGGGCGTTCCATTCCGGATCCGACCCGTCCACCCAGGTATAGACCACGTCGATCGGCCCGGTCACCTCGAACATGTGCGGCAACCGGCCCACGTCCACCCTGCCCCGCTCCACCGCGGCC
>DATGSR010000080.1:0-3039 GCA_035302405.1 Beutenbergiaceae bacterium
CCGACGACGCGGGTGGGTTCATCGCCCCCGCCGGAACGTTCGTCCCCGACCTTGTCATCCAGGAAGTCTCGGGCCTTGTCGACCTTGTCCGCGTACTTGCCACCGGTGCGCTGGTTGATCGCATCGGCACCCTTATCCAGGTGCGCATCGGTGCGGTCCTCGTCGGAGAGTGCGTCGGTGACCTTCTTCTTGATGTCGTCCAGTCCCATCGGGGCTCCAATCCTCAGATCGTGGAGCGGTCGCGGGCGGCCGCCCTGAGTGGGGTTTCAGTGTCCCATCCGGGCGGGCCACGCGCTCGTTGACGCCGACTGCTCCGAAGTGTTCCGCGAGCGACTCGTTGGCTGCTGCCCCACGACGGCCCCGCGCCCGGGTTGTCGCGCAACTTGAGTTGCCGCACAGGTTGAGTCGAAGACGCGCAACTTCAACCTTGAGTGGAATAGACTCAACTTCGGTGCGGTTGTCACTAGTGGACCCGAAATGCTTCTCCCGGAGGAATGAATTGGACACTCAACTGACCACCAAGTCGCAGGAGGCGCTCGCCGTCGCGGTGCGCAACGCCGCCGCTGCGGGCCACCCGCAGGTTGAACCCGCGCACGTCCTGGCCGCGTTGCTGGAACAGGAAGGTGGGATCGCCCCTGCCGTCCTGAACGCCCTTGGCGTGCCGCCGGCCCAGGTCGCCCAACGAGTGGAGGGCATACTGGCCGCGCTGCCCGCCGCCTCGGGTAGTTCGGTGAACCAACCCCAGGTGTCTCGACCCTTGGCGAGGGTGATTCAGTTCGCCGGCGAAGAGGCCAAGGCTCTGGGAGACGAGTACGTGTCCACCGAGCACCTGCTGCTCGGGTTGGCCAAGGACCAGGGGGATGCCGGCGAGGCGCTGCGCTCCCTGGGCGCGAACCGTGAGGCGCTACTGGACGCGCTTCCGAACGTGCGGGGCTCGGCGCGGGTGACCACACCGGACCCCGAGGGCACCTTCCAGGCGCTGGAGAAGTACGGCACGGACCTCACCCAAGCGGCTCGCGACGGGCGGCTCGACCCGATCATCGGCCGCGACACCGAAATCCGCCGGGTGGTGCAAGTCCTGTCCCGGCGAACCAAGAACAACCCCGTGCTCATCGGTGAGGCCGGTGTGGGTAAGACCGCAGTCGTGGAAGGCCTGGCGCAGCGGATGGTCGACGGCGATGTGCCCGACTCCTTGCGCGACAAACGACTGATCGCGCTGGACCTGGGGGCGATGGTCGCCGGCGCCAAGTACCGCGGCGAGTTCGAAGAACGCCTCAAGGCGGTCCTGGATGAGATCAAGGACTCCGACGGCGAGATCATCACCTTCATCGACGAACTGCACACCGTCGTGGGTGCCGGAGCCGGGGGCGGGGACTCCTCGCTGGACGCGGGCAACATGCTCAAGCCGATGCTCGCCCGCGGCGAACTGCGGATGGTGGGGGCCACCACCCTGGATGAGTACCGCGAGCACATCGAGAAGGACGCCGCTCTGGAACGACGTTTCCAGCAAGTGTTCGTCGATGAGCCCTCCGTGACCGACACGGTCGCGATCCTGCGCGGGATCGCTCCCAAGTACGAGGCGCACCACAAGGTGGAGATCGCCGACGGTGCGCTGGTGGCCGCTGCCCAGTTGTCCCACCGGTACATCACCGGCCGGCAACTGCCGGACAAGGCCATCGACCTGGTGGACGAGGCGGCATCCCAGTTGCGGATGGAACTGGACTCCTCACCGGTAGAGGTCGACGAACTGCAGCGGGCGGTCACCCGCCTGGAGATGGAAGAGGCCTACCTGTCGGAGACCGCCAGCGAGGATGAGGCCTCCGCGGAGCGGTTGACGCAACTGCGCCAGGACCTGGCCGAGCGCCGCGAGGAGTTGTCCGCGCTGACCGCACGCTGGGAGGCGGAGAAGGCCGGACGGAACCGGGCCGGGGAATTGCGCGAGCGCCTGGACGCCCTGCGCACCGAGGCCGACCGCGCCCAACGTGAGGGTGACCTGGAGACCGCCTCGCGCCTGCGGTACGGGGAGATCCCGGCCGTGGAGCGGGAGATCGCCGAAGCCGAGGCCGCCGAGGCCGCCACCGACGGCCAGGAGCCGATGATCGCCGAACGGGTCGGCCCCCAGGAGATCGCCGAAGTGGTGGCCGCGTGGACCGGCATTCCCACGGGCAAGCTGATGGAGGGTGAGACCGAGAAACTGCTCAACATGGAAGAGGTCATCGGCCAGCGTCTGGTGGGCCAGCGCGACGCCGTCAACGCGGTCTCCGACGCGGTACGCCGCTCCCGTGCCGGGGTGGCCGATCCGGACCGGCCCACCGGCTCCTTCCTGTTCCTGGGCCCCACCGGTGTGGGTAAGACGGAATTGGCCAAGTCCCTGGCGGACTTCCTGTTCGACGATGAGCGCGCCATCGTGCGCATCGACATGAGCGAGTACTCCGAGAAGCACTCCGTGGCCCGCCTGGTCGGCGCCCCGCCCGGGTACGTCGGCTATGAAGAGGGCGGCCAACTCACCGAAGCGGTCCGCCGCCGGCCGTACTCGGTGGTGCTGCTCGATGAGGTGGAAAAGGCCCACCCGGAGGTCTTCGACATCCTGCTGCAGGTGCTCGACGACGGACGGCTCACCGACGGCCAGGGCCGCACGGTGGACTTCCGGAACACCATCCTGGTGCTCACCTCCAACCTGGGGTCGCAGTTCCTCGTCGACCCCTCCCTGGATCCGGATGCCAAGAAGGACTCTGTGCTGAGCACCGTGCGAGCGTCCTTCAAACCGGAGTTCCTCAACCGTCTGGATGAGATCGTGGTGTTCGACGCGCTGTCGATCAATGAGTTGGGCACGATCGTGGATCTGCAGGTGGCGAACCTGGCGGACCGGTTGGCCGACCGGCGCCTACGCCTGGAGGTCAGCGACGCCGCCAGGGAGTGGCTGGCCCTGGAAGGGTACGACCCCTCCTACGGTGCCCGCCCGCTGCGCAGGCTCATCCAACGCCAGATCGGTGACCCGCTGGCGAAGATGCTGCTCGCCGGTGAGGCCGCCGACGGGTC
>DATGSR010000081.1:0-2827 GCA_035302405.1 Beutenbergiaceae bacterium
CTGCGACAGTTCACCCAGCCGTCATGCGACCGCCCACTACGAATCCACCGGGCATCGGTACGTGCGCAGTTTCGAGCCGGGGGAGTCCTGGTATTGGGACTACGAGTCGCAGTTGTTGACGACCGGCCCCGACTTGGCGCCACCGCAGCACCGCCCGCTGGACCAGCCAGTGCCGGGCCCGCGCGGCGCTGTGCCGAGTGATTGGCGTAGCCGCATTCGCTGAACCGGGCTCCAACCGCACCACACGGGTTACCCAACCGTGCTGCCCGGGGGCGCGGCTGCTCCAAGTCGCGCATGACCGTCGTCGTTGTTTCACTGGCTTCAGTCGTATTCCCAAGCCAGGAGGACGTTATGCAACTCCAGTTCCCGGACCTACCGACCGACACCGCCGTGGCCACGGTGCTCTACGACGCGACCCGCGTCGGGCCGCAGTCGCAGGAAGAGATGGAGGCGCGCTGGCGTACGTTGTCCTCGCAGTTGGCCGAGCAGGGTGCGGGCACGGAACTTCTGGAGGTTCTCAGTCAACGCGTCCTGGAGAACACCGGTGCCCCCGGCCGTCACGGTCGGCTGCTGGTCGCGACACCGAACAACATTGCGGTGGACAGGTTGCTCACCGAGCCGCCCGCACTGGACAGCGCGGTGCTGGGTCGGGGCGTGGATGTTCTCGCGCTGGCCTGGCAGGCCGATGACCAGGTGCGGGCGCTGCTGGTGGAGGTGGACCGGTCCGGCGCCGATCTGAGCATCCTGGACACCTCCATTGCGGCTGAGCGATCCGCTGAGGACAGCGTGACCGCCGACCAGAACGAACTGACCAAGAACCGCGAGGGCGGTCTGTCGCATCGGCGAATCCATGCGCGCGCTGAGGACTCCTGGGAGCGCAATGCCACCCAGATCGCCGAAGAGATCGACAACCGGGTCCGTGAGCAACGCCCCGAGTTGGTGCTTCTTGCCGGCGATGTGCGCATGGTGTCGCTGGTGCAGGAAGCGGTGAGCGAGCACGTCGGCAGGATCCTGCACGTGTTGGAGTCCGGGTCCAGGGCCGAAGGGGTCCACGAGGAAGCGTTCGCCGAGGAACTTCGCGAGGTGAGCGGGCAGTTCCGGTTGCGCCGGCGGGAGGAGATTCTCGAGCGGTACAACGAACAGGCCGGGCAGGACGGCGCCGCGGTGGTGGGGGTGGGCGACGTGCTGGACGCGCTGCGCCGCGGACAGGTGGAGGAGCTCCTCGTCGCCGAATCAGCGCTGAACACCGATTCCGCGTTGCGCACCACCCCGGTGTGGATCGGTCCGGAGGCGGCTCAGGCCGCGATGCGTAGAGAAAACGTCATCGGGCTCGGTGTCGATGCGCCAGAGGAAGTCAGCGCCGACCGGGCGCTGGGTCGATTGGTCCTGGCCACCGATGCCGGAGTGACCCTGATTGACGAGGCCGCATTGGACGTGCCCGACCAGGTCGCAGCCCTCCTGCGCTGGCATGACGATGCCACGCCCGGCCAATCGACCCTGTCGATGAGCGGGGACACCGAGCGAACCTGAGAGTTGATGCCGAGCGGCCTTGAGTGGTGATGTTGCGCGCCCGCGCATCCGGGAGAACAGCGGCCGGTGGAACGCGCTCGCCGAGACGCGACTGAAACCCGGGCGGCGATGCTAGCCGGTGTCGCTTAACTGGGCGAGCCCGGTGCCCGCGAGGCTGATGCGGTCAACGTCTTCCACGTTTCCTTGCGTACATCGCGCGGCCCGCCGGGGTGCATCCCCATGGTGGCTCGCTGCAGGTCCAAAGCGATCGTCGCCTTGGTCTCGCTGTCCTGGCGCGCCGGCACGGCAGGATCGCGGCGAACGCAGATGGGCACGTCGGGCTGCCGGGCCAGCGCGGCGATCCGCTGGAGCGGGTCGGCGATGGCCAGGGAGCGGTCGTTGCGGTGCATGAACTCCAACCTGGCCGGGGACGTGCTGCCCTGCGCTGCCGGCTTGGCTCCCGCGGCGAGTTCGGGGTCCAGGAAGTGGTTGGTGTGACTCAACGCTGCACCACGTCGCCCTTCGATCACGGCCACGCCGACCGGAGTGACCTCCAGGCATGCGCTGCGCAGGTCCCCTGACCGTGCCGCCACGGTGAAGACGCTGGACGCGCTGTAGTTCAGCGAGCGCGCCGCCTCGATTGCCTCCTCCACGGTGGTGGCGGTGGCCAGGATGTGGCGGACTGCCACGTGTACCGGCACGCCGGGAGTCGTTGCGTCGCTGTGGTGCTGCAGGATGTTGAAGTGCAGGCCGAACCCGTGATTGTTCACCCCGATCTTGCCCACCTGCCCGAACTCGGCGAACGTCGCCACTGTGGTGTCCTCCCCGGGGATGACCCATCCCAGCGCGGCCCGCGCGACCCCGGGGCGCCAGTCCCAAGTTTGTAGCGTATGCGGGGCGCCGTCCTGCGGCCAGTACACCGCCGCGGAACACTCCTCCGCTGGGGCGGCCAGTGCCAGGATCTCGGTGCGTGCGTTGAGCATCAACACCTGCCAGACGGGTAATCCCGCGCCGGTGGCGATCGCTGCGATCTCGGTGGCCAGGTTGGGGGCCGCCGTCTGGATCTGTTCGCCGGCGGCTTCACTGGCTCGGCGCACGCTGTTGGCAGGCAGGTTCCAGTCTTCGAAGTACTGCCGGTACTCCGCTACCGCCGCCGCGATCTGCTCACGCCAGGCCTCCCCGTAGGTGCGGCCACGTTCAGCCGGATCGGTGGAAGTGCTGCGGTGGGTGTGGATCGTGAGCATCGTCCCAGATGCTACCGAGTGGGCCCATCGCCGTGAGCAGCGGACGATCGCGCACCGGCGCGGGCTGGACACCG
>DATGSR010000082.1:0-4816 GCA_035302405.1 Beutenbergiaceae bacterium
ACGACTGGTCGGGGCGGGGGTGAGCCTGGCCAACCAGTACTGCACCGTGCCGCAGTGCACGCCCTCGCGGGCCACGATGTGGACCGGGCAGCACGCCAAAAACATTGGCCTGTGGGACAACACCAACTTCGCCTGGACCGATGTGATGGACACCAACATCCCCACGATCGGCACCATGCTGCGGGAGTTGGGCTACTACACCGCGTTCAAGGGCAAGTGGCACCTGTCCGACCCCGAGCGTTCCCCCGATGCCCTGGAGGATTACGGCTTCTCCGACTACCAGTCCTGGGGCGACAACTGGGGCCGCCCGCTGGAGGGGGAGATGGTCGACGGCGCCGTGGCCTTCGAGACCGTGGACTGGCTGCGGCACAAGCGCCCCGCGGACCAGCCCTGGTTGCTGATCTCCTCGATGGTCAACCCCCACGACATCATGTTCCTGCGAGCCGGAGACGGCGAAGAAGCCCACCCCGACGGCGCGATGCAAGCACTGACCCACGCGCCACAGGACCTGGGGTTCATGCGCGAGTGGGACGTGGAACTGCCTGCCAACTTCGACGACGACCTGGACGCCCAGCCCTACGGCGTACGCTCCTACAAACGCAACACCGACTGGAACTTCGGGGGCATCCCGGCCGGCCGGGAGGACCTGTGGAAGGTCCGCCGAAACTACTTGATCAACTGCCTGCGCATGGTGGACCAGGAGTTCCAGAAGATCCTCGATGAACTCGACCGCCTGGACCTGTGGCGCGACACCGTGGTGGTGCTCACCGCCGATCACGGGGAGATGAACGGCGCGCACGGCCTGGCCCAGAAGGGTGCGATCCCGTTCCAGGAAGCCTCGCTGGTGAACATGACCGTCGTCTCCCCGAACGGCCCCAGCGGAGTGCATTCCGACGCGGTCGGCTCCCACCTGGACCTGGCCACCACGTTCCTGTCCTGGGCGGGCCTGGAGGAGGATGAGATCCAGCAGCGCTACCCGGCCCTGACCGGGCGGAACCTGCGAGAGGTCTTCGAGGCACCGGAGGACTCCACACCGCCGCGAGGCTCGGCCTCCCAGCCAGGGGATGGTGCCCTGATCAATTGGGACGGGCTGAACATGCTCGACCCGGAATGGGCCATCCAAGGGCCGCTGGGCGAGTTGGCTCAACTGGGCGAAGGGCCACCGAAAACACCGGAGGATTGTCTGGTGGCCGGGAGCAAGTACGGTGCCCCGGACATGGATAAACGCACCTTCTTCCGCGCAGTGTCCGATGGCCGGTACAAACTCGTGCGGTGGTTCTCGCCGAGCCAGTACCTCACCCCGCGCACCGTCGCGGAACTGCACCAGACCTCCGACGTGGCGCTGTACGACCTGGCGGCCGACCCGGGCGAGATGCGCAACATCGGCGACCCGACCCACTCGGACTACGACGAGCAACTGGTGCAGCGCATGCTGGACAAACTGATCCGCCTCATCGACCGGGAACTGGGCACCGACGAGGCCCCGTTCGACCTGGACCTGTTCGGCACCCGGGAAGTGCGGTACCGGCTGGAGGACATCGAGGCCGGCGTGCCCGAAGGGCGCTCGCTGCCCGAACCCAACCCGGTGACCACGGCGCGGGGAGGTGCGTCCTGACCGCAGCCGAACCCGCCGAAAGGCCGACGACGTCGCAACCCCGGTCCGGCTGGCCGCCCCCGCAGTCCGGGCCCGGCCAGCCGTCGCCGCAGCCTGGGCCGGATCGGCAAGCACCGAGGCCGGGGTCAGGTCGGCAGGCACCGAAGCCGGGGTCGGGGCGGCAGGAGCCCCTGCCTATGGCTGGCTCGGTGTCGGGCGCCTCCACAGCGGGGGCGGTGCCGGCCGCTGGCGTGCCGGGGGGAATGGTTCTCATTCCCGGCGGCACCTTCCAGATGGGATCGCAGGACTTCTACCCCGAGGAGCGGCCGGCCCACCCGGTGCGCGTCTCGAGTTTCCTCCTGGACCGTGCGCCGGTGACCGTCGCCCAGTTTGCCCAGTTCGTGGCTGACAGCGGGTACACCACCGTGGCCGAACGCACCCCGAACCCGGGCGATTATCCCGGGGTGGACCCGGCGGTGGTGGTGCCCGGGGCGCTGGTGTTCACGCCCACGCCCGGCCCGGTGCCGCTGCACAACCCCGCGGCGTGGTGGCGGTGGACACCGGGGGCATCCTGGCGCCACCCCGAGGGCCCGGGATCCGATGCGTTGACCGACCGCGCCGACCACCCGGTGACCCAGGTGTGCTGGGAGGACGCCCAGGCCTATGCCACCTGGGCCGGTAAACGGCTGCCGACCGAGGCCGAACACGAATACGCCGCCCGAGGCGGTGCGGACCACGAACCGTACGCCTGGGGTAGCGAAAGGTTCCCCGGCGGGCGGCGCATGGCGAACACCTGGGAGGGGCGGTTCCCGTACCTCAACACCACCGATTGGGCGGGCACTTCGCCGGTGAGCGCCTTCCCGGAGAACCCCTACGGGGCGGTGGACCTGATCGGGAACGTGTGGGAGTGGACCGCCGACCGGTGGCACGCCCACCCCGCGGCGGCCTCGTCGTCGTGCTGCGTGCCCACCGACCCTCGCCATGCCCACCGCGGCACTGAACAACCCCGCGACCGATTCGTGGTCAAGGGCGGGTCCCACCTGTGCGCCCCGGAGTACTGCCTGCGCTACCGGCCCGCCGCGCGCCAACCTCAGGAACGGGACTCAGCTACCACACACATCGGATTCCGCTGCGCGCTCGACGTCGAGCAACCCGCAACGTAGTAGTGCCGTCAACGCAACTGCGACGGTCGCATCAGCGGTATCTACTACGTGCGCAAGCCCCGAGAAACTCTCCAGGCCGCGAACACCTGCCGTGTTGACCAGGCGCTGAGCCGGAGCGGATTCCTGCCCGCGAGTCGCCCACGTTCGGTCACCGGATTGAGTCCCGGGAGTTGCCGGCCCGCAGCAGGCCTCCGTCCCTTCGGGCGCGTATTGTCCTTGCCCGCCGCGCCGCGCCTCGGCCAGGCTGCGGTCATGCCCAGCACATCAACCACGGTGATGCCGCGTACACCGGAGGCGATCGCCGCCCTCGCCGCGAACCACGGGTTGTCGATCCAACCCGACTCGGTACGACTGAACGAAGCCGGCTTGGATTACTTGGTCGCCTACGCGCGCAGTTCCGACGGGCAAGAGTGGGTGCTGCGCATCCCACGGCGCGATGACATGGCCGATTCGGTCCGCACCGAAGCCTCCGTGCTGGAGGTAGTCAGCACGCACCTTCAGGATGTAGCAGTTCCACAATGGCAGATCGCTGAAGACGATCTCATCGCCTACCCGCTCCTTCCGGGCTCCCCGGCGATGACGATTGACGACGGCGTGCCAACCTTCCACGTCGACGTGGCGTCCGCGACCTACGCCACCGAACTGGGAAGACTGCTCGCCGCCCTGCACGCGATCCCGGCCGACGACTTCCAGGCGGCCGGCTTGGTGCCGTTGAGCGTCGCAGACGTACGCGAGCAGCACCGACGGGACCTGGCCGAGGTCGCGGCCGCCTTCCCGGTGGCTGCCCAGCTTCGTCAGCGGTGGGAAGCCTGGCTCGAGGACGACTCGTACTGGCCGATGTGGACCACCTTCACCCATGGCGAGCCCTACCACGCCCACGTGCTGGTCGATACGAACCAGCGCATCACCGGAGTGCTGGACTGGACCACCGCGGCGATCAGCGACCCGGCCACCGACCTTGCCTTCCAGTACATGACCGCGCCTGCGGACATCTTCGAACTGACCGTCGGTAGTTACGCCGCCTCCGGAGGCCGCATCTGGCCCCGGTTGGCGGACCACTGCGGGGAACTGATGTCCTTCTGGCCGGTCAATTACGGTAAATACGCGCTGATCACCGGCCGCCAGGAGCATGCCGACGCGGCACGTGCGCAACTGAACCCCACCGACGGCGGCTGACCCGCAACGGCTGGGTGCGCCGTCGTCGACCTCCGGGTTTCGGCGGTGGGTTCGCCGGGGGTGTGCCGGTTGGTGCAACGCCTGGAGCGGGCGCCACCCCTGGCCGGGGCGATGGTCTGTCAGGATGAAGCCGTGGTCCTTGTGGGGTTGATCCTGGGCGGTGTCGCCGCCATGGCACTGGTGCTGTGGTCCCGCGGGGGCCGTACGCACCGGGCGCGGTGGTGGGCCGACAAGGGGACGGGCGATGCCCTCGATGAGCGCCTGGTGCTGTTCTTCCTACCAGGCATCGCCTTGGGCCTGTGGGGGTTCGCGCTGCTCTACGACTTCTCCGGCAGCCAGGTGCAATGGTGGCGACTGCCCGCGTTGCCGGCGCTGCTGCTGGGCTTCGTGTTGATCATGTGGGGCGGGCTGCAACTGCCGGTGCCGCGCTGGTACCTGCCCGCGTGGTTGCGCCGACGCCGCCGGTAACGGCGCCTGGATGGGCCCTCCCCCCGGCTGCCGCTCACCGGAGGTCGACCTCAGGGGCCATCCCCGCCGAACTGCTGCATAGCCGCCACTCGCGCGCCGCAGTCGGCGCCTGGTGGCGGTGCGTTGAGCGGGGCCGGTTCGGAGACGTGCGCTAGTTGCTGCTTCCGGTCAGCAACGGCAGCAACCGGGGAACCGCACGAAGGTCGGTCTGGATGATCAGAGTGGTCAGCACCGTGTTCGACCAGGTGCGCAACTGCTCCTGAACCTGCTCGGCAGTGCCCACCAGCGCCACATCCTGCACCAACTCAAGCGGGATCGAGGCGGCCGCGCCGTCCTTGTCCCCGGCGGAGTATCGGCGATGTACCTCGGCGCACTCGGACTCATAGCCCATCCGCTGGATCGCGGCGCGGTGGAA
>DATGSR010000083.1:0-5838 GCA_035302405.1 Beutenbergiaceae bacterium
GCGGACAACGCATTCGGACTCGAACTGACCGTCGTGGCCGCAGTGCTCCTCGGCGGGGTGTCCATCTTCGGCGGCAAAGGGTCCCTGCCCGGAGTGTTCGCCGGCGTCGTGCTGCTGATGTCGCTGCAGAACGCGCTGCGACTGGAGCGCATCTCCACCGAGGCCCTCACCGTCGTCACCGGATCATTGCTCATCATCTCCGTCCTCCTGCCCAACGTACTCGCGCGGATCAAGACCGTGCTGCGCCGGTGCAGACCCCCGGACCCCGACCCAGCCCCCACCGCCGCATCCGCGGCACAACGAAAGGAAACGCCATGACGAGGACGCAACGACGCACTCGCGCCATCGCACTGATGCTGGGCCTCGGCCTCGCGCTATCCGCCTGCGGTGGCACCACGCAGGACAGCGTGGAGGACGATGCGGACACCGGCACCGACGAGACGCAAGACGCCGGCGCCGACGACGCCGGTGATGACGGTGAGGCCGCCGGCGACGGTGAGTACGCCGCAGACCTGGCCATCACCATGCTGCCCAAATCGGTGAACAACCCCTACTTCGAGACCTCCTCCGAGGGCGCCGAAGCGGTAGTCACCGAACTGGGCGGGACCTACGAGTACACCGGGCCCTCCGACGCCTCGGCATCCTCGCAGGTGAGTTACATCAACACGCTGTCCCAGCAGGGCGTGGACGCCATCCTGTTGTCCGCCAACGACCCGAACGCGCTGTGCTCCTCCCTGGATCAGGCCAGTGCCGGCGGGGCAGCGATCATCACCTTCGACTCCGACGTCGACCCCTCCTGCCGCGACCTGTTCGTGAGCCAGGTGGACGGTGACGAGGTCGGCAAGGCCCTCATCGAGATGGCCGCCGAGCAGGCCGACGGCGAAGGGCAGATCGCAGTGCTCTCCGCCACCGCCAACGCGGCGAACCAGAACGCGTGGATCGCCGTGATGGAAGAGGAGTTGGAGAACAACCCGGACTACGCCGATCTCGAACTCGTCGCCACCGTCTACGGCGATGACGAGGACGAGAAGTCCTTCGCCGAGACCCAGGGTCTGCTGCAGGCCCACCCGGACCTGAAGGTCATCGTCGCACCCACCACCGTGGGTATCCTCGCTGCCGCTCGGTACGTGCAGGGCTCGGATTACGACGTGGCCGTGACCGGACTGGGCACCCCGAACGACATGCGTGAATACGTCAACGACGGCACCGTCACCGAGTTCGCGCTGTGGGACCCGGGCGCACTGGGTCAACTCGCCGCCTACACCGGCGCCGCGTTCGCCTCCGGGATCATCAGCGGAGAAGGGGACACCTTCACCGCCGGCGACCTGGGCGAGTACACCGTGGGACCGGAAGGTGTGGTCATCCTCGGCCCGCCCACCCGGTTCAACGCCGACAACATCGACGATTTCAACTTCTGATGAGGATGCGCCGCTACTGTCTCGTTGCTCGGGTCAAACCCGACCGCGTGGAGGAGTACCGCGCCCGGCACGCCGCCGTATGGCCGGAAATGCTCCAGGCACTGCACGAATCAGGGTGGCGCAACTACTCCCTGTTCCTGGCTCCGGACGGGCTGCTCGTCGGCTACGTGGAGAGCGAGGACCTGGGCGCTGCCCAGCGGGCGATGGCCGCCACCGCGGTCAACGCCCGCTGGCAGGCGGAGATGGCCGAGTTCTTCGTATCCGACGACGGGCGACCCGATGAGCAGTTCGTCCAACTGGACGAAGTGTTCAATCTCGAGGACCAATTACAGAAAGTTAACCCGACATGACAGCCGCAACGCCGGCCGCCACGGCCGCACTAGACCCACTGGACACCGTGCAGGACCTGGAGATCGAACTGCCCTCCTGGGCGTTCGCCAACTCCGGAACCCGCTTCAAGGTGTTCCCCCAACCCGGGGTGCCGCGCGATCCCTACGAGAAGATCGCCGATGCCGCCCAGGTGCACGCCCACACCGGCGGAGCCCCGATCGTGGCGCTGCACATCCCCTGGGACACCGTGGACGACTACGCCCACCTGCGCCGCTACGCCGAGGACCACGGGATGCGGCTGGGCACCATCAACTCCAACACCTTCCAGGACGAGGCCTACAAGTTCGGCTCCCTGGCGGCCACCGACCCCCGGGCCCGCCGGCAGGCGATCGACCATCACCTGCGCTGCCTGGAGATCATGGGCGCCACCGGTTCCCGGGACCTGAAGATCTGGCTCGCCGACGGCACGAACTACCCCGGCCAAGGGGACCTGCGCGCCCGCCAGGACGCGCTCGCCGAATCCCTCACCGAGATCTACGCCCAACTCGAGCCCACCCAGCGCCTGGTGCTGGAGTACAAGTTCTTCGAGCCCGCGTTCTACCACACCGACGTCCCGGACTGGGGCACCGCCTACACCCAGGTCGCGGCGCTGGGGGAGCAGGCGGTGGTCTGCCTGGACACCGGCCACCACGCCCCCGGCACGAACATCGAGTTCATCGTCATGCAACTGCTGCGCCTGGGCCGGTTGGGTGCCTTTGACTTCAATTCCCGGTTCTACGCCGATGACGACCTGATCGTCGGCGCCGCCGACCCGTTCCAACTCTTCCGGATCATGGTCGAGGTGGCCCGCGGCGGCGGCCTGGGCCCGGATTCGACGGTGGCGTTCATGCTCGATCAGTGCCACAACATCGAGGCCAAGATCCCCGGCCAGATCCGCTCTGTCCTCAACGTGCAGGAGTCGGTCCTGAAGGCGCTGCAGATCGACCAGGATGCCCTCGCCAAAGCCCAGGAGAGCAACGACGTGCTGGCCGCCAACACCATCCTGATGGACGCCTTCTGGACCGACGTACGCCCCGCCCTGGCGCAGTGGCGCACCGAACGCGGCCTGCCGGAGGACCCGATGGCCACCTTCGCCGCCAGCGGCTACCTGGAGAAGATCGCCGAAGAACGCGTCGGCGGCACCCAGGCCGGCTGGGGCGCCTGACTCACCACCCACCCATCACCGACCCTGGAGACCTGAGTTGAGCATCACCTCCGACCTCATCGCCCGTTCGAACCGCCTCGGCTCGGACCCGCGGAACACCAACTACGCCGGCGGTAACACCTCGGCCAAGGGCACCGCGACCGATCCGGTCACCGGCGGGCCGGTGGAGTTGTGCTGGGTGAAGGGCTCTGGTGGTGACCTGGGCACGTTGACCGAGCAGGGTCTGGCGGTGTTGCGGTTGGATCGGGTGCGGGCGCTGGTGGATGTCTACCCCGGAGTGGACCGTGAGGATGAGATGGTCGCGGCGTTCGATTACTGCCTGCACGGCAAGGGCGGGGCGGCGCCCAGCATCGACACCGCGATGCACGCCCTGGTGGATCTGCCGCATGTGGACCACCTGCACCCGGACTCGGGTATCGCGCTGGCCACCGCGATCGACGGGGAGGAACTCACCCGCGAATGCTTCGGCGACCGGGTGGTGTGGGTGCCCTGGCGCCGGCCCGGGTTCCAACTGGGCCTGGACATCGCCCAGATCCAGCGGGAGAACCCGCAGGCGATCGGCTGCATCCTGGGCGGGCACGGCATCACCGCCTGGGGTGCCACCAGCGAGGAGAGTGAAGCCAACTCCCTGGAGATCATCCGTACCGCCGAGGAGTTCATCGCCGAACGCGCCGAGCGGTTGGCTGCCCAGGGCCACCACCCCTTTGGCGCCGTCGTGCCCGGTAACGAAGCACTGCCCGACGACGAACGACGGGCCCGGGCGGCGGCGCTGGCTCCGGTGATTCGCGGGTTGGCGAGCACCGACCGGGCCCAGGTCGCTCACTTCACCGACTCCGACGTCGTGTTGGAGTTCCTCGCCCGACAGAAACTGCCCGCGCTGGCCGAGTTGGGCACCTCGTGCCCGGACCACTTCCTGCGCACCAAGGTCAAACCGCTGGTGCTGGACCTGCCCGCCACTGCGCCGCTGGAGGAGGCGATCGCCCGGCTGCGGGAACTGCACGAGGCCTACCGGGAGGAATACGCCGCCTATTACCACCGGCACGCGGATGCGGACTCCCCGGCGATGCGGGGGGCGGATCCGGCGATCGTGCTGGTGCCCGGAGTGGGGATGTTCTCCTTCGGTAAGGACAAGCAGACCGCCCGGGTGGCCGGGGAGTTCTACGTCAACGCGATCAACGTGATGCACGGGGCGGAAGCGATCAGCACCTATGCCCCGATCGATGAGCGGGAGAAGTTCCGCATCGAGTACTGGGCGCTGGAGGAGGCCAAACTCCAGCGCATGCCCACACCCAAACCGCTGGCCACCAGGATCGCGCTGGTCACCGGCGCCGCCTCGGGGATCGGCAAGGCCGTGGCCCAGCGCCTGGCCGCCGAGGGCGCATGTGTGGTGGTGGCCGACCGCAACCTGGAGGGCGCCGGGCAGGTTGCCGAAGAACTCGGCGGGCCGGACGTGGCCATCGCCGTCGGCGGGGACATCACCGACGAACACGCGGTCACCTCCTGGGTGAACGCCGCCGCCCTGGCTTTTGGTGGGGTGGACCTGGTGGTCAACAACGCCGGCTTGTCCATCTCCAAACCGCTGCTGGAGACCACCACGGCGGATTGGGACCTGCAACACGATGTGATGGCCCGCGGCTCCTTCCTGGTCTCCCGCGAAGCGGCCCGGGCGATGATCGCCCAGAACATGGGCGGCGACATCGTCTACATCGCCTCCAAGAACGCCCTGTTCGCCGGCCCCAACAACGTGGCCTACGGAGCCACCAAAGCCAACCAGGCCCACCAGGTGCGGCTCCTGGCCGCCGAACTGGGGCAGCACGGCATCCGCGTCAACGGCATCAACCCCGACGGCGTGGTGCGCGGGTCGGGCATCTTCGCCGGCGGGTGGGGCGCCAAACGTGCCGAGGTCTACGGCGTGGCTGAAGAGGAACTCGGCGCTTACTACGCCGGGCGCACCCTGCTGAAACAAGAGGTCCTGCCCGAGCACGTCGCCGCCGCCGTCTTCGCCCTCACCGGCCCCGACCTACCGCTGACCACCGGGCTGCACATCCCCGTCGACTCCGGCGTGCCCGCCGCGTTCCTGCGCTAGATCATGGCCCGCTCGACCAGCAGCCCTTCCAGCCCCGACGACGGTCCCCGCGCTGCGCAGTCGACCTTCGCCGCCGTGGACCTGGGCGCCTCCGGCGGCCGGGTGATCACCGGTCAACTGCACGACGGGCAGTTGCACACCACCGAGGTCGCCCGATTCCCCAACGAACCCGTCACGGTGCCCGCGGGGGAGCGCACGGTGCTGCACTGGGATGCGCTGCGGCTGTACGCCGAGGTGCTGGACGGTTTGAAGGTCGCAACCCGTGAACACGGCCCGCTCACATCCGTGGGGATCGACTCGTGGGCGGTGGATTATGGGCTGCTCGACGACGACGGGTCGCTCCTGGGTAACCCGGTGCACTACCGTGACGGCCGCACCGACGGTGTCCCCGAGGAGGTCTTCGCCCACCTGCCGGCCGACTGGCTCTACGCCCGCAACGGTCTGCAGGTGCTGCCGTTCAACACCATCTTCCAACTCGCCGCTGCTGCCGGGTCGGTCCACCTGGAGGCAGCCCGGCGACTGCTGCTGATGCCGGATTTGCTGGGCCACTGGCTCACCGGCGTAACTCTCACCGAGGTGACCAACGCCTCCACCACCGGGCTGCTGGATGTCACCACCCGCACGTGGTCCGCCGACATCCTGGATCGCTTCGCGCAAACCTACGGCACCGACGTGGCACGGCTGCTGCCGCCGCTGGTGGAACCGGGCACCGCCGTCGGCCGCTTGCGCCCGAGCCTTGGGCTAGGGGAGCCGGCGCTGGTAGCCGTGGGTTCCCATGACACCGCCTCGGCCGTGGCCGC
>DATGSR010000084.1:0-3701 GCA_035302405.1 Beutenbergiaceae bacterium
GCGCTGCGCGCCACGATCACCGCCGACGGCGGGTGGGCCCTGGACCTGTCCGAACCGGTGCTGTCCCGGGCCTTGTGCCACATCGAGAACGCCTATTACATCCCGCACGTGGAGGTGCACGGCCGCATCGCCAAAACCAACAAGACCTCCCAGACCGCCTTCCGCGGGTTCGGCGGCCCGCAGGGCATGCTCGTCATCGAGGACATCCTGGGCCGGGCCGCCCCGGTTCTGGGCCTCGACCCCGATGAATTGCGCCGGAAGAACTTCTACCAACCCGGCCAGCTCACCCCGTATGGCCAGGAGGTGCGCCACGCCGAACGGCTGGCCACCATCTGGGACCAGGTGCGCACCCGCGCCGACATCGGAGCCCGGCAGCGGCAGATCGAGGAGTTCAACGCCGCCCACCGGCATACCAAACGCGCCCTTGCCACCACTCCGGTGAAGTTCGGTATCTCCTTCAACTTCACCGCCTTCAACCAGGCCGGTGCCCTGGTGCACGTGTACAAGGACGGGTCGGTGCTGATCAACCACGGCGGCACCGAGATGGGCCAGGGGCTGCACACCAAGATGCGCCAGGTGGCCGCCACGGCCCTGGGCGTGCCGCTGGCCCAGGTGCGCCTGGCCCCCACTCGCACCGACAAGGTGCCCAACACCTCGGCCACCGCCGCCAGTTCCGGCTCCGACCTCAACGGCGGGGCGGTGCTCAACGCCTGCGTGCAGATCCGCGACCGGCTCGCCCGGGTGGCCGCGGCCGACCTACACACCCACCCCCATGACGTGCGCTTCGAAGCGGGCAAGGTCAGCGCCATCGGGCAGACCGGCTCCGGCCGCGCCGACGTCACCGACAACCCCGACCGCACCCTCACCTTCACCGAGGTGGTCCAAGAGGCGTACCTACAGCGTGTGCCGCTGTTCGCCGCCGGCTACTACCGCACCGAGGGCATCCACTTCGACTCCACCCGGATGCAGGGATCCCCGTTCAAATACTTCGCCTACGGCGCTGCCGTCAGCGAAGTGGAGGTGGACGGCTTCACCGGCGCCTACCGGTTCCTGCGCACCGACATCGTCCACGACGTGGGCGACTCCCTGTCCCCGCTGGTGGACATCGGGCAGATCGAGGGCGGTTTCGTGCAGGGCGCCGGGTGGCTCACCCTGGAAGAACTGCTCTGGGACACCACCGACGGCCCGGGCCGCGGGCGGGTCATCACCCAGGGGGCGAGCACCTACAAACTGCCCAGTTTCGCCGAGATGCCCGAGCAGTTCCACGTACACCTGTTCACCCAGGCCACTGAACCCGGCGTGGTGTACGGCTCCAAAGCAGTGGGCGAACCCCCGCTGATGCTCGCCTTCAGCATTCGAGAGGCACTGCGCCGCGCGGTGGCCGCATTCGCACCCGGACCTGCTGCCGGCACCGGCGCGCCGGTGGTGGAACTGGCCAGCCCCGCCACCCCCGAGGCGGTGTTCTGGGCGATCCAGCATGTGCGCGGCACAGGGACCGCCAACGCCGACGACGGCGAGGTGGCCGCCCGTAGCGGCGCGGCGGCCGGAGCCCAGGGAACCTGACATGGACTGGCTCACGGCGCTGCAGCACCTGCGCATCCACCACCAGCCCGGGGTGCTGGTCACCGTGGCCAGCGCCCGCGGGCACACCCCACGGGAGGCCGGGGCGAAGATGGTGGTCGGCGCCAAGGAGACCTGGGACAGCATCGGCGGGGGGAACCTGGAGGCCACCGCGATCTCCCACGCCCGTCAGATGCTGGCCGCCGGCACCACCGGCCCGCAGATGGTGCAGATGCCGCTGAACGAGCATGTGCTGACGATGCACGGGCGGCAGTGCTGCGGGGGAGAGGTGAGCATCCTGCTCGAACCGGTGGCCGCGCCGTCTGCCATCGCTGTCTTCGGCATCGGCCACGTGGGCTATGAGTTGGCCCGGATCCTGTCCCGCCTACCGCTGGCCCTGCACCTTGCCGACACCCGGGACGGGTTCCTCACCGAAGCCAGGTTGGGCGACGTGCTCACCGGCACCGCCCAGGTGCACACCCACGGCGGGCCGGCGCCCGAGACGGTGCTGGCCGACCTGCCCGCCGGTGCCCATGTGGTGATCATGACCCACGACCATGCCGAGGACTTGGTGCTGTGCGAGGCGGCGCTGCGCCGGGAGGACCTGGGCACCATCGGACTGATCGGTTCCTCGGCGAAGTGGGCGCGGTTCCGGAAACGATTAGCCGAAGCCGGCCACGGCGCCGGGGTGATCGACCGGATCACCTGCCCGGTGGGGCTGCCGGGCATCGGCGGAAAGAACCCCGCGGTCATCGCACTGTCCGTGGCCGCCGACCTGGTGGGCGCCCTGGGCCTGTCCGAGCAACCCCGCGGGCCCCGGGAAGCATCCGATCCGGACCGCGAGCGGCGCGGTGAGCCGGACGCGGGTGCGCCCGCGGCGGCACCTGGTGGTAACCAACCTCGATCCGCCCCCGCGAACCTGCCCCAACACGCGGACGGACCCAAGGAGCGCCCGTGACGATCTACCGCGCCATGGTGCTGGACACCCCTGGAGACCTGGGTGATCCGGCCGGGTTACGCGCCGAGGAGACCGCGTTGGTGGTCCGGGACGGTGTGATCATCGACCGTGCCGACCCGGCGACGGCGGCCGCTGCTTACCCCGGCGAGTACGTCGTCGACCTGACCGAAGGGGTGCTGCTGCCCGGACTGGTGGACACCCACGTGCACTTCCCCCAGATCCGGGCCATCGGCGGCCTTGGTATGGGCCTGCTGCAGTGGTTGGAGGAACGGGCCTTGCCCGAGGAGAGCCGGTTGGCCGAGGACTCCTACGCCCGGGCGGTAGCCGGCGAGTTCCTGGCAGCGCTGGTCGGTTCGGGCACCACCACGGCGCTGGTGTTCGGCTCCCACTTCGCTTCCGCCGTCGACATCCTCTTCCAGCGGGCAGCCGATGTGGGCCTGCGCTTGACCGCCGGGTTGGTGGTCAGCGACCGGGAACTGCGGGAGGACCTGCTGTGCACTCCGGAACAGGCGCTCGCGGCCGGCCAGGACCTGGCCACCCGCTGGCACGGCCACGGCCGGCTGCGCTATGCCGTCACGCCGCGGTTCTCCCTGTCCGCCACTGAGGGGATGCTGCAATCCTGTGCGGATCTGTTGTCCTGGGGGCAGGACCGCTTCGCCGGCTCGGCCGCCGGCGGGTTATGGCTGACCTCGCACCTCAACGAAACCACCCAGGAGATCGCCGCCGTGCGGGAACTGTTCCCGCGGGAGGCCGATTACACCAGCACCTACGCCCGCCACGGGCTGCTCACCGAGCGGTCGGTGTTCGCCCACAACGTGCACCCCACTGCCGCTGAACTGGACGCGCTGGCCGGTGCCGGCGCAGCGGTGGCGCACTGCCCGTCGTCGAACTTCGCCCTGGGCAGTGGCCTGTTCCCGCTCGGCGCCCACCAGCGCTCCGGGGTGCAGGTGGCCCTGGGTACCGACGTCGGTGCCGGCACCGGCTTCTGCCTGTTCAAGGAGGGGCTGCAGGCCTACTTCGTGCAGCGCCTGCGCGCCCAAGACGGTGTCGATCTGGCGGCCGCCGACCTGCTACACCTGGTCACCCGCTCCGGTGCGCTGGCGATGGGACTGGGCGAGCAGGTCGGTGACCTGTCGGTGGGTAAGCAGTTCGACGCGGTGTGGCTGACGCCGCGCCCCGGCGG
>DATGSR010000085.1:0-4527 GCA_035302405.1 Beutenbergiaceae bacterium
CGGGCGACCATGACGGCACACGCCCCGCACTCCCCCTCGGCGCAGCCCTCCTTGGCGCCGGTCAGGCCTTGGTCACGCAGCCAGGTGAGCAGGTTGGTGTGCGGGCCGGCCGAATCGGCCGCGAGCGCCTGGCCGTTGACCCTGATCTGCGGTGGCTCCATCGCCCACGCTCCTCACCGTCACCCGAGATTGTTGTGACGCATGTTCCGCATGGGCATGGTTGCTGGTTCCCCCCACGCCCCTGGTTATCCATGCCAGAACAGCGACGCGGGATTGCTCGGACGATAGTCCTGCCGGTCGTCTCCGCGCAAGCAGTTTGGCCGGGGCGGGCGCGGTGTATCCAAGGGTTTCCAGGTGCGGGAGGGCATGCCTCGCACCCGCGCGGGAGGCGTTCCGGAAAAAAGCAGGAGTGCGGGTGGCTCTGCCCTGAGCCGTGGGTGGCGCGGCGGCGGCCAGCACCGCTGTTCGCCTTCAGCGAACACGCTCGACGCGACCACGACGCCGTCCGGTCTCGATGTTCCGTGTGACCGGTGCTCCGCCGCCTCTCGGCAGGCGGCGGAGCGATCAGTTGCTCTCGTCTGGTTTGACCGAAATCACCGGACGGTTGGAGTCGAGCAGGATCTGCTGAGCGTTGGACCCGAGGATGAGTTTGCCCACCGGGGTGCGTCGCCGCAGGCCGATCACGATGTAGCGGGCGTCTTCGTCGTCGGCGACCTCCAGCAGGTCCTCGGCCGGAGTGTTGCCCCGGACCAGAGTGCGCAGCTCGTTCTGCACCCCTGCAGCGTTGAGCCGGCGGCGGATCTCCTCGAGTTCTTCCTCCACCTCGCGGCCATCCCGGGCGTTCCAGTCCCGGTCGTCCTCATAGGAGTTGACGATCACGAGTTTGGCGTCCAGCCGCTTGGCTTCCCGTTCGGCGTGCTGCAATGCTGCTCGCCCCGCTGGTGTGGGCAGAAACCCGGTCACGATGGCCACCTGAACTCCTTACCTCGCAGTGTGCGACCGGGGCGGCGTATGCCACCCCGATCCTTATCGCTCAACGTAGCAGCGGGTTTGTGCGCATTTTGGGCAGAAAGTCCCGCCGATCCGCGGCGCCGCGCACACTTTCGGACCGGGTGGCGAATCGGCCGGGTCCGGGGCCGAATCCCCCCAGCCGGGTCGTTCACCGGATCCGCACCGCTTGGTCGAACCAGGTCAGCACCCGTTCCGAACCGAACGGCCACAGCCGCTCCACCGCACCACTAACCCCCTGGGCCGTGCCGTGCCCGAACGCCGGGACGCCGGGCAGGGAGAACCCGAGCGAGGCGTGCCGCACGGGTGCGTGCGCACCGAGGCCGGCAAGCCTGCGAGCGGCTGCGATGCCCTCGTGCAGGCCGCCCAGTTCATCCACCAGCCCGTGCCCGCGTGCGTCCTGGCCGCTCCAGATCCGGCCGCGGCCGATCCGGTCCACCTGCTCGGGGGTCATGGCCCGTCCAGTGGCCACGCGGGCGATGAACCGGTCGTAGGCCTGGGCCATCATCTTCTCGGCCCACTGCCGTTCGGCCTCGGAGAAGGACCGGTTCGGGCTGTTGAACAGTGCGAGTTCCCGCCCGGCGGTCTCCGGCTTCAGACCGTGCTTGGCGTTGAACTGGGCCAGCACCGGTTTGCCCAGCACGACGCCGATGCTGCCGGTGAGGGTGAAGGGGTCGGCGACGACGTGGTCGGCCTGGGCGAGTACGTAGTAACCGCCGGAGGCAGCCACCTCCCCCATGACGGCGACCACGGGTTTGCGACAGCGGGCCACCGCCCGGCCGATCAGGTCCGAGGCCAGTGCCGACCCGCCGGAGGAGTCGACGTAGAGCACGATCGCGGCGGTGTGTTCATCCCGGTCGGCCTTGCGCAGTGTGGCCACCACTGTGCTCGCCCCGGCCCACGGCCCGGGTACCAGCGGCACCGGCGGGGCCGGGCGGGAACGCCCGGAGACGATCGCACCGATCACCGGCACCACGGCCACCCCGAGATGCCTGCGGCGCTTGGACCGCGACCCGGGGCGGGACTTGGACCGCGGTGGCAACAGCACGTCCAGGCTGCGGGCCAGGGGTTGGTCGACGATCGTGACGATCTCATCGTCGTAGGCGACTTTGGTGATGAGGCCGGCGTCCTGCAGTTCGGCGGCGCTGGTGAACCCGGCGTCGAAGACGGTCTCCGGGTCAGCACCATCAGCCACGGTGTGCAGCCAGGTGCGTTCGGCGGAGTCCAGGTAGGCGGTCAGTTGCTCCCGCTCGTAGGCGTCCATGTGGTCCTCGGAGAACCTGGTGAGCGCGGACTTGTACTCCCGGATGCGCAGGTTCTCGAATCCGACGCCGTGTTTGTGCAGGAACGCGCCGAGGTAGACCTGCTCGGCGCCGAACCCGGGCAGTTGCACCTCCGCCGATTCCGGTGCGGCGATCTCGGCCAATTCGGCGGTGACCAGCAGGCTGCGCATCGACACCTGTGGGACGTACCCGACCACGCGCACCTTCTTGGCCAGCCGTCCCAGCGCGGTGCCGAGCGCGCGGGACGTGGCCAGGCCCGCTTTGAGGTCCCCCACTCGCACCAACACTCCGGTGAGCCAGGGCAGTTGGGCGAGGCGCTCCAGACGCCCGGTGAACTGCTCGAAACTCTCCTCCCTGCGCAGCATGCTGAGCGCGCCGCCGGAAGCGTGCGTGGGGTAACTGCCGTGCAGGTCCAGCACCATCCAGTCCGGTTGGCGGCCCGGCGAGCCGTCACGGCCGACGGCGAGGCGGACGATGTCGCGGATGTGCACCATGGTCCACAGTAACCACGAAGGTTATGGATCCCGCTCGGCGAGCACGCGGACGACGGATCCCGCTCAGCGAGCACGCGGACTAAGCGAGCACGGGGACTATAGGTCCCGCTCGGCGAGCTCGCGGAACTCATCGGGAACCCCGGCCGACTCCCCCAGCGCCGTCGGCAGATAGCCCACCGCAGCGCGCCCGAATCGCTGGCGCACCGCATCCATCGAGTGGTCCAACGCCCAGCGGGCCGCTCCGGTGGCAGATCCCGGGCGCCATGGGTCGGGCGGCGGCAGGGGCAGTTCCATCTGGATGGCCTGCTGGGGTTGCAGATTAGACACCGAGATACCGAGCAGGGTGATCTCCGTTCGGCTTCCACTTGCTCCGGTGCGGCCGGTGGGCCCGGGTGTGCCTGCGTTGATCGCGCGCCAGGCGAGGGTCTCGGCGATCTCGGTCAGCGTCAGGGTCGCCGAGATCGGCTGAGCCAGGGTGTGGGACCGGGTGAGGGCGCGCATGCCTGCGAACCGCACCCGCACGGTGATGGTGCGCCCCGCACTGCCCTTGGCCCGCAGGCGCCCGGCGACCCGTTCGGCCAGGCCGCTGAGCACATTGCGCACCAACTCCGGCGTCGCACGCACCCGACCCAGGGCAGACTGGGCGCCAACGGACCGGGCCCGGCTCGCCGTCGTCACGCGCCGCGGGTCCTCGTTGTGGGCCAGGCTGTGCAGCTTCGCGCCAACCGCTCGCCCCAGGAGTCGTTCCATCAACGCCTTGTCGGTTCGGCCCAGTTCGCCGATGGTGTTGATGCCCATCTCGGTCAGGCGCCGGCTGGTCACCGGGCCGACGCCCCACAGCAGGTCAACCGGGAGGGGGTCCAGGAACGCTCGTTCGGTACCGGGTTGGACCACGATCAGCCCGTCGGGTTTGGCGACCTGGGAAGCGATCTTCGACAGGTGTTTGGTGGCGGCCCCGCCGACCGAGATCGGCAGGCCCACCTCGGTGCGCACCCGGTGACGGATCAACGCCCCAATCTGCTCCGGCGAACCGAACAGGTGCGTGGCCCCGGAGACATCCAGGAACGCCTCATCGATCGAGATGCGCTGCACCGCCGGGGTGACCTCACCCAGGATCTGCATCACGTCGTCGGCGATCGGTTGGTAGCGGTGGAAGTGCCCGCGGACGAAGGTCAGCCCCGGGCACAGTTGGGCCGCCTTCCACCCGGCCATCCCGCCCTGCACCCCGTGGGCCTTGGCCTCATACGACGCGGCCAGCACCACTCCCCCGCGGGCGCTGCCCCCGACCGCCACCGGCCGGCCGCGCAGCGAGGGCTCCAGGAGTTGCTCGACCGAGGCGTAGAACGCGTCCAGGTCGGCGTGCAGAATGGTGGGCCCGGCGGACACAGCACCAGTCTACTCGAACATGTGTTTGATCGCCCCTGGTGCCGAGCGCGCCACGTTGAGCGCGCCGCGGGGAAGCCTTCCGGCTAACCGGCTGTCTCCACGTCTCGCTCTCGTTCCGGCTGGCTCTCCGGCTCTTGCAGGTGGGTGAACAACTCTTCCATCGCCGCCAGCGCGCGGCGGTCGGCACCTTCGGCGTAGTCATAGAAGCCGGTGCCGGATTTCGCGCCGAGCCTGCCGGCTCGAACATGGTCCACGATCGATGCCGGCGGGGCGCTGCCGTTGTTCAACGTCGGGAACACCTGCGCGCACACCGCCTGCCACACGTCCAATCCGCCCAGATCCGCCACGCCGACCGG
>DATGSR010000086.1:0-3089 GCA_035302405.1 Beutenbergiaceae bacterium
CGGGCCGAAGCCGCCGCGCCGGTCGCCGACAGCGCCCAGGCCGGCCAACCTGAGCAACAGGAGCCTGCCAAGCCGCGCCGCCTGACCCGGCGCCGGCTGCTGTGGACCGGCGGGGTCCTGGCCGGTGGCGCGGTTGCGGCGATAGCAGGCGGCGCGGCCGCCTACTACGCCACCCGCTTCCCCGGCGGTGAGGCGCACGCTGGTTGGCTTGCCCTGCGCGGGGTCACGGCGCTGACGGGCGAGAACCTGGAGCCGGTGGCCGATGCGATCGTGCTGGTCCGCGACGGTCGGGTCGTTGACGTCGGGTCCCGGCTGGAGACACCGGAGGGCGCCCAGATCTTCGATGCCCCCGGCGCCACGGTAATGCCCGGCCTGATCGACATGCACACCCACCTGTCCTTCCCCCCGGTGGACGACCCGGACGGCGAGTTCGGGCTGTCCGACATGCCCGGCTACTACTGGGACCTGGCCCGGTACCTGCCCGGGGGCCGCCGAGACTTCCTCAACCACGGCATCACCGCGGTGCGCAGCCTCGGTGATGAACTCGCCTGGGTGCGGGAACTGCGCCAGGGCATCGACGACGGCACGCTGGAAGGGCCCCGGGTGTTCTTCGCCGGCCCAACCTTGACCACACCCGGTGGGCACCCGATCAGCACATTCAACGTCCCGGCAGGATCCGATGGCATCCGGCTTCCGGGTAGTCCGGGGCAGGCCGAGGAGATCGTGGCCGAACTGTGCGACGACGACGATCCGGTCGATGTGATCAAGGTGATCCAGGAGAGCGGCACTCCCGACCGGCCACTGGATTCCCATGGCCCCGACGTGCTGGAGGCGATCACCGCAGCCGCGCATGACCGGGGTGTTCCGGTGACGGCCCACTGCGGCACCGCAACCGACCTGACCCAGGCTGTGCGTGCCGGTGTCGACGGCATCGAGCACCTGTCCCTGCGGGATCCCGCGGCGCCGGGGGGCCAGGTCATCCAGACGGCGGCGATGGGCTGGCCGGACGGGCTGCTGGACCAGATGGCCTCCGGTGGGGTAGCGCTGGACCCGACGTTACTGGTGGAAATCGGCGCCCCGGCCGAGCAGCCCCCAGGCCGCGCGCGACTGGTAGAGCGGGTGTATGAGCGCTTGGCCGAAGCCCACGAGGCCGGCGTGGCCATCATCGCCGGTAGCGACGCCGCCGTCCCGGGCGTGGGCTTCGGTAGCGGTCTGGTTCGGGAGGTACAGATGCTCGGCACGGCCGGGTTGCCCACCCGTGAGGCGTTGCGGGCAGCCACGTCCCAGGCCGCTGCCGTGTTGGGGGCCGAGCAGATCGGGGTGCTCGAACCGGGGCGGGCGGCGGACCTGGTGATCCTCGACGGCGACCCGCTCGCTGATCTGGGAGCGCTGGACCATGTGATGGCGGTACTGCGCGCGGGACGCATGGTGGCCGGAGAGGTCGAGACGGCGTGAGCCCAATGTTGGTTGCCGCGGCCGCAGCCGCCGGTGTCGTGCTGGTCTTCACACTCGAAGGCTGAGTCCGCCCCGGGTGCCGGTGGGATTGTGAACGACGGCGGTCAGGTGCGGAGCGCAGCGAAGGCGGCGGCGTAGGAGGATTGGGCTCCGGGGGCGGTGGTGGCCAGCGCCCCGGCCCGGCACGCGATAGCGGTGGCAGTGCGCAGGTCCACTCCGACGGCCAGGTGTGCGCCCAGGGTGCCCACGAACGCGTCGCCGGCGCCGGTGGTATCGAGCACCTGCACCGACGGGGAGGGGACCGGGGTGGCGCCGTCGTCATCTACGACCAGGGCGCCGTCCGCGCCCAGGGTGATCACCACGGCACCGATGCCGCGCCGGCGAATTCGGGCGGCGACCTCGGCGTAATCGGGGGCGCCGTCGTCGACTCGCAGCGGCCCGCTGCCGCCAGGGCGCTCGTCCGCCGTCACCACGGTTGCGCCGTCGTCGGTTGTGCCGTGCTCGAGGTGGTGCAGTAACACTTGCGCCTCGTGCTCGTTGACCACCAGGGGATCGGCGCGCCGCAGCACCTCCAGCGGCAGCGGGGTCGCCGGCGCCAGGTTGAGGATGAACCGCCCCTTGGTCGCGCGTGCTGTGGCGGTGATCGCTTCGGTCGGGATCTCGCACTGGCTGATCACCACCTCGGCATCACCGACGGTGCCGGCATGTGCGTCCACCGTGGTGGCACTGACCTGCCCGTTGGCCCCGGGGACCACGATGATCGTGTTCTCCCCGGCCTCATCGACTGCGATCACGGCCAGACCCGTGGGTCCGGGCACGGTTTCCACGGCCTCCAGGCCCACACCGCCGCGGCGTAACAACGAGATGGCCGTAACGGCGTTGGCGTCGGAGCCCACCGCGCCAACCATCGAGGTGGGGGCACCCGCCAGCGAGGCCGCGAGCGCCTGGTTCGCACCTTTGCCCCCGGGCGCGTAGGTGCCGCCCGCCCCGGTGAGAGTCTCCCCCGGGCGGGGATGGCGCGGCACGGTCACGGTCAGATCGACGTTGAGCGAACCGACGACGACGACGCGGCCTGGCGGGGCGTTCATACCTGTCGAGGTTAGCGGGGCCACCGTCGCAGCGCGGGCCCCACCGGGATGGTGCCGCGTGATCGCGCCGCCCGGATTCCGCCGTCGGGGTTGCGCCGCCACTTCGACCTGGTTATGCCACCTGGGTTACGTTGCCTGGGCTGCGCCGCCGGTATCCACTGGGGCTTCCGAGGGCGCCAGGGCGGGCGCGGCAGTACCGTGACCGCATGGCTAATGGTCCCGCCTCCCCGCTGCGTCTGGCACTTCCGGAAGGGCAGGGCCGGCGCGTGCTGGTGACCGGCGCCAGCGGCTACATCGGCGGCCGGGTGGTGCCGGAACTGCTGGCCGCCGGCTTCACCGTCCGGGCCACTGCCCGCAACGTGGAGCGTCTACAGGCCCGCTCTTGGTTTCCCGAGGTGGAAACGTCCCAGGCCGACTTGCAGTCCGCCGATGACGTGCGCGCGGCGATGCAGGATGTGCACACCGTGCTGTACCTGGTGCATTCGATGGGTACCGGCACCGACTTCCTGCATCGGGAGGAACAGATCGCGCGTACCGTCGCCGCGG
>DATGSR010000087.1:0-21342 GCA_035302405.1 Beutenbergiaceae bacterium
TTCACCAACCGCGGCGCCAGACGCCGGATCCGGCTGTGGGCCGAGGCCGTGGCACGGGCGTTGGACCTGCCGGATGAGGACCTGCCCAATACTCGCGGACCGCAACAGCAAGGAGCCCTGCCCCAGCCGCGGTCGTGGAAGGACCGCCATCCCGAAGCAGCCACCCGTTTGGATGCGGTCCGCCCCACCCTGCGCGCGCTCTCCGATGAGTTGCAGGTGCCACAGGAGAACCTGCTTGCCCCGGAGACCCAACGACGGATCGCCTGGGATCCACCCGATCCGGTCACCGAGGAGACGGTCGCGAGCACCCTGCGCGATCTGGAGGCCCGGAACTGGCAAGTGGAACAGGTCACCGAGCGCCTCACCGAAGCCTTGCGCACCGGGCAGCCGGTGGGTGTTCCCGAGGAACCCCCGAAGGCCGACGACGGCGACCCAGCGCCGGCGTAGCCACGGTCTGCTCGCTTCGCTTGTACCGAAGCATCGAAGCCCGGCCCCGGCCCTCAACCTGGCGGCCCGGCGCGGCATCGTGCTCGCAGTGTCGTCCGCTGCCATCGTCACGTGAGATAGAGTGATCCAGGTTACCTAGTACTGGCAGTCTCACGCTTTGGAGGTAGACGATGGCGTTGCACGGTCGTGATGTCGTCCTGGTCGACGCGGCGCGCTCCCCGTTCGGGCGGGCCCGTCCCGAGGGCATCTATGCCCAGACCCGGGCCGACGATCTGGCGGTTGCGGTGGTGCGCGATCTACTGCGGCGCAACCCGGGCCTGCCGGCGCAGCGGCTCGGCGAGGTTGCCATAGCGGCTACCACCCAGTCCGGGGACCAGGGGCTCACGCTGGGCCGCACCGTGGGGATGCTCGCCGGGCTGCCCACGGAGATCCCCGGGTACGCCGTTGACCGGATGTGCGCGGGGGCGATGACTGCGGTCACCCAGGTTGCCGCCTCGATCGCCGTCGGCGCGATCGATGCCGCTCTCGCCGGAGGCGTGGAACACATGGGCCGCCACCCTCTGGGAGCAGACGCCGACCCGAACCCACGGTTCATGACCGAGCGTTTGGTCGACTCCGACGCCCTGGTCATGGGTGCCACCGCGGAGAACCTACATGACCGCTATCCGGAGTTGACCAAGGAGCGTGCCGACGCCTACGGGGTGGCCTCCCAGGCCAAGTACGCCGCCGCACTGGACGCCGGCCACATCGGCCCCGAACTGGTCCCGGTGGGCGTTCCCGACTCCGAGCGCGGCTGGGGTCTGGCCACCGCCGATGAGCCGCCCCGGCCGGGCACCACCCTGGATGGGGTCGCGGACCTTCCCACCCCCTTCCGCCCCGGCGGGCGGGTGACCGCAGCGACGTCCTCCCCGTTGACCGACGGCGCCACCGGTGCGGTGTTGGTCGCGGCCGACGTCGCCGCGGAACTGGGCCTGGCTCCCCGGATGCGCCTGGTCTCCTATGCCTACGCCGGCGTCGCCCCGGAAGTGATGGGCGTGGGGCCGGTGCCGGCCACCCGCCGGGCGTTGGAACTGGCGGGCTTGACCATGGAGGACATCGGTCTGATCGAGATCAACGAGGCCTTCGCCGTGCAGGTACTGGCGTTCCTCGACGCCTTCGACATTCCCGACGATGACCCGCGCGTCAACCCCTACGGCGGGGCGATCGCCGTCGGGCACCCCCTGGCCGCCTCCGGGGTGCGACTGATGGCACAACTCGCCCACGCCTTCGAACACAATCCGCAGGTGCGGTACGGGATCACCACGATGTGCGTCGGCCTGGGGCAGGGCGGGACCGTCATCTGGGAGAACCCCCACCACACTGAGGAGCAGAGCCGATGAGCGAACGCATCACCCGCGCCCTGGTGCGCGACGTCGACCTGGAAGACCTGGGCACCTTGGCCCTGATCACCCTGGACAACCAGCAGGGGCCCAGAAGACCCAACACCCTCGGCCCGGGCGGCATGGCCGAACTACGGACGGCGCTGGAAGCGATCACCGAACGCGCCCGCCGCGGAGAGATTGTCGCCGCCGCCGTGACGGGGAAGATGTTCCACTTCGCTGCCGGCGCGGATCTGCACGGAGCCGCCTCGATTACCACCGAGGCAGACGCTCGCGGTATCGCCGAAACCGGCCATGAGGTGTTCGCGATGCTGGCCGACCTGCCGGTGCCCAGTTTCGCGTATATCGGAGGCGCGGCCCTTGGCGGGGGGCTGGAATTGGCCCTGCATGCCACCTACCGCACCGTGGCCGCCCCGGTACGCAACATCGGACTGCCCGAAACCTCCCTCGGACTGATTCCCGGCTGGGGTGGCACCTACCTCCTGCCCCACCTGATCGGCATCGAGAACGCGCTCAAGGTGATCATCGACAATCCGCTGCGCAACAATCGCCAACTGAACGCCGAGCAGGCGGTGCAGATGGGGATCGCCGACGTGGTGCTGGAGTCGGCGGACTTCCTCGCCCAGTCGCTGCGCTGGAGCGCCTCGGTGCTGCGCGGGCTGCACGTGGCCCGTCCCGAGCCGGTCGAGGAGGAGACCTGGCGTCAGATGATCGAGACATCTCGGGAGAAGGTGGACCAGCGTCTGCACGGCGCCGCTCCGGCCCCCTACCGGGCCCTGGACCTGCTGGCCCTGGCCGCTCAGAAGGACCGTGACGCCTCCTATGAGGCCGAGAACGATGCCCTGGCGGAACTGCTCCTGTCTCCCCAGTTCGCCGCCGGTGTCTACGCTTTCGACCTCACCACGCGGCGGGCGAAGAACCCGGCCGGAGCGCCCGATGCCGAGCTGGCCCGCCCAGTACGGTCGGTTGGCATCGCCGGCGCCGGGCTGATGGCCAGTCAGTTGGCGCTGCTGTTCGCTCGCCGGATGAAGGTGCCGGTGATCATGCGGGACCTGGACTCCGAACGCGCCCAGCGCGGGCTGGGGTTCGTCCATGCCGAGGTGGACAAACTCGCCAAGTCCGGCCGGATCGATGCCGATGAGGCCAACCGGCTGCGTTCATCGGTCACCGTGACCACCGACCTGGCCGACCTGGCCGGTCGGGACCTGGTGATCGAGGCGGTGTTCGAGGAGTTGAAGGTGAAGAAGAAGGTTTTCGCCGAGCTCGAGCAGGTCATCACACCTGAGACGATCTTGGCCACGAACACCTCCGCACTGTCGGTGACGGACATGGCCGCCGACCTGGATCACCCGGAGCGGGTGGTGGGTCTGCACTTCTTCAACCCGGTCGCACAGATGCCGTTGGTGGAGGTGGTGCGCGCCGAGAAGACCGACGACACCGCCTACGCCACTGCGTTCGCCGTTGCCAAGGAGTGCCGCAAGACCGCGATCGCGGTGGCCGACGCCCCCGGGTTCGTCGTCAACCGGCTGCTGGTACGGCTGCTCGGTGAGGTGCTCGGATCCCTGGAGGACGGCACCGAGGTGCAGGTAGCCGATGCCGCACTACGTCCGTTGGGCCTGCCGATGGGACCGTTCCAGTTGCTGCAACTGGTGGGGCCGGCAGTGGCCGAGCACGTGCTGAACACGCTGCGTGAGAAGTTGGGCGACCGGTACCCGACGTCACCGGGTCTGCGCCAGGTCGTCGAGGACGGTGCCCACTTCGTGGAGTTCGAGGGCCGGCCCGGCGCGGGCTCCCCGGTGAACCTGCAGATCGGTTCTTACTTCGGCTCCCGCGCCGAGCAGGTGGGTGCGCAGAGTGAATCCGAACTGCTCCAGCGGGTGCGCGACGCACTGGCCCAGGAAGTCGACCTGATGCTGTCCGAGGGCGTCGTGGGCGCCAAGGAGGACATCGACCTGGGCATGATCACCGGTGCTGGCTGGCCGTTCCACCTGGGCGGCATCACCCCCTACCTGGACCGCACCGCCTGAAACTCAGGCCACAACACCTTGCTGGGCACCCCCTGACCGACCCCGTAGCACGACGTCGCTCAGGGGGTGCGCAGCACGACGACCGGGTCACGGTAGGCGGCGAGGACCGCGGGCAGTAGTGAGCGACGTTGCTCATACCCGCCCGGAACGCCTCGACGTCGGTCGCGACCACACCGGCCGGCCACAGAAAACGCAGCCGCCTACCTGTGAGCCTAGCGATCCTCCGCGGGTGGTGGCACCGGAGTCGACGAGACTTTGCCCGCCACTTCTGCTGCCGGGGCGTGCCCGGGTGACTGCTGGGGCCCGGATGGCTGTTGGGGCAGGTATCCGGACGTCGGCGGGGCCGGCTGCTGTGCTGTCTGCCGAGCCATCCGCTCGGCCAGTTCGACCGCCAGCGAGGCTGCCTGCAGCGCTACGTCCTGAGGGCGCAGTCCCAGGTCCTCGACCAGTTCGTTACGGGAGGCGTGCGGCAGGAACCGCAGCGGGATGCCGTGTGTCTGCACCGGGGTGTACACCCCGCGGCGGGCCAGCGCGTCCCGGATCGCAGCGCCGATGCCGTTCTCCGCCAGACCGTCCTCGAGGGTCACGACCATGTCGTGCGCGCGGGCCAGGTCCACCAGGTCCTCAGGCACCGGCAGCACCCACCGCGGGTCGACGACGGTGCTTCCGATCCCCTGGTCGGCCAGCCGGGTGCCGACCTCGACGGCGGCGGCCGTGAACGCGCCGACTCCTACCACCAGCACCCTGACCCCGCCGTCACCGGCAGTCTTGGCCAACACATCCACCGATCCCTGCTTGCCGATCTCGGGTATCGGGTCGGGCAGGGCGCCCTTGGGGTAGCGCACCACCGTGGGGGCGTCGCGCACGTCCACGGCCTCCCGCAGCGCACGCCGCAGGGTCCTCTCATCCCGTGGGGCGGCCAGTTGCAGACCGGGCACGCTGCGCAGCAGCGCCATGTCCCACATGCCGTTGTGGCTCGCACCGTCGTCGCCGGTCAGCCCGGCACGGTCGAGCATGAACGTCACGCCCGCCTTGTGCAGCGCCACATCCATGAGGAGTTGGTCGAAGGCCCGGTTCAGGAACGTGGCATAAACGGCCACCACCGGGTGCATCCCGGCGTATGCCAGGCCGGCTGCCGAGGTTACGGCGTGCTGTTCGGCGATGCCCACGTCGAACACCCGGTCCGGGAACTCCTCGGCCATCGGCGCGAGCCCAACCGGGGCCAACATGGCAGCGGTGATGCCCACCACGTCGGACCGGGATCGAGCGATCTGGCAGATCTCATCGGCGAACACCTTCGTCCACCCGAACCGCGAGGCCTTCACCGGTAGTCCGGTTTCCGGGTGGATGACACCGACGGCGTGGAACCGGTCGACCGCGTCGGTCTCCGCCGGGGTGTAGCCGCGACCCTTCTGGGTGATCGTGTGGACGATCACCGGGCCACCGAAGTCCTTGGCGGCCTTCAGGGCCGATTCCACCGCGGTGATGTCATGGCCGTCCACCGGCCCCAGGTACTTGATCCCAAGGCCCTCGAACCAGCCCGCCGGGCGCAGGATGTCCTTGACGCCCTGTTTCATCCCGTGCAGCGCGTCGTAGGTCAGTCGGCCGGGCGGCCCGCCCCGCTGCAGAGTGCGCTTGCCCCAACCGAGCACGCGTTCGTAATTGCGGTCGGCCCGCATCCGGTCCAGGTATCGAGCCAGGCCGCCGATCGTGGGCGCATAGGAGCGGCCGTTGTCGTTGACCACGATCACCAGCGGGCGCTCGGGACCGTCGGCGATGCTGTTCAGCGCCTCCCAGGCCATTCCCCCGGTGAGGGCGCCATCACCGATCACGGCCACCACGTGCCGGTCGTTGTGCCCGGCGAGCTGGTGGCCCTTGGCGATGCCATCAGCCCAGGAGATCGCGGTGGAGGCGTGAGAATTCTCCACGATGTCGTGGTCGGACTCACTACGGGCTGGGTAGCCGGACAGGCCGCCACGTTTGCGCAAGTTGGCGAAGTCGGTGCGCCCGGTCAACAACTTGTGCACGTACGCCTGATGCCCCGTATCGAAGACGATGCGATCGCGCGGGGACTGGAACACCCGGTGCAGGGCGATGGTCAACTCCACCACCCCTAGGTTGGGGCCCAGGTGCCCCCCGGTCTTGGAGACCTCCCGCACCAGGAAGGATCGGATCTCGGCGGCGAGTGCCCGCAACCGCTTAGGGCTCATCCCGCGCAGCGCCCGGGGTGAGGTGATTCCGTCCAGTTCGCCCACCAGCGTCTCCCTCCTGTGCTGCGGACCATCGTTACCCGCCGACCGCTGTGGCGCAATCGGCACGGATCAACGACTCTCCATGCTATGCCACATAGGCTTGAACCATGCGCTACCTTCCCGGACACGCCCCCACTTCGGACTTGACCTATGGCGATGTCTTCCTCGTCCCCTCACGCTCCGACGTGGGCTCCCGGTTCGATGTGGACCTGACCCCGGTCGACGGAGCCGGCACCACTATCCCCATCGTGGTGGCCAACATGACAGCGATCAGCGGGCGGCGGATGGCCGAGACCGTTGCGCGGCGGGGCGCGATGGCGATCCTGCCCCAGGATCTGCCCATGGACGAGGTCTCTGGCACCATCGCCTCGGTCAAGGCTCGGCACCCGGTGCTGGAAACACCGGTGGTGCTCTCCCCCACCGACACCGTGCACACCGCGATGAGTCTGATCGACAAGCGCAGCCACGGCGCAGCGGTGGTGCTGACCGAGGGTCGTCCGGTGGGCGTGGTCACCCGCGGCGACTGCCAGGGGGTGGACCAATTCACCCAGGTGCACGAGGTCATGACGCCGGAGCCGACCTGCTTGCCGCTATCGGTCCTCGAGGGTCCCGAGTCGTTGCGCACCGCGTTCGAGACCCAGCACCAACACCGCAGGCGCTTTTCCCCCGTGATCGACGACGAAGGTCGACTGGCAGGGGTCCTCACCCAGTTGGGGGCGTTGCGTTCCTCAATCTACGCCCCTGCCACCGACGGTGCCGGCCGGTTGCGTGTGGGCGCGGCGATCGGAGTGAACCATGACGTCGCCACGCGCGCGTCGGGGTTGCTGGAGGCTGGCGCGGACTTGCTGGTGGTCGACACCGCGCACGGCCACCAGGAGAAGATGATTCAGGCGCTGAAAACGTTGCGTGCGCTTGATCCCCAAGTGCCGGTGGTCGCCGGCAACGTGGTCACCGCCCAAGGTGTGCAGGACCTGGTGGAGGCCGGCGCGGACATCGTCAAGGTGGGGGTCGGCCCCGGTGCGATGTGCACCACCCGGATGATGACCGCCGTCGGCCGTCCGCAGTTCTCTGCGGTTGCCGAGTGTGCGGCGCGTGCCAAGGACCTGGGTGCCCACGTGTGGGCCGACGGCGGGGTGCGCTACCCCCGGGACGTTGCCCTGGCGTTGGCGGCGGGAGCGAGCCAGGTGATGATCGGGTCCTGGTTCGCCGGGACATATGAGTCCACCGGTGATCTACACGCTGACTCCAACGGCCGGTTGTACAAGGAGTCCTTCGGGATGGCCTCGGCGCGTGCCGTCGCGGCGCGCTCCTCGAAGGAGACGACGGCGTTCGACCGGGCGCGTAAGGCGCTGTATGAGGAGGGGATCTCATCCTCACGGATGTATCTGGACCCCGAGCGTCCCGGTGTGGAGGACTTGCTGGATCACATCACCGCGGGCTTGCGCAGCGCCTGCACCTACGCAGGCGCCGACACGATGGACCAATTCAGCGCACGCGCAGTGGTGGGTCTGCAGTCGGCGGCAGGCTATGAGGAAGGCCGGCCGCTACCCGCAGGGTGGTAATCCGCTACCGCCGGTGATTGGCCAGGCCTCCTGGTCCTCCCCTTCGGGCTGTGAGCCCGGAACCCGAACACGAGGCAGGGCCGCTGGGTAATCCGAGCGGCCCTGCTAACGAGAAGGTCGGTGCGTGGACCGATCCCGCGCAACCGACGGCGCGGCGCCGTCGGTGCGCGGGTCGGGCTCAGGCGTCCACGAGCGAACGCAGCACGTACTGCAGGATGCCTCCGTTACGGAAGTACTCCGCCTCCCCGGGGGTGTCGATGCGCACTACCGCCTCGAAGGTGACCTGTTCGCCGTTCTCCTTCGTGGCCGTCACCGTCACCGTCTTGGGCGTGCGGCCCTCGTTCATCGCGGTGATCCCGCTGATGTCGAACGTCTCCGTGCCGTCCAAGCCCAGGGAGTCGGCGTTCTCACCCTCCGGGAACTCCAGGGGCAGCACACCCATCCCGATGAGGTTGGAGCGGTGGATCCGCTCAAAACTCTCGGTGATCACGGCGCGCACACCCAGGAGGCGGGTGCCCTTGGCGGCCCAGTCCCGGGAGGAGCCGGAGCCGTACTCCTTGCCGCCGAGCACCACCAGCGGGATGTCCTGTTCGGCGTAGGCCATCGCGGCGTCGTAGATGCTGGTCTGCTCACCGGTGAGGAGGTTCTTGGTGAACCCGCCTTCCACGCCGTCGAGCAACTCGTTACGCAGCCGGATGTTGGCGAACGTGCCGCGGATCATCACCTCGTGGTTCCCCCGACGGGAGCCGTAGGAGTTGAAGTCCCGGCGGGCCACCCCGTGCTCGGTCAGGTACCGGCCGGCCGGGGAATCCGGCTTGATCGCACCAGCCGGGGAGATGTGGTCGGTGGTAACCGAGTCGCCCAACTTGGCGAGCACCCGGGCGCCGGAGATGTCCTGCACCGGCTCGGGCTCGCGCTCCATGCCCTCGAAGTATGGGGGCTTGCGGACGTAGGTGGATTCGGCGTCCCACTCGAAGGTGTCACCCTCCGGGGTCTGCAGCGAACGCCAGTGCTCATCGCCGGCGAACACGTCTGCGTAGTCGGAGGTGAACATCTCCCGGTTGATGTTCTCGTCGATGGTGCGCTGCACCTCTTCGGGGTCGGGCCAGATGTCGCGCAGGTACACCTCATTGCCCTCGGCGTCGGTGCCCAGCGGATCGGCTTCGAAGTCGAAGTCCATCGAGCCGGCCAGCGCATAGGCGATCACCAGGGGCGGTGAGGCCAGGTAGTTCATCTTCACGTCCGGGTTGATCCGGCCCTCGAAGTTGCGGTTCCCGGACAGCACCGAGACCACTGCGAGGTCGTGCTCGTGCACGGCCTGGGTGACCTCATCGGCCAGCGGCCCGGAGTTGCCGATACAGGTGGTGCACCCGTACCCCACCAGGTGGAATCCCAACTTCTCCAGGTACGGCCACAGGCCGGCCTTCTCGTAGTAGTTGGTCACCACCTGCGACCCCGGGGCCATCGACGTCTTCACCCACGGCTTGGATACCAGGCCCTTGTCCACCGCGTTGCGCGCGAGCAACCCGGCGGCCAACATCACCGAGGGGTTGGAGGTGTTGGTGCACGAGGTCACCGAAGCGATCGCCACGTGCCCGTGGTCCAACTCGTAGGTGCTGCCTTCCGGCGTGGTCACCTGGACCGGGTTGGATGCCCGGCGCTCGAACCCTTCCGGAGCCGGCGGGGAGTGCGTCGGGGCACCGACTTCTGAGGACTCCGCATCGGCGTGCAGCGCAGTGGCATCGGAGGCCGGGAACGTTTGCGCCAGACTGGCGTCGACGGGGCTCTTCTCGATCGGCTCCCCGTTCACCACGTAGTTCTTCAGGTCCGCAAGGAACTGTTCCTTGGAGTTGCTCAGCGCGATGCGGTCCTGGGGACGCTTCGGGCCGGCGATGGAGGGTTCGACCGTCGACAGGTCCAGGGTGAGGTACTCGGAGAACTCCGGCTCCACGTACCCCTCGGCGGTGGGGTCGTGCCACATGCCCTGTTCCTTGGCGTACGCCTCGACCAGCGCGATCTGGTCCTCTTCGCGGCCGGTCAGGCGCATGTAGTCCAGGGTGACCTGGTCCACCGGGAACATGGCGGCCGTGGAGCCGAACTCCGGACTCATGTTGCCGATGGTGGCGCGGTTGGCCAGGGGGACCTGCGCGACGCCCTCACCGTAGAACTCCACGAACTTGCCCACCACACCGTGCTCCCGGAGCATCTCGGTGATGGTCAGCACGACGTCGGTCGCGGTGACGCCCGAAGGGATCTGGCCCTCAAGCTTGAAGCCCACCACGCGCGGGATGAGCATGGACACCGGCTGGCCGAGCATCGCGGCCTCTGCCTCGATACCGCCAACACCCCAACCCAGCACACCGAGTCCGTTCACCATGGTGGTGTGGGAGTCGGTACCCACGCAGGTGTCCGGGTAAGCCCGCAGCGGGCTGTCCCCCTCCTGCCGGGTCATGACCACCCGCGCCAGGTACTCGATGTTCACCTGGTGCACGATGCCGGTGCCCGGCGGCACCACCTTGAAGTCATCGAAGGCAGTCTGGCCCCAGCGCAGGAACTGATAACGCTCGTGGTTTCGTTCGTACTCGATCTCCACGTTGCGCCGGAAGGCGTCCCGGGTGCCGAACACGTCGATCTGCACCGAGTGGTCGATCACCAGTTCGGCGGGCGAGAGCGGGTTGATCTTGGCCGGGTCACCGCCGAGTTCGGCCACGGCTTCACGCATCGTGGCCAGGTCCACCACACAAGGCACCCCGGTGAAGTCCTGCATCACCACTCGTGCCGGAGTGAACTGGATCTCCTGGGACGGGTCAGCCTTGGGGTCCCAGTTCGCCAGCGCTCGGATGTGCTCGGCGGTGATGTTGGCGCCGTCCTCAGTGCGCAGCAGGTTCTCCCCCAGCACCTTCAGGCTGTACGGGAGGCGCTCCATGCCCGGTACGGCATTGAGTCGGAAGATTTCGTAGTCGGCTCCCTGAACGGAAAGGGTGCCCTTGGAAGAAAAACTGTCCACGTCACTCACAGTGGCTCCTTGCTCGAGGCGTGCATGTCCCGCGCACCATCCTGGCACTTAACGGAACGAGGGCGTCAGATATTTATCTCGATGTCGAGATAAATCCTAGCCATCAAATCGGCCCAGCGCCAATCTCGGCGAGCCGCCCCGGGCCACCTGCCACCTTGGACCGGTGGCCAAGCCGCGATGATGCGCCTCAGATCACGCAGTTCGGAATGCGCCTCAGATCCCGATGCGCGCTCAGGCCACGCCATCGGATGCGCGCCTTACTCCACGCCGCTTGGTGCGCGTTCCAGGACCGCCACGCATTCCACGTGGTGTGTGTGCGGGAACAAGTCGAAGCCGCGCAGGCTCCTCAGTTCGTAACCCGCGCCGCGTGCGGCGGCTATGTCCCGGGCCATCGCTGCCGGGTCGCAGGCGACGTACACGATCCGTTCCGGTTCCATCGCGCTGATCGTGTGCATGACCTGGGTGCCCGCACCGACCCGGGGCGGGTCCAGCACCACCACGTGAGGCCGGTGGGTGGCACCAGTCAGGTAGGTGCGGACATCCTCGTGGTGCAGCCTCACCTGCGGGAGTCCGTGGGCGTTGCGACGGGCATCTCGCGCACCGCGGGCGTCCCCTTCGACCGCGTCCACCTGGCCGTCAGGGCCGACGGCGTGGGCGAGGGGCGAGGTCATCAGTCCCGCACCGGAGTACAACTCCAGCACCCGCTGCCCCGGTGCGAGTTCGGCCGCGTCGATGACGGCCTCTATCAGTGCTGCCGGCGCGCCGGCGTGGGCTTGCCAGAAACCGCCTGCGGAAACCCGGTAGTCGAACCTCCCGGCAGTGGTGCGCACCGTCTCGCGCACTCGTGTGCGCCCTTCCCCCACCGGCGTGCCATCCTGCAGGAGCACCGTGTCCCCGACCGAGGGGATCACCACCTGGATGCGCGCACCCGGGCTCCACCGGCGGGTGAAGATGTCGACTTCGTTCAGCCGTGGATGGGCCAGCGGGAGTTGTTGGAGCGGCACCACCTCGGTGCTGCGGTACCGGTGCATGCCCAGGTTCCCCTCGCCGTCGGCCATCAGCGCGACTCGCGTGCGATAACCGGTGCCATCCGCGTCATGCGATGGGTTCCCGGGCACGGGCACATGCTGTACCGCGAAGTTCTCCAGGGCGGGGTGGACTGCGTCCAGATGCCCGATCCGTCGGAGGGTGTCCAGCACCACCGTCCGTTTCCAGTCCCGTTGGGCGGACAGCGCCACGTGCGCGAGTTCACCTCCGCCCACTCCCCCGGGCCCGGCCTCGGGCCACACGCTGGGCACTCGATCCGGTGACGGCTCCAGGACTTGCACCGTCTCGGCATGCCAATAGCGGCGGGTGCGGTGGGTGATACGGCCCAGTACCGCCTCACCGGGTACGGCATGCCGGACGAACACCACGCGACCCTCATGTCGGGCTATGCAGTGGCCCCCGTGGGCGGGCGGGCCGATGGACAACTCCACCGGGGGATCGGCAGCAAAGGACGGCACGTGGCCATGCTAAGCGAGTGCGGATCGCTCCTGCGTGTGAGAGATCAAGCCACTGACCCGCATGCGATCACGACCCCCGCCCCGGTGTTGTCCTTGCCCCGTGCATCGTCACTGACGTTGCCCGCGGTGGTCAGGACCGTTCGGGATCGTCCTCGGGGCTGGGTGATTCCGCGCTGCGGGATTCCCTGGCCCGGCGAATGACGGGGTGGACCAGCAACCACGTGAAATACAGCACGATCGCCCATAGGGGAACTCCCATGACCAACCGTGCCGTACCGAGCCATCCGACCTGCGAGTTGAGGTACAGCGGCAGTTGCACCGCTAGGCGCAGACCGAACAGCGCCACCCATAACCAAGTGGCCCACGTGAGCAACCGGCGGGCTTGCCGATCCCGATGCCATGCGCTCAACGCCGGCACCAGCGCGCCGACCACCAGCCCGACCAAGGGGCGGCGCGCCAAAATGGAGATGAGAGCGCCGACCACCCCCGCGGCGTTCACGTACAGCCCCCAGACGAAGAAGTCCTCCGCCTGCCCCGTGCGCCACGCCCAGATCGTGCCGATGCCCACGCCGAGGAGTCCGCTGAACACGTAGTTCAACGAACTTCGGGCGACCAGTCGGCTGATCGCCCCGACCAGCGCCAGGGCCACCGCCCCGATGAGCGACCAGGTCAGATCCCTCGAGGCAACGAAGACGACGACGAAGACCAGGCCCGGGGCGATCGACTCGATCAGGCCCCGGGGGCCGCCTACGGCCTCAAGAACATCGAAGGAGGACCGGTTGAGTTGGCTCAAGCCGCGCCCGGCGGGCACCGCACCGGCAACCGGGGACGACGCCGGACTTACCTCGCCGGCACTCTCCTCGTCGGATCCGGAGGTTGCGGGATCGCTCATCGGACCTCAGTGATCTCCGGCCCGCGTCGCGGAATCTGGATCGTGGGCCGCTGCTTGGCCGGCGCCTGCGGCTGGGTGGGCTGGCCGGGTACGCGCAACGCGAGCAGTTCACGCGGCGGCCGAGGTTCACTTCCCCGGTCCACGGCCACACCGGCGAAAATCGACTCCATTACCTCGGCAGCCTGGTCCTCCACGGTGGCCTTACCGGTGAGCACTCCCCGCAGAAACCACCGCGGCCCGTCCACGCCCAGGAACCTGGCCGGGCGCGTTCCGGTGCGGCCATCGGGCATCCGCACGGGCAGGCGGGCAAGCAGTTCCGGTCCGAATGTACCGGTGCGCTCATCCGCGCTACCACCTTGCTTCCGGATCGACTCGGCGATCTCGCTGCGAAGTTCCTCCCAGAGCCCCTCGCTCCGGGGCGCGGCGAATGCCTGCACCTGCAACGAGGAGCCGTCCAACGCCAGGTTGACGGCGACGACGCGACGCGTCTTCTTGTCCAACTCCATGCGGACTTGCAGGCCTTGGCGTTTGGGAACGTGTACGGCGCCCAGATCGATCCGGTCGACTTCATCGGGCGCATCGGCGATATCCCAAGGCCCGGTTAACTCAGCGCCCTTCGCCTCCGTGGCCCCTTCACCGTCGGTTGCAGCGTCGCGGCCGGCCTCGGTGTTCCAGTAGGCCAACTCATCCTCGCCCGGGCCGATCACCCCGGTCGATTCACCGCGGCGCTCCTTTCGGCGCCTGAACCACTTCATGTCGTCCTGTTCCCTCCGCTCGCAGCCGTCTCGTCCGAGATGGCGAAACCGCCTGTCGAGCCAAGACCCGCGTCGCCACGCGCCGTGCCCGGCAATGTTTGCACCGTGATCAGTCGGGCGCGGGCCACCTGTTGGATGACGAGTTGGGCGATCCGGTCTCCCCGGGCAAGGCGGACCTCGGCCTCGGTATCTGTATTGGCCAGGATAACCTTGATCTCACCGCGATACCCCGCGTCAATGGTGCCCGGGGCGTTCACCACGGTGATGCCGTGGCGCGCCGCAAGGCCGGAACGGGGGTGGACGAAGGCGGCATACCCGCTCGGAAGTGCGATCGCCACGCCGGTGGGCACTGCGGCCCGTCCCCCCGGTGGAAGACACACGTCCTCGCGGGCGTGCAGGTCCAGTCCGGCATCGCCGGGGTGGGCGTAACCGGGAAGGGGCAGATGCTCGTCCAGTTGCTGGATGAGCACGGGCACTTCGCCTGGGTCTGTGTGTGTCACGCCCCAGAGCCTAGTGCTAGTGGCTCGCGCGCCAGGGTCGCTTCCAGCCGGCTCTGGGTCGGTTGAACCTTACCGATTGGCGTAGGGGTTCAAGGTCGCGAACGCAGGCGCGACCGGCGCACTGGGGAAGCCGAGCCCGCCCGCCGTGATCGATGTGCCACGACCGTTTGAGCGTCGTCTCAGGCGCCATGGTCTCCTGGTCGCCGTCTCGGGCGCCATGCTCGCCTGGTCATGGCCTCCTGGTCGCCGTCTCGGGCGCCATGGCCTCCCGGTCGTGGCCTCCTGGTCGTCGTCTCGCGGACCGGCGTGGCAGGCTGGGGACATGTCCGCTTCAGCCGCGCCCTCCCCCGAGACGGCCCCCAGCGCGCCGACCGTGCTCTACCGTGAGCGGCTTTTGCCATCGAGGCTGGTTTGGCTCATCCCTCCGGCTACCGGGATCTCGTTCTGGTTCATCATCTCCGCGGTGCACAATCTCACCGGTGTTGTGATTGCGATCACTGTGACGATCGCGCTAACAGTGCTGCTGTGGGCAACCTCACCCGTGGTTCAGGTCCGTGCCGATGAACAGCGGAGATGGTGGCACGCCAGCCGTGCTCGGATCGAGGTGGAGCATCTCGGCGCGGGAGAGGTCCTGGACGCCCAGGCGATGCGCCAGGCGATGGGTCGGGAGTTGAGCACCACAGCGTTCGTGTGCCAACGCCCGTGGGTGCCTTCCGGCGTGCGTGTGCAAATAACCGACGCTGAGGATCCGACTCCGTACTGGTTGGTCTCCACCCGCGACCCGCACGGGTTGCTGGAGGCGCTGGGTAGGCGTCCGGAGCACTGACAATCAGGCACGTCCAGGCCCGGAGTGCTCGGTGATGGCTGCGATTCGGTGATGGCTACGGCTCGGTGATCACGCGCCGGCCGGCGTCTTAGACAGCCGACTCCATCAGTCGACCTGTTCAGTCGTTGACGGTCCGCCCGAGGAACCCGGTGCCGCCGGTGTCCCGGCGGCACATCGACGTGCGGACATAGGTGTGATGTTCAGGCTGCGCACTCGGAGCAGACCGGCTGGCCGCCTTCTTGGTAGGCCAGTTGGCTGCGGTGGTGCACCAGGAAGCACCGGGAGCAGGTGAACTCATCTGCTTGACGTGGGACGACGGTGACGGACAACTCCTCACCGGACAGGTCCGCACCGGGTAATTCGAATCCTTCCGCTGCTTCGGCCTCGTCCTCATCCACTGCGGTTGGGCTTTGTTCAGCGCGGCGCGCCTGGAGTTCCTCCAGTGAGTCCTCGCTGAGGTCTTCTTCAGTCTTGCGTGGGGCGTCGTAGTCAGTTGCCATGTGGGCGGTGACTCCCGTTCAGATCGTGTGTGGCAGTTCTGGCATGCACAACGCACGTGGCTCAGATTTGTTCCAGCGTCTCCGTTGCGCATGCGTGGCGATGGGATTGTGCCTGATCCCGGCCGAAATTGCACGCGCCGTTCGTTCCGGCGCCACACCGCACGCAATCCGCCGTGCTCACCCGATCGGCTGGCAGTGTGGTGTATGAGACTTGTGGAGGTGCGATGGCTGATCTAGAACTCGTCGGGATCCATCCTGACGGGGATCACCTCATCCTGATGGACGCTGATGGAGAGCGGCACCGGCTCGTCATCGATGAGGCGCTGCGGGCGGCGGTGCGGCGGGACCGTCCACATCTGGAGAAGGTCCGATCCGAGACCGGCCCGCGACCCCGTGATATCCAGGCGATGATCCGTGCCGGCGCCTCCGCTGCGGACGTGGCGGCCGAGGCCGGGCTGCCGGTGGAACAGGTGCGCCGCTATGAGGGTCCAGTCATAGCCGAACGGGAGTACGTGGCCCAGCGCACCCGCGCGTTGAACGTGGGTCGTTCCAAGGACTCCCCCACCCTCGGTGATCTGGTCACCGACAGGTTGGCTGCGCGTGGTGTGGAGAGCCAATCACTGTCCTGGGACGCCCGTCGAGAGGGCTCCGACCCCTGGCAGGTGATCGCCCGCTACCACGCCGGCGGAAAGGACTTGGAGGCCACCTGGGAGGTAGACCTGACCGCCGGCGCGTTCACCGCGCTGGACGACGAGGCCCGTTGGCTCTCCGAAACCGACCTCGGCGGGGGCGCCGGACGGCATCTCAGCCCGGTTCGCGGTTCGCGACTTTACGATGTCGAATCAGACGGCGACATCACCCCGGCGCTGCGCGCGGTCGATGCAGTGATCCGCGACTCCCGGCCGCAGGTCGTCCCCGACCCGGAACCGGAGTCGGCGGAGTTGACGCCGGAGGATCAGGACGCCCTCCACACCGAAACGCTTCTGGCCGAACTCAACGGTAACCGTGGGGTGCGCCAACGCGTGGAGATCGACGACGACGAACTGGCCGAGCAGGTTCGAAACGAGTCCGAGCCGCAACCAACACTGTGGGACGAGGTGCCCGGCGCCCACCCCGCGGCATCCCGACCCCAGGACGCCACGGATGCCACTGTGCTGCCCGGTCCGGGCTCGGCAAGCGCTCCGTCCGGGCCGGAAGCAACTCGACCGACGGTGCCCAGCGCTGAGGATGCCCCCTCAGGCGGTAAGAACGAGCGGCAGCCAACAAGCGGTGCTGAGAACACGAGCACATCAGCCAAGCGCACAGAACCGCAGGACCAGCCCGCCCGCTCCGGGCGTCGGTCCCGGCGCAGCCGCCGCACCAGCGTGCCGTCCTGGGATGAAATCGTATTCGGAGCCAAGAACGACTGACCGACGCTGAGGTCTGCGGCCCGACCGGCTGCGGGTACTCCCTGCGCGACCGGTCAGCGTCGCGGCGGTTGGGCGGTCGGCTGATCCATCTGATCCGCGCCATCCAGAGGCGTCCCGTCCCAGCCGGGCCCTGCCGGGCCTGTCCTGCCCCGGCCGGCCGGCCCGATTTGGGTCTGTCCTGCCCTCGCCGACCCCATCGGATCCCTCTACCCGCTGGCTGAACCCGGATCGGTCTCGTGCGGATCGGCGCCCGCCATACCAGCCCGGACCCCACCGCTCGCGGACCAGTCCTCCGGCAGGCCGCTGAGGGTGGTGAGCGTATCGGGGGACGGCGTTGCCGCCCGAGCCACCGCCGAGGTCATTCGCCGTGTGTAGTGGCGGCGGCACAACACTTCATAGGCGAGCTCGGCACCAGCCTCGGTGTCGCCGACAACCACCTGCTCCCCCGCGGTCACCATCTGGCCCCCGACGGTACGTGCGTTGTGTGTGGCCGGCTGCCCGCACCAGCACAGCGCGCGCACCGGCATGGTCTCCACCCGGTCCGCCAGTTCGACCAACCGGCCGGATCCTGGGAACAGGCGGGAACGGAAGTCGGTGAGGATTCCGAAGGCGAATACGTCCACCCCGATCTCGTCGGTGATCCTGGCGAGTTGGTCCACTTGCGCCGGGGTGTAGAACTGCGCCTCGTCGCACACCATGTAGTCGACCACATTCCCTGCGATTCGACGCTCGGTGACGTCCGCCCAGAAATCCGTGCCGGGCGCCACTTCGATCGCTGCCACGCTCATTCCCAGTCGGGATGAGATCCGCGCACCTCCCCCGCGGTCCCGCTGGGTGTAGACCAAGCCCCGCCGACCGCGCCGAGCGTGGGTGTAATCCACCTGCATCGCGAGCGTGGACTTACCGCAGTCCATCGTGCCGGCGAAGAACACCAACTCAGCCATGCGCCCTGCCCGTCACCCCGTCACCACTGCCAGCGGCACCTCGACCTCAGTCTCGGTGGTGGACCCGTGCATGCCCCGCAGCGCAAGGGCGGCCGGGGATTGTTGCACGCTGTCCTGGATGGCCACCTGCCCCTGGGCGGCTGCGATCACATCACCGATGATCGGGCGGGCTTGTGCGGTGACCGGGCCGAACGTCCCCGCCTGGATCGCTTCTTGACGGGTCAGCACCGTGGCCCGCTCTCCGAGGACCTCGCGCCACCTGCGGGCTACCTGCTCCGGATACTCGGTGTACACGTGCCGGAAGCGGTCTTCGCCGCCGAGGAGGTCCACGTCGCGGGACAACTGCGGGTGGGTTCCCGCGTCGATCCGCCCCTGCATGCCCGACAGTTGCCCGTCCGGAACGTCGATCATGCCGTGATCGGCGGTGATGAGCATTCCGGTGCCCTGCGGCAGTAGCCGCGCGAGGCGGCGCAGGTGTTCATCGACGTGTTGCAGTTGCTCAGCCCACTCCGCTGAGCGCCATCCGTATCGGTGGCCTGCGGCATCCAGGTCGCCCCAGTACAGGTACACCAGGCCGACGTCGGGATCGCGCAACGCTCCCAGGGATGCGTCCACCCGTTCGGGTAGGGACTGCGCAGGGTGGTACTCAGCGCCGCGCAGCGCCGCCAGCGTCAGCCCGGAGCCCTCGAACTGCCATGGACCCACGGAAACCGCAGCGCGCCGATCCGGGGCGAAACGCTCGAACACCGTCTGCGCGGGCTGCCAGTCGTGGGGGTCGGCGCCACCGTTCCAGGAGATGAGGTTCAGGAGCCCGCCGGTGGCCGGATTTCGCACCGTGTAGCCGAGCATGCTGGTGCGTCCCGGCCGTTGACCTGTGCCGAGGTACGCAAGATTCGTCGGGGTGCTGCTGGGCAGCGTGGCCGCCAACCGGCGTCTGGGACTGTCGGGGGTTTCCTGTGCGGCCAAGGTCGCAGTGAGGAAAGGGGCGTACTCGGGCCGGGCCGCCAAGTTGTGCCAGCCCAGGCCGTCCACGACGACGACACACCAGGTCCGTACCTCGGGTAACCGCAACCGTGCGGCGGCCTGGTGCGCCTCCCCGTCCAGCGCGTGCCCGCCCGCTGCGGCCGCGGCCACCATGACGTCGCCGAGCGCCGGCAGCCCTGCATTCATCTGCTGGAACGGCACGTCGCTCATGTGGAGGTGGCAGCGGACAGTGCCGCCGCGAAGCGCAAGGCCTGGGCGGTGGCATCCGGTCCCTCGGCGGCTGCACTGATACGCACCACCAAATCGTCCGGGACCGAACTACCGGTGTAGCCGTGGTCCGCCTCGCAATCCGGGTCCGGGCATGTAGCAGGCTCCAGATCCAGGCGCTGCACCGATCCCCAGTTCAAAGCGAGTGTGATCTCACTGCTGCCGCTGCCGGGCGTGTAGGCGGCCGGGTCGGACACGACGTGCGTGAGCGCGATGGAGCGAATCGAACTGAGTGCAACCGACTCCGTGGTGGCCGCAGCGGAGTGGTCATCGTCCGGCGTGCTGCCCGGCACATCGTCCACGTGCGCGATGATTAGGCGGGTGGGTGTCAAGGTCAGCGCGGTGATGTGGCGGCGCACCTCGGCGCGGTCGAACACCGTCTCCGGATGCACCAGGTGGGCCACGATCTGCTCACCCGCCAGAGCGATTTCCAGCACGTCGGCCACAAGCGCCGGGTAGTAGCCTGCGCGGTCGATGTCCTCGCGCAACCGGCGCAACTGTTGGGTATTGGACTCTTGCACCCCTGTAGTCTCCCACTTTCTGTGGCCGGTGGCCGCCGGGTGCGCCGGCCACACCGATGGGGGCGGTCGCGACTCGCTGTGCCGGTAGCCGCTGACGTGGGCCATTCGATGCCGATGGGCACCGAGGTGACCCAGCGTCAGGTAGCGGCAGTGGCCCGATCCGGCAGCACCCGCCGGGCACTGTCGCCACGCGCGGGGTGCGCCACGTCAATCCGTGCTCCGAGGACGTTCGCGCCGTCTTCATTCACCAGCACCGGATGCAACACCACGGCCGACACCTCCGCCAGATCCTCCTTGAGCACGCTGATGCGAGCGAGTAGATCCTCAGCCGCAGCCACGTCCAAAGGGGGCAGGCCGCGTTGGCCCAGGAGGCGAGGGGAAGCGCGAAGCGACCGGATCATGAACGATACGTCAACGTCCGTCAGGGGCGGGACGCGGTAGGACACGTCGCCGAGCAGATCGCTGGCGTCTCCGGCGAGCCCGAAACTGATGATGGGGCCGTACAGTGTGTCCTCCACCGCCCGGATCACCGTCGCGGTTCCGGTTGGAGCCATCGGTTGCAGGTCCACGGTCGGTTCTTGGCCCAGCACCGAGCGCACTCGCTGCTGCACACTGCGGTAAGCGGCGGTGAGGTCCTCCGGTGAGGCAAGGTCCAACCGCACCCCGCCGAGGTCCAACCGGTGTCGCAGCAACTCATCGGAGGTCTTCAGCGCTACCGGCCAGCCGAACTCCTCCGCTGCCGCGAGGGCTTCCTCCAAACTGCTCACTGTTCGTTGCGGCCACAGGGTGATCCCGTGCAGTCGTAGCAGTTCGGTTGCCTGGTTGGTGGTCAACCGTTTCGTGGCATCAGGCGGCAGGTCCTGCAGTTCCCGCTGCACCAGCTCCTTGGCCCCTACCCGGTCGATGCCCGGAGGGTCCACGCGGGTGCCGTGATCGGCAGTACGCCAACGGTGGTACCCCACAGCACGGGACAGGGCCCTGGCGGCGCTGCGCAATGAGGGGAAGGCGGGCACCCGAACGACTTCGCTCGGCACGGATGCACGGGTCCCATAGGTTGGCGACGGCTGGCCACCCCAAGCAACCGCCGAGGGCGCGCCATCCCCCGCAACCGCCGAGGGCGCGCTATCCCCCGCAATCGAGGGTGCATCGCCCCGCTCGGCTGGCGGGAGCGCACTGGTGCGCAGATGGCGATTGAGCCCGGCCATATCGTCGATCACGGCCAACGTGGCGCGTCCGGACTTTCGTGCCAGGTTCGCGATCTGGGCGGCTACCTCCTCGGAGTCGTCGGTCAACAAGGGCACATATGCGACCAGCACGGCATCCCAGTCCTGCCGTTCCACGATCGTGGCCAGATGCTCCTGATACGCCAAGGCGCCCGCCGTCGGGGACAACGTGTACACCGGGTCTGCAATGTGCAGGCCCTCGGCGTGCAGTAGTTCGGTGATGATCGCCGTCTGCGCACCGGAGTTCGTCAGCACCGCGACCCGGCGTCCGGCCGGTAGGGGTTGTTCGGAAAGCAACATCGCGAGGTCTAGGGCTTCATCGAGCGTGTCGGT
>DATGSR010000088.1:0-9771 GCA_035302405.1 Beutenbergiaceae bacterium
ACGAGGCACCGGGCCTGGTGGGCGAGGTCACCGGCCTGCGGCAGGCCGCCGAGCAGGTCGCCTCCGTGCCGTTGTTCGTGATCGACCGGGGCCGGTGGATCGACTCCAACATCGCCACCTTCGCCCACCTCACCGACGGCCTGCTGCCGCAGGCCCCCAACCGTGCCGCGGCCCGCATGGCCGGGGAGGAACTGGGCCTGGTGCTGCCGTTGCTGGCCAGCCGGGTGCTGGGCCAGTACGACCCGTTCGCCCCCGCCGCCCGCGGCGCGGGCAGGTTGCTGCTGGTGGCGCCGAACGTGCTGCGCGTGCAGCGTGAACTGAACCTCGAGCCGCGGGATTTCCACCTGTGGGTGGGCCTGCACGAACAGACCCACGCGCTGCAGTTCGCCGCCGCCCCCTGGCTGGCCGACCACCTGCGCGCCCTGATGCGCGAACTGCTCGGGTCGATGCTCGCCGAGGAGAGCCCGGCGGACCGGCTGCGCGACCTCATCGGGTCCCTGCCGCGGATCCTGACCGACGACAGCGACGAACCGGCCGGTGCGCTGCTGGGGTCGGTGATGAGCGAACGGGAACGGGAGATGATGGGCCGCGCCGTGGCGGTGATGTCCCTGCTGGAAGGGCACGCCGACGTGGTGATGGACGCCGTGGGCCCGGAAGTGGTGCCGACCGTGTCGCGTATCCGCGCCGCGTTCGACAAGCGCCGCAACGCCCCCGGAGTCTTCGAGGCGCTGGTGCGCCGACTGATGGGCATGGACGCCAAACTCGCCCAGTACCGCAACGGCGCCGCGTTCGTGCGCGCGGTGGTGGAGCGCGTGGGCCACGAGGGCTTGAACGCGGTGTGGCAGGACGCCCAGAACCTACCAGCGGCCGAGGAGATCGCCGACCCCGCCGCCTGGCTGGCGCGGGTGCACGGCTGAGGCCCCGCCGTCGTCCATGCCCACGATGCCGCCGGCCACCGCCGCGCTCCGGGCCGCGGTGCGGAGCATGCTGCGGGACCGGATGCAGGCGGGGGCGATCAGCACCGGGCAACTGGTGCTGGTGGCCTGTTCGGGGGGCGCGGACTCCCTGGCGCTCGCGGCCGCCACTGCCTTCGTGGCACCGCGGCTAGGACTGCGCGCCGGGGCGGTGAACGTCGATCACGGGATGCAACCGGGATCGGCGCGGGTCTCCCATACCGCCATCGACCAGTGCCACGCGCTCGGGCTGGAGCCGGCGTTCGTGGTGCGTCCCAGCGGGCCGGCCCCGGCGGGCCTGGGCCCGGAGGCCATCGCACGAGAAATGCGCTATCCGGCGTTGGCGCAGGCCGCTGAGCGCACCGGGGCCGTGGCGGTGCTGCTCGGGCACACCTTGGACGACCAGGCCGAGACGGTGTTGTTGGCCCTGGCCCGGGGGTCGGGCACCCGCGCCGTGGCCGGGATGGACCCGGTGCGAGGCCTGTACCTGCGGCCCCTGCTGGGCGTGCGCCGGGTGCAGACCGTGGCCGCGTGCGCCGAGGCCGGTGTGCACCCCTGGGAGGACCCCGCGAACACCGCTGACGGCCCCTGGCGCACCGCCTCCGGCGCCCCGTTGCCCCGGGCGGGGCTGCGCGAACGAGTGCTGCCGGCGCTGATCGACGTGCTGGGCCCCGGCGTGATCGACGCGCTCGGCCGCACCGCGGACCTGGCCCGCGCCGACGCCGACCTCCTGGAGGAGTTGGCCGAGGACGCCTACGAGCGCGCCCGGGCCGCCGCAGACGATCGCAGCGCCCAGGGCCCCGATGGCAGCACGGCCCACACCGATGGATCGAGGCCCGACGGCGATGCTCGGCCCGACCTGCCCGGTCACCACCGCGGCGGCGACCGTCCCGCTCAGCCGCCGCCCGCCGTCGTGCTCGATGTGGAGGTGCTCCTGGGCGAGCCGACGGCGCTGCGCACCCGCGTGCTGCGCGCTGCAGCCATCGATGCCGGCAGTCCGGCGGGGGCGGTCGGTTCGGTGCACGTGCGCGGGGTGGAGGCGTTGGTGACCGACTGGCGCGGGCAGGGCCCCCTGCACCTGCCCGGAGGAGTACGGGTGGGCCGCCGGTATGGGAACCTAGTGTTCGACCCGCCGGCGGGCTGATCCGGCCCGCTTCCCGACCTTCCGCCAGCCGACGATCAGGAGAATCGCGTGGATGCCAGCACGATGGGTGATGACCTGCAGAAGATCCTGCTCACCGAGGAGCAGCTGCATACCCGGTTGGAGGAGATGGCCGCGGAGATCGACCGTGACTACGCCGGGCGCCAGGTGCTGCTGGTCGGGGTGCTCAAGGGCGCGGTGATGGTGATGGCGGACCTGTCCCGGAGGATGAACTCCGATGCCACGATGGACTGGATGGCGGTCTCCTCCTACGGGTCGGGCACGCAGTCCTCCGGGGTGGTGCGCATCCTCAAGGATCTGGATACCGACATCCACGGCAAGCACGTGCTGGTGGTGGAGGACATCGTGGACTCCGGGCTCACGCTGTCCTGGCTGATGGCGAACCTGCGGTCCAGGGGACCGGCGTCGGTGGAGGTGGCGGCGATGTTGCGCAAGCCCAAGGCCGCCAAAGTCGATGTGCACGTGCGATACGTCGGGTTCGATGTGCCCGATGAGTTCGTCGTGGGATACGGCCTGGACTACGCTGAGCGGTACCGGCACCTGCCGTTCGTCGCGACCCTGGCCCCGCATGTGTACGAACAGTGACCCATCGCCCGCGGTGAGTCTCGTTCCAGTCCGGGGGCACCTCGTCGGGCCCGCCCGGGTGCACGTCGTCGGGCTTCGGTAGTTGACCACCCAACCCCAAGAAATGTGGTGTAACCCACAATCCACCGGTGTTCGCGACGCCGTGGGCGAACATGTACCACGGCACCGTAGCCGGTCGGATAGCGTCATGCTGCCAGCACTGTCAGAAGAAGGGACGGGGCGCACCCCCCGCACATGAACGCCAAGAAGATTCTGCGTGGTCCGGTCATCTGGGTCCTCTTCGCGCTGCTCCTGTTCTGGCTGAGTTTCCGGCTGTTCGCAGGACCGGGAGTACAGGAAGTGGACACCTCCACCGGACTGGAACTCCTGCGCGATGGTGCGGTGGAGCAGGCGCAGATCACCGACGGGCAACAGCGCGTCAACCTGGTACTCAGCGAGGACTACGAGGCCGACGGGGAGAACTACGGCACCGACCTGGAGTTCTACTACACCGAGCCCCAGGGCGAGGCGGTGGTGGAGGCGATCACGGCCGCCGATCCCGAGGGCGGGTACAACTCGGTGGTCCCCCAGACCCCGTGGTGGTCCTCGTTCCTCCTGACGTTCCTGACCATCGCCCTGCTCATCGGGGTGTTCTGGTTCATCCTCTCCCGCATGCAGGGCGGGGGCTCGCGGATGATGAACTTCGGCAAGTCCAAGGCCAAGCAGGTCACCAAGGAAACCCCCACGGTGAAGTTCACCGACGTGGCCGGCGCCGAGGAGGCCGTGGAGGAGATGGGGGAGATCCGCGACTTCCTGGCCAACCCGGAGAAGTTCCAGGCCGTGGGGGCCAAGATCCCCAAGGGCGTGCTGCTCTACGGCCCGCCGGGCACCGGCAAGACCTTGCTGGCCCGCGCGGTGGCCGGTGAGGCCGAGGTGCCGTTCTATTCCATCTCCGGTTCGGACTTCGTGGAGATGTTCGTCGGTGTGGGCGCCTCCCGGGTACGGGACCTGTTCGAGCAGGCAAAGGCCAACTCCCCGGCGATCATCTTCGTCGACGAGATCGACGCCGTGGGCCGTCAGCGCGGTGCCGGGCTGGGCGGGGGACACGACGAACGCGAACAGACCCTGAACCAGTTGCTGGTGGAGATGGACGGATTCGACTCCACCACCAACGTGATCATGATCGCCGCGACCAACCGCCCCGACATCCTGGACCCCGCGCTGCTGCGTCCGGGCCGGTTCGACCGGCAGATCACCGTTGAGGCGCCCGACCTGCGAGGCCGGGAGGCGATCCTGGCGGTGCACGCCAAGGGCAAGCCGATGGCCCCGGACGTGGACCTGCGGATGGTGGCCAAACGCACCCCCGGGTTCACCGGTGCGGACCTGGCGAACGTGCTGAACGAGGCCGCGTTGCTCACCGCCCGGATCCAGGGCACCCAGATCACCAACAGGGCGCTGGATGAGGCGATCGACCGGGTGATCGCAGGCCCGCAGAAACGCACCCGGGTAATGAACGAACAGGAACGCAAACTCACCGCTTACCACGAGGGGGGCCACGCGCTGGTGGCAGCCGCCCTGCGGTACACCGACCCCGTCACCAAGGTGACCATCCTGCCCCGCGGCAGGGCGCTGGGGTACACCATGGTGATGCCCACCGAGGACAAGTACTCCACCACCCGCAACGAACTGCTCGACCAACTCGCCTACGCCATGGGCGGGCGGGTGGCCGAGGAGATCGTGTTCCACGACCCCACCACCGGGGCGGCCAACGACATCGAGAAGGCCACCGCTACCGCCCGGCGCATGGTCAAGGAGTTCGGGATGTCCGAACGGGTCGGTGCGATCAAACTGGGAACGGCCTCCAACGAGGTGTTCCTGGGCCGGGACATGGGCAGCGAACGGGAGTACTCCGAGGACGTGGCCGGCCGGGTGGACGCCGAAGTGCGCCGACTGATCGAATCCGCCCACGACGAAGCCTGGGAGATCCTCACCGAGTACCGCCACGTGCTCGATGAGTTGGCCCTGGCGCTGCTGGAGCGGGAGACCCTGAACGAGGCCGAGTTGGCCGAGGTCTTCCAAGGGGTGGAGAAGCGCGAGCCCCGCCCGGTATGGCTGTCCAGCCAGCAGCGCGCGATCAGCGACAAGCCGCCGGTGCAGACGCCGCGGGAAGTCAGCGCGGGTGAGGAGGCGATGCTGCCTTCCGATCAGGCCGCGGCCGCCGGCGATGAACACCCCGCCACCGGCGCGGCGCCCGCACCTGCCCCCGGCCCGAGCGGGTCGCAGGGGCAGAACGAGCCGCCCGCGCCGTACTGATCGACCCGGCCGTACTGATCGACCCGGCCGGTTACCGGTTGGCCCGGCCGGAGCGAACCCCTCAGTCCTGGGCGAATGCGGAGTCGAAGGACTGTGTCGACGGCTCGAAGTCGAACTTCTTCAGCGCCTCCAGCGCCTGCGGCGCACCGACCAGCCGGTCCATGCCCGCGTCCTCCCACTCCACCGAGATAGGTCCGTCGTACCCGATGGCCGTCAGCGCCCGGAACGCCTGCTCCCAGGGCACGTCCCCGCGGCCGGCGGAGACGAAGTCCCACCCCCGGCGCCCATCACCCCACGGCAGGTGGGAGGACAGGATGCCGTTGCGGCCGTTGCCCATCCGCATCTTGGTGTCCTTGCAGTCCACGTGGTAGATCCGCTCGGCGAAGTCGTAGATGAAGTCGACCACGTCGATGCCCTGCCACATCATGTGGGAGGGGTCCCAGTTCAACCCGAACGACTCCCGGTGGCCGATCGCCTCCAGGGTGCGCACCGTGCTCCAGTAGTCGTAGGCGATCTCGCTGGGGTGCACCTCGTGGGCGAACCGCACGCCTTCCTCGTCGAACACATCGAGGATCGGATTCCACCGGTCGGCGAAATCGGCGTACCCGGCGTCGATCTTCTCCGCGGGCACCGGCGGGAACATCGCCACGTACTGCCAGATCGACGACCCGGTGAACCCCACCACCGTGTCCACGCCCATCCGCCGGGCCAGGCGCGCGGTGTGTTTCATCTCCTCCGCCGCCCGTTGCCGCACCCCCTCCGGGTCCCCGTCCCCCCACACTCTCGACCCGACGATCGCCTGGTGACGGAAGTCGATCGGGTCATCGCACACCGCCTGGCCCTTGAGGTGGTTGGAGATCGCCCACACCTTCAGGCCGTGGCGCTCCAGGATCGCCAACCGCTCGGCGATGTAATCGTCGTCATCCCACCGCCAGGCGTCCAGGTGCTCCCCGGATACGGCGATCTCCAAGCCGTCATACCCCCAGGACGCGGCCAGCTCGGCCACCTCCTCCAGGGTCAGATCGGCCCATTGTCCGGTGAATAGCGTGAACGGGCGTGCCATGGTGACTCCTCCTGCTGAAACTGGTTCCTAGATCGACTGCGAATACTGGTCGCGCCGGCGGCCTCGGGTGAGCCCGTGCGGGTGGGCCGGACGGCGGCTGCGCGTCCCCGCGACCGCGGCGCCGTGCCTGGGTGCGCTCACGTCAGCCGGACCGTGGCCGACCCGGTACGCGCGGACTCCTGGGCGGCGGCGAGCACCCGCTGGGTGGCCAATCCGTCGGCGAACGACGGCGCAGGCCGCGTGCCGTCGGCGATCGCCGCCAGGAAGTCGCGCACCTGGTGCACGAAGGTGTGCTGCCAGCCCAGCACGTGGCCCGGGGGCCACCACGCGTCCAGGTACGGATGGCTCTCCTCGGTGATCACCACCCGGGTGAACCCGTGGGAGGCGGCGTCGGTGCCGCGCAGCACTTGCAACTCGTTCAACCGCTCCAGGTCGAACGCGATGGCCCCCTCGGTGCCGTAGACCTCCACGAGCAGGGCGTTCTTTCTGCCCAGCGCCATCCGGGAGACCTCCACACTGGCCACCGCCCGCTCGGCCACCGCACCGCCGGACAGTCCCATGGTCAGCCAGGCGGCGTCGTCGACGGTCACCTCCTCGGGCCCCTCGGGTCCGGTGCGCTGCGGCACGAACGTTTGCAACCGGGCCGAGACGTCGGTGACCTGGGCGCCGGTGAGGAAGGCGACCTGGTCCACCGCGTGGCTGGCGATGTCCCCCAGGGCCCCGGAGCCGGCGGTCTCGGCGCGCAGCCGCCACGTCATCGGGGCCCCGTCGTCGGTCAGCCAGTCCTGCAGGTAGGCGGCGCGGATCTGCCGTACCTGCCCGATCGCTCCGGCCGCGATCAGGTCCCGGGCGTGGGCGAGGGCTGGGATGCGCCGGTAGTTGAACCCCACCATGGACACCACACCGCGCTCGGCGGCCCCCTGAGCCGCGCGGACCATCTGCTCGGCCTCCGCGGTGGTGTTCGCCAACGGTTTTTCCACCAGCACGTGCTTGCCGGCTTCCAGTGCGGCGATGGCGATCTCGGCATGGGTGTAACCCGGGGTGCAGATGTCGATGATGTCCACGTCCTCGCGGGTCATCACCTCCCGCCAGTCGGTGGCGGCCTGCGCCCACCCGTACTTTCGGGCCGCGGCGTTGACCTGCTCGGCGTCCCGGCCCACCAACACTTGGCGGACCGGGGCGGGCACGTCGAAATGTGCGCCGACCTCCCGCCAGGCGGCCGAGTGTGCCTTGCCCATGAAGGCGTACCCGATGCACGCCACGCGCAGTGGCCGACCGGCGGTTGTGTTACTCGTACTCATAGTGACCTTCCCAAGGTGGCCGAAGCCGGATCGAAGTCCTCCACCATCGCCGGCACCGGTGGTGCCTCAGTGGTGATGGGCACGAATTGCCCGGTGCGGGCCGATTCGTTGACGGCGGCCATCACGTCCAACACGTGGAGGGCGAGTTCCCCGCCGGCCCGGTGCGGCCGGCCGGCGCGGATCGCTCGGGCCATCTCCAGCACCCCGAGGCCGCGGCCATGGGTGGCACCGACGGACTCGATCACCTGCCACTGTTCGGCCCCGACGGGCCACACCCGGATCTGTCCGTCGAACCGGTTCGGGTCCGGCAGGGCGATGGTGGCCTTGGTGCCGGTGATCTCCACGAAACCGGTACGGGGGGCCGGGGAGTCGAAACTGAACACGGTCTGGGCGCTGGCGTGGTGATCGAAACCCAACAATGCCCCGACATGGGTGGGCACCGTGACGGGGAAAGTCTGCCCGGCCAGGGGCCCGGAGCCGATCGTGCGTTCATCCCGGGCGGTGGAGGCCAGCGCCGCCACGGTGCGCACCGACCCGAACACCTGCACCAGCGTGGTCAGGTAGTAGGGCCCGATGTCGAACAGCGGCCCGGCGCCGTCGGTGAACAAGAACGCCGGGTTGGGGTGCCATTGGTCCGGGCCCGGGTTCTGCATCAGCGCCAGCGCAGACAGGGGTGTGCCGATCGTGCCGGCCTCGATCAGCCGGCGAGCGGTCTGGATCCCGGCGCCGAGCACGGTATCCGGTGCGCACCCCACGCGCAGCCCCCCGGTGGCGGCGGTCTCCATGAGGTGATGGCCGGACGCCACATCCAGGGTGAGCGGCTTTTCGTTCCATACGTGTTTGCCGGCCTGCAACGCGGCCGTGGCCACCGCGGCGTGGGCGGCCGGCACGGTCAGGTTCACCACGATCTCCACCTCGGGGTGCTCCAGCACGACCTCAGCGGTGCCGTGGGCGCGGATTCCGTATTGCCGGGCCCGGTCGGCGGCCGCCTGCGGTCGCTGGTCGGCGATGGCATGCACGCGCAGGTCGGGGAACGCGGTGAGGTTGTTCAGGTAGGCCGCGGCGATCGTGCCGGCGCCGACCACTCCCACGCCCACCGGTCCCGCGCCCACGGGCTCCAGCCGGGCGGCGCCTCGATCCGTTGCCGTGGCGTGCGCGGGGCCCTCGCCCCGGAAGGCCCGGACGCCTCCCTGTATGGGGCTCATCGCGCACCTGCCTGCAAGAACGCCAGGGAGCGTTCGACAGCGGTGAACATATCCCCGCGGTGATCGTCCAGTTCCACCACCTGCACCGGGACATAGGCGGCGGCCTCCAGCAGCGCGCCGATCGGCATCGATCCCTCCCCGAGGGCCACCTGGGCGGACGGGTCGGCGTTGATCGGACCGTCCTTGAGATGAACCGACTGCACGCGGCTACCGAGCCGTTCGAGCAACCTCACCGGGTCCATCCCGGCGACGGCGGCCCAATAGGTATCGATCTGCAATACCACTTGCTCGTACAGTTGGTCGGCGAAGTACTCCAGCGCGCTGCGGCCCGCCACCGGTGCGAACTCCCACCAGTGGTTGTGATAGCCGACCCGCAACCCCAGGTCGGAAGCACGCCGGGCGGCCTCGTTCAGGGATGAGGCCAGCGCCTTGATCTGTTCGGGGTCGTCCCAGGCCTCGGCGGGGCTGGAGGGTGCGATCACGGTGCCCGCCCCCAGGTGCGCGGCAGCGGCGAAGATTTCCTCCAGCGGTCCATCCAGCAGTGGTGCGTGCGCGGTGGGGGCGCTCAGTCCGTGCCGATGCAACGCGCTCGCCAGTCCGTGGGGGTCGGGGACGATGCGGTAGGGCTCCACCTGCTGATAACCGGCTTGGGCGACGCGTCGCAGGGTGGCGTCAAGGTCAGCATCCAGGTGCTCACGCAGGGTGTACAACTGCAGCGAATAGGACACGAGCCGGTACTCCTCGTTGAGAGCGGCGCACGTGGCGCCCAGGGTCGGGTCCACCTTAGAGGCACTTATGATTCCAGACAAGCAAAAGTGTGCCACTGGTTGATGAAACACGTGGTGTCATGCCGAACGGCACCGGTTGGCCCCGCGCTCCGATGGGAAGGTCGCGGGCGCGGCGGGCTCTAGACTGGCGCCGACGCCGGGCCCTGGACTGGCGCCGACGCCGGGCCCTGGACTGGCGCCGCCGCCGGGCCCTGGACTGGCGCCGCCGCGGGGCCTTGGACAAGTCCCCGGCAACGCGCGGGAACCCGCCGGCAGAGATTGAGCCTCAGGAGGGCATGCAGATGGCACGAGAGTTCGATGCGGCTGCCGCCGCGAAAGCGGTGCGCGACCTGCTCGTCGCGATCGGGGAGGACCCGGACCGAGAGGGACTGCGCGATACCCCCCAGCGCGTCGCCCGGTCGTTGGCCGAGACGCTCTCCGGC
>DATGSR010000089.1:0-4852 GCA_035302405.1 Beutenbergiaceae bacterium
ACCTCGATCACCTCACCTGCTATGTCACCCAGCGCACCGCGCCACGCGATCGCGCCCTTGACCACGATTGCGCGCGCCCGGGCTGGATCGATGCCCTGACTGGTGAATTGCTCGGCATGGAACGCCGGCGTGCGATCGGCCATGACCAGGATCTGGACGCCGTCGACATCGATGACGGCGGTGGTCCCCATGGAGAATTCTCGGCCGGTCATCCATGGGCCGCTCGTTCGGTATCGGCCGTCGGTGACGCGCACGATCCGGCCGCGGATCGGCACCGGCGGGCCATGCCGGTCGTCGGTCTTGCCACCTACTAGGGCCTCGATCTCAGCATCTGCACCCAGGTCTTCGGCCAGCCGTGCGACCTGCGGGTCGACGATAGGCACCACCGCGCCGCGTACGCCGGCGTTCAGGAGTTCCGCGAGGAGCGCGGTTCCGTCCCCGGGTGTCCCTCCGCCCACGTTGTCGGCGACGTCCACCAGGATCACCGGTGAGCGCGTCGAGGCGGCAGCGCGCCGCACGGCGGTAGCGGGGTCATCCCTGGCCACCACGAATTCAGCCGCGTTCGCCTCGATATCGGCGATAGTCTCCTGGAGCACGTCGGCGGCCGCGAGGGCCTGATCTTCGGCATGGACGGCTAGGACGCTCATGCCCGCACGAGTCACGTCCGAATACGCGAACCCTCCAACCACGCAGACCCGGTGCAGACCGGCCTCTTCGGCGCGCGCGTTCGCCCGGCGCTGTAGGGCGCGCATGGGGTCCTGGTCCGTCGCTTGTGCGATCGGGGAGACAAGTAACGGCACCTTTCGGATCTGCGTCCGAAGCGAGGTGCCCGAGAGCACGGTGGCCAGCATCCCGGCTGCCTCCTGACCCCGTTCCCGCATATCGACGTGCGGGTAGGTGTCATAACTGACCAAAGTCTCGACCGAGTCGATCAGTTCCGGCGAAGGGTTCGCGTGCAGGTCCAGAACGGCGGCGATCGGCGCATCGCCCACCACCTCGCGCACGGTGCGCACCGCGGTGACTTCGGCGTCGTCGAACCCGTGGGCGACCATGGCACCGTGCAGATTTAGGAGCACGCCATCCAGTTCGCCCGCCCGGGTCAACTCGCTTCGAGCACGCTCGAACAACTCTGCCATCGTCTCCGACTCGATCGGCCCCGAGGGCCAAGCACCGGCAGAGAACACTGGCACCAATTCGAAGTCAGTGGCATCGAGGAATCCCCCGATCACCGAGCCCACCCCTAGGTTCTGTTCGGCGACGGATGCGCCAGCGGCCAGTTCGAAGTCCTGGAACTGAGCCATGGTGGTGGGAGCCGCTGAGAAGGTGTTGGTTTCATGCCAGAAACCGACGATGCCTATCCGGCGACGGCCTGGAACGGGCACTGGGACCTCCGATCCATCGAGGGTGGGTGGTAGCTCGCCGCCAACGGGGCGGACGGCTTAACGACGACTTCAGCGGCACTGTGCACCCCGCATGCGGGCGTACCGCTCGGCCATCAGTCGGCCACCTTGCGGGCGATCGCCTTCGCGGTGCGTTGCAGATCCTTGGCGACCCGGCTCACGTCGTCAGCGGGAAGTCGATCCACCGGTGCGCTCACACTGATCGCAGCGGAGAAGGAGATGTCGGGGATCGCGACGGCTATACACCTGCCGGCGATCTGGTTCTCCTCGTCGTCCACTGCCCAGCCCTGATCGCGAACACGGTCCAACTCGCGTAGATAATCTTCCGGTGTTGTGAGGGTGGAGGGGGTGTATTCGGGCATGCCGCTCATCTTCAGGATCGACCTGACTCGGTCCTCGGGCAGGTAAGCGCAAATGGCCTTACCCAAAGCGGTGGCGTGCACCAAACCGCGCTCCCCGACCCGGGCAGCCAGGCGCATCATGTGCGGGGATTCTTCCACCACGGTGTGCACCACCCTGCTGCCATCCAGGACCCCAAGGTTGGTGGTCTCCTCCAAGCGGTCCCGCAATCCGGCCAACATCGGGGTGGCAATCTCGCTGAGTTGCTCGACGCCGCGGGTGTCCTGGGACCGGAATGCCAACCCGAGCCGGTAGGCCGCCCCGTCCGGGGTGCGTTCGACGTAGTGCCTGGCCTCCAGCGCACTCAGGTAGCGGAACGCGGAACTCTTCGGCAGGTCAGTTGCGGTCGCCACATCCGGCAACGAAACCGGCTCGGTGGCATTGGCGAGCGTGTCAAGGATGTCGCACACCCGGTCCACGGCCCGGATCGGATACGCACTCGGTTGCGCATCACCGATCGGCGAAGTATTCGTTGCCATTCCTCATCTCCCCTGGTCGACATTGGCCTGCGCACATCGGCGCTGTGGGTCACGTCGAATCTACGACACCGGCCACGCCACACCGCGCAATCCACTTTGCTCACGGGTTTCCGCGGGGACCACCGCAATCGCGTTCCACTGCCTGAACAACATAGTCTAACCAGTGAACTACGCTCATGCGCAGCCCGTCCTTCTGGGCCGCCATCGAACCACATCGAAGGAGACCGATGCCACGCACTGCCATCACCGGGGACATCCCGGTCAGCCACCTGCCGTTCTCCCCGGCGATCCGCGCCGGCGATTTCATCTTCGTGTCAGGCCAAGCCTCCGTCGATGACACCGGAGCCTACGTTGAGGACGACTTCGCCGGGGAGATGGGCCGCTCGATGTCCAACGTCAAGCGCATCCTTGCCGCTGCGGGCGCCTCGATGGACGACGTGGTCCAGGTGCGCGCATATCTGGGCGACATCTCCTACCGCGATGAGTACAACGCGCTTTACGGACAGTACTTCTCCACTCCGCTGCCCGCCCGCACCACCACCTCAGGCGGCATCAGTTCGTTGAAGTTCGAAATCGACGTCGTTGCCTATTTACCGGCCTGACGGCGCGCCCTGCGGACGGTCCCGTGGTTGACCCGCAAGAGGGGTCCTCAGTATCTTGCGACAATCCACTGCATGAACTAATCATTCTGACTGAAGAAACCCGATGGAGGGTCGATGCGAATCGCGACGGCGGGCCTGATGCACGAGGCCAACACCTTCTCCGCAGTACCGGCGGACCTGGCGCAGTGGGAACGCGCCGGGATCCTCGAGGGTGCACAGATCATCGAGCAATATGCGACGGCGCAGGCTACCGTCAGCGGCTTCCTTGCCCTAGATCATCACGCGGACGTCGAGATCGTTCCATTGCTGTCCAGCAAGATCACACCGATGGGCCCGATTACCGCCGAGGCGTTCGAGCACCTTGTGGACCGCATGCTGCAACTGTTGAAGGACCAGGGCCCCTGGGACGGGGTCCTGCTGGCGTTGCACGGCGCCGCGGTCGCCGAGGAATTCCCGGATGCCGACGGTGAGATCTTGCGCCGGGTTCGGGAAGTGGTCGGCCCCGACACCCCTATGGGCGTCACCTTGGATATGCACGCCAACATCTCCCCCCAGATGGTCGCCCATGCCGACGTGATGACCGTCTACCAAACCAACCCCCACGTGGACGCCCGCGGGCAAGCCCTGCGGGCAGCAGAGTTGATCCGCGACACGGTCGCCGGTCGGGTACGCCCAACGACTGCGTTGGAGATGATCCCGGTGGCGATCAACATCCTCCGGCAAGGCACCGACGACTTCCCGATGCGCGACTTGCTGAGCGCGGCCCGTGAAGCGGAACAGGAATCGGGCGTGCTCTCGATCAGCGTGGTGGAAGGTTATCCATACGCCGATGTACCGGAGATGGGAATGAGCATCGTGGTCATCACTGACGACGACGCAGCCCAAGCAGAGCGGATCGCGGCAAGCCTGGCGCAGCAGACTTGGGACATGCGCGAGGAATTCCTTGGCGCTGCTCCAGGAGTCGAGGAAGCGTTACGGCACGCCGATTCGGCCGAGCACTTCCCGGTCGTGCTGCTGGACACCGGGGACAACGTCGGCGCCGGCAGTCCGGCCGACTCCACCCACCTATTGGCCGCCGCACAACGCCTGGGGGTGCGGGAGCTCTTCATCTCCCTGTGTGACCCGGAGTCGGTGCAGGCGTGCGTGGCCGCCGGGGTCGGCGCCGAGATTGAACTCTCAGTCGGTGGGAAGACGGATGACCTCCATGGCCAACCGGTCACCGTCCGCGGCCGGGTGCGGGTGTTGACCGACGGTAAGTGGGAGGACCCCGGTGCCACCCACGGCGGCTTCCGCTTTTTCGATACCGGCACGGGTGCCTTGTTGCGCACGGAGGACGGTCACGACGTCCTGCTCACTTCCCACCCGCAGGGCAACGTGAGTCTGCAGCAACTGCGCGCCGTGGGCCTGGAGCCCACCCAGCAACGCATTATCATCGCCAAGGGCGTGAACTCCCCGCGTGCGGCATTCGAGCCGATCGCGGCAGAGATGATCTATGTGGCCACCCCCGGGGTCACTAGCGCCGACCTGTCCACGTTCCGCTACACCAATCGTCGGCCGATGTACCCGTTCCAAGCGGATGTGGACTGGTCGCCGGCCCCGGCAGACCGCGCTGGCCACAAGTCGTCCAGCACCGCGTGAGTCACCCCAATCGTTCGTCGTGTCAAGGAGTTGATGTGTTGTGAAGTTGATGCGTATTGGTGCCCCGGGGCAGGAGAAGCCGGTGGTGCGCCTGGATGAGACCACCTATGTGGATGTGGCCGATGTGGCCGGGGATTTCGATGAGGCCTTCTTCGCCCGCGACGGCCTGGCCGAACTAGCCCAAGTCGTGGCCGACCGGCAGGCGGCCGGACAGGTGCAGGCCTTTGCCGGGCAGCGCATCGGTGCCCCGATCGCCCGCCCGCACCAGATCCTGTGCGTGGGGCTGAACTACGCCGACCACGCCGCCGAGACCGGCCAACCAGTGCCCGAAGAG
>DATGSR010000090.1:0-3416 GCA_035302405.1 Beutenbergiaceae bacterium
GTCGTCCGCGACAAAGGCACCTCGATGAACTGGGCACCGGCAAGATTCGCGACACATTCTCTGAGATGCTCTTCCCCGGCACGTCCACGCGGCAGGCCCGCGCTCGGCTGTTGTTCGTGCCATGGGCGTGGATTCTGAGCCTGCCCAACCAATATCCATCGGCGCGTTTCCAGGAGGCAGGGTGACCACTGCGCAACAGCCCAGTCATGGCCAGCAGGTGGCCGCACTGGGTGAGGGACAGATGCCCTTCAAGCATCTGGCGGCGGCGATCATCGCACTCTCGATGGGCGGCTTCGCGATCGGCGTGACCGAGTTCAGCATCATGGGCCTGCTCCAGGAGGCCGTGGCCGATCTGGACGTCACCATCCCCCAGGGCGGGCACCTGATCAGCGCCTATGCCCTCGGAGTAGTGGTGGGAGGGCCGGTGCTGGCCATCGTGTCGGCCAAGTTCGAGCGGCGCCGGCTTGCGCTGATGCTGCTGGGGCTGTTCGGCGCCGGGCACCTGCTGAGTTTCTTCGCCCCGAGCTACGAGATGATGCTGGCCGCCCGCTTTATCTCCGGCTTGCCGCACGGGGCGTTCTTCGGGGTCGCTGCGCTGATGGCCGCCCAGATGGCAGGTCCGCTGCGCCGGGCGAAGGCGATCTCGGCGGTGCTGGCCGGCCTTGCGGTGGCGAACGTGCTTGGTGTGCCGGTGGCCACTGCCATCGGGCAGCAGTTCGGCTGGCGGTGGATGTTCGCCATCGTGCTCGCCCTCACGGTTGTGACGATGGTCTCGGTGCGCATCTTTGCGCCACCGCAGGCGCCAGCGGCGGGTGCCTCGATGACGAGGGAGTTCAAAGGTCTGTCGTCCAAGCCGCTATGGGTGGCGGTGGCAATGTCGGTGATTGGCTTCTCCGGTATGTTCGCGCTGTACTCCTACATCTCCCCGGTGATGACCGACGTGGCCGGGCTGCGTGCGGAGATGCTGCCCCTGGTGGTGGGCCTGTATGGCGTGGGGATGGTGGTGGGCAACGCCCTCGGCGGATGGGCGGCGGACAAGTCGGTGATGGCCACGATCGTGGTGGCAATGGGGCTGTCCTCGGTGTTCCTGTTCGCGTTCAGTGCCGCCGCCGGTTCAGTAGCACTGGCGCTGATGTGCATGTTCTTGGTGGCGGTGACCGGCTCCATGCTCAGTCCCTCCGTGCAGACGCACATGATCGACGCCGCACCGCGGGGGCCAAGCATCGGGGCCACGATCCACCACTCGGCGTTTAACGCGGCCAACGCCCTGGGTGCGGTGATGGGGGCACAAGTGCTGACCTGGGGTTATGGCCTGCGTGCTCCGAGTTTCATCGGGGCCATCGGTGCCGCCATCGGGCTGGTGATCGCCCTGTACGCCTGGAGACTCTCACGCGAGCGGCAACTGGCCGACGACTGACCGGTGCGGCGCCTCGCCCGCCGACGGCATTAGCGGCCGGCGCTTCCGCGGAAGCGTCTCGACCGACACGGCGCGGTACCTGGCGCCGGCCTGGCGGCGGTCTGGGTCAGGCCTTCGGGATGTTGTGGTTGCGACGCAGAAGGTTGCCCGGGTCGTAGCGGCGTTTGAGCGCCACCAGCCGGGCGAGGGTCGTGGGGTCGTAGAACGCTTCGGCCGCCGCTCGGGGCCAATGGTGCTCGCGGGAGGTGAAGTTGACGTAGCGTCCGCCGGTGACGAAGGGCGCGACGTCGGAAGCGAAGTCCCGCACGAATGCGGTGCGGGCGCCGTCGTCACCCGGTTCCCTCCAGAAGCCGTAGATATTGAGCCAGAAACGTGCGGTGCGGGCTGGGAACGGGGTATCGCCGGCCGGAACGCGGGCAAACGCACCGCCCATATGGTGAATGTCGAAGGCGGTGCCCCGCCAGGTCTGTTCGACCCCACGGCGCACCAGCGCGTCGATCACCGGCCCGTCGAGCCGGTCAAAGGAGGAGTTCTTCCAATAGGCCCGCACCCCTCGGGGAAAGAGGAAATCCACGGCTGATTGCCACTCGGTCCAATGGACCGGTCCACTCTCCTCCTCATCGGGAGTCGCCATGGAGCGCAAGCCTGCCACGAGCCGCTCGCCGTCCCCAAGATCGGGACCTGCCCATGCCGAGGCGATGATCAGTACCGGCTCTGCGCCGACTTGGAGTTCCGGCGGCGGGGCGAGCACGGTGATGATCGACTGCATCTCGTCGGGAAGGGCCCGTGTCCACATCTCCCATGCGGTCAGCGCAGCCGGCCACCGCGGCGCGCGGTAGATGAGGTTCGACCCGTACACCTCCGGGCCCAGCCGGTGGGCGCGGAAGGTGAACGATTCCACCACGCCGAAGTTACCGCCGCCGCCGCGCAGACCCCACAGGAGTTCGGGATCCTCGCTCGCGTATACCTGTGAGCCGCCGACGGTGACGACGCGGGCATCAAGGAGGTTGTCCACCGTCAGCCCATGCGCCCGGGTGAGCCAGCCCAACCCGCCGCCGAGCGTCAGACCGCCGACGCCGGTCCGGGAGACGACGCCAAGCGGCACCGCCAGCCCGAAGGTGGAAGTGGCGCGGTCAACGTCAGCCAAGGTCGCTCCGCCGCCTACCCGCACGGTCGCCTGGTCAGCCAGCACCTCCACGCTGTTGAGCGGACTCAGGTCGATCACCACGCCGTCGGGCACCGTGCCATTGCCGGCCACGTTGTGGCCGCCGCCGCGAACCGCAAGGGGCAGCGCACGTGAGTACGCGAACTCCAGAATGGCCGCGACATCCCGGGCGCTCGCGACGCGCACCAGCAGCGCCGGGAAAACATCGACCATCGCGTTCCAGATGGGGCGGTGCTCGTCGTAGCCGGGGTCGCCGCGGGCGAAGACGTTGCCGCCGACTCGTTTCCGGAGTGTCTCGACGTCCTGGGCGGAGATCGCGATCGTGGACATGATGCCTCTTCTCCTGCGGGAGTCGAGGGGGTCGGCGCCCGCGCTTCGGTCTGAGTCTGACCAGCGGCCAAGGGTCGGGGGCCGGTGGAGTGAGAGCAATTTTCCGCCTCTGCCTTGGCCGAGGTCAACGCCCGTAGCAGGGGAACGCTCATCCAACGCCCGGCGGGAAGGAAGCCCATGTAACGCGCACCGGGAGGAGGCGGCCCTGTGTAACGCCCGGCCAGAAGGCTGGGGGTGGGGTCCTAAAACCGGCCCACGCCGGCACTGGCCAGAGGCCGATAGCGGCGTCCCGACCGGTGGGGCGCCGCTCACGACGGTCCACCCGGCGCAGAAGGTGTACACCGTCAACTGCCTCGCCAACGAAACCCGAACATCAAAACGCACAATTTCGGCCGCAGGTGCATCCAAACCGCGGTCGACTCCAGAAAGTACCGGTGCAAGCACCCACCGGCCCTGACGGGTCCCGTTCGATGGAGGAATCCCATGCACTTGCGCCGCACGACA
>DATGSR010000091.1:0-3424 GCA_035302405.1 Beutenbergiaceae bacterium
CCTGCAGTACGGTCGCGCGCAGGACACCTACGGCTGGTTGCACCAACTGGCCTGAGGCTGGTTGCATCGATTGGGCGCTAAGGCTCATCGCGGGCCTGGGCGTAGTCGTCCACCACGGCCACGCTCACCGGGAAGTCGGCCGGGGTGGGGCCGAACAGCAGCCTTCCGGCCGCTGTCGCGGCCTCCCGCACTACCTCGGCGGCCTCCGGAGCAGTCGAGGCGGGACAGTGCACGATCACCTCGTCGTGCAGGAAGAACACCAAGTGTGCCTGCGGATCCACGGCGGGCAGGCGGCGGCGGATCTCGGCCAACCAGCACAGCGCCCACTCCGCGGCGGTGCCTTGCACCACGAAATTGCGGGTGAATCGGCCCCACTCCCGCGACTGTGCCCGGGCGCGGCGCTGCTCGCCGTCGGCTGCTCCTACCTGCCCGGCGGCGCGTTGTAGTTCCTGCCACGCCTCCGATGGCGGCGGGCTGGTGCGGCCCAACCAGGTGCGCACGACTCTGCCGCGCTCACCTTCCAGTGCAGCATGCTCAACGAGGGCGGTCGCTTCCGGATATGCACGCCGAAGCCGCGGCATCAGCGCACCGGAGTCCCCGCTGGTGCCGCCGTACAGCGCCCCGAGCATCGCCACCTTGGCGGCGTCCCGGGTGGGCACCACGCCGGCGTCGACCAGTCCCTGGTACAAGTCCCCGCCGCGGCCCGCGTCCGCCAATGCCGCGTCCCCGGCCATCGCCGCCAACACCCGGGGTTCGATTTGTGCAGCGTCGGCCACCACCAACTGCCAGCCAGCGTCGGCGCGTACTGCTGCGCGTACCTGTTTGGGCAGTTGTAATGCGCCTCCACCGCTCGTTGCCCACCGGCCGGTGACCACCCCGCCGGGCACGTACTGGGGGCGGAAGCGTCCGCGCCGCGACGTGGGCGGATCATGGGCGTGCTGGTGTCCGCGCTGGTGGTCGGACTGATCGCTGCTCGTGGCGGCGGGCTGGTCGCTGTTCGTGGCGGCGGGCTGGTCGCTGTTCGTGGCGGCGGGCTGGTCGCTGGATAGGGCGGCGGGCGTGACCCATTCATCCAGCCACGCCCAACCGTATGCGCTGAGCAACCGGGCCAATTTCTTGTATTCCAGCAACGGTGCCACTACCGGGTGGTCCACCTGGGCGAGTTCCCATTTTCGGGTCGTGTTCACCGGGAGCCCCTGCGCCCGAAGGGTGCGCAACAGGTCGGTGGGGGAGTCGGGGTTGAGCCGCGGTGCGTTCAGATGAGTGCGGATCTGCTCAGCCAGGTGGTGCAACGTCCCCGGGCGTTCCCCGTGCCGGGGGCGCGGCCCAAGCATCGCGGTGAGCAACCCATCGTGGACCTCTCGGTCCCAGGGCAAGCCGTCATGGCGCATCTCCGCGGCGATCAACGCACCGGCGGATTCGGCGGCGAGCAGCAGACGCATTCTGGCCGGTTCGGGTTGGGCGGTGATCACTTGCTGCTGAACCACCCACTCCGCATGAACAGCGCGCAGGTCCGGACCCAGATCCTGGTCAGGGCCGGTGCGGACCACGCTGAGGTCATCGAAAAGCGATTCGACCGGCGGCTCCTCAGCGCCCGGACCACGTACGGCGTTAGGGGACGCCGGTGCGTACTTCCACGCCCAGTCGGTGAGCTCCGCGCCCGTTGGTGTCTGGCGCAGGATCGCATGGCACAAACTGAGGTCCAGGCACCGGCGCACCCGGACCCCTGCGGGCAGTAGCACCTCGGCGACGTCCGGGGTGTGGGCCCACACGAATCGTGGCGGAGGTGCATCGCTGTCTGGGTCCAGTTCGCGCACGCGTAGCGAGTGAGACTCCAGTTCGCGAACGCGCGCGGGTAGGCCGGCAACTTCTAAGGTTTCGACGTTATCGAGTTGCCCCGTGGCAGCGGCCATCCCCGCTGGGGTTGATGCTCGAGGTGTGCGATGCACCTGCGCCAGATGCGCCGTCGGGCCTCGGAGGGCCACCAAGATCTCCACTCCTGCACTGTAGAGGCGGCCAGCCACACGCTCGCGTGCTCCAACCCGACGGGTGACTCCTTCCGGGTGTGCAGGCTGTCGGGCAGGCACGAGGACTGCCGGGCAGGCATGGAGATTGCACCAGGCGAACGCGAAACCGACGCCGGGCACCGCCACCGCAGGAGGCTTCCTCCCGCTGGAAGGCGATACCTCAGGAGAGCACGGTGCGCACCACCGGGCTGCTCGCCCAGGTACCCAGCAGCACCAACCCGCAGGCCACCACCACGCTGGCCAGGTATCGGACGAGCACCGGCACCGAGGTGGCGAACGCGAAGCCCAGCGCCGGGATGATGAACAGCATCGCAGCCGCGATCGCGATGACCACGGCGGCTACCAACGGCAACATGATCTGCCGCCACCGCGCCCGGTGCAGGACAGCCACCTCCGTGCCGGCCATGCGAAGCGCCCGATACTGACCGCGTTGGTCGATGATCCGCCCAGCCCCCATCACCCCGGTGGACACGGCCGCGAGCGTGCCAGCGATCGCGAGCATCAAGAAGCCACCGGTGGTCAGGTCCGCGAACAGGTACCGGTCGGCAGCGGGAGCATCCGGGCTCGGCTCGAACATCGCCGAGGCCGCGGCCACACCGGCGATGAAGGTGCACAGCGCCACCCCGCCGACCGACCGCCAGGTGCCCTTGGGGTCGTCGATGATACGCCGCGCGGCGATCAGCGCCGGAGCGTTGCGGGCGATGCGCACACCCAACCGGCCAACCATCCCCATCACCCACGGGCCCACCAGGCTGATCATCGCGAACCCGGCGGCGAGGATCACCACCAGCACCGACAACTCGGCCCCACCGGTCTCGACCAGTACTGCGAACGTCACGATGGCCAGCGCCATCGGAATCAACCGGGACCAGTGCAAGGGGTTCGGAGTGTGCCTGGCGGCTACGCCCAAAGGCGTGATCGCCACCTTCGCCAGGCTGGCCGCGGCCGACAGCAGCGCAACCAGGACCACTACCGCGACGGCGGCGGGAAAGACCCACCACGGCGGGATCAACTCGGTGTACGCGAACGGGCGGCCCTGGAAGCTCAGGGGAAGGACCAGCGGGATGAGCGCGAACACACCGACGGCACCGCCGATCCCCCCGATCAGCGCCTGCACACAGGCGTCCAGCAAGGTCAACACGCTGACCTGGGAGGTGGTGGCACCGGCGAGCCGCAATGCCGCCAACCGTTCATCCCGCCGTGCCATCGCCAACCGGGCGGCGGCGCCGCCCAGAGTGATGATCGGCACCAGAAGTAGCGCCGCGGCCGTGCCGGCCAACAGGATGTACAACCCGTCCTCGTCGGTCGCCCCAGGAGCCTGGGACCGCTGCCAGAAGGCACCGAAGCCACCGACGACGAGCAGCAGCACGGCCGTGCTGACGCCGAAGGCGGTCGAG
>DATGSR010000092.1:0-9427 GCA_035302405.1 Beutenbergiaceae bacterium
GGGCGGCGGCCGGCACCCGGGTGGAGACCAGCACCAGCACCGCGAAGCCGGCCAGGGCGGCGGCGATCCACGGGGAGTCCACCAGCAGCACCACCGCCACGGCCGCCAGCAGCCCCACCGCCTTGGCCCCGGCCCCGATGCGGTGCAGCGGTGAGAGGCCCGGGTGGTGTACCCCCACGATCGCCGTCGTCTGCGCCCAGAAGCCGGTCACCTCAGCCCACCAACTCCTCAGCCCACCAGTTCTGTGTAGTGCCGGATCGCGCGGGCGGGCACGTCGTCGGCCACCACGCGCCCTTGGGCGAGCACGATCACCCGGTCGAAGTCCGCCAGCAGGTCCAGGTGGTGGGTGACCAGGAGTACCTGCTGGTCCAGTCCTGCCAGTCGCCGGGCGATCAGCCGTGCGTTGGACCGGTCCAGCAACGTGGTGGGCTCATCGGCCACCACCACGTCCGGTTCGGCGAGCAGCACCGCGGCGAGGGCGAGCAACTGCTTCTCCCCGCCGCTGAGGGCATGGCACGGGCGGTCCGCCATCGCGGTGAGCCCGAACTCGGCCATCGCGCGCCGCACCAGGTCGGCGCGGTCGGAACGTGAGCGCACGCGCCGGCGCAGGGAGAAGTCCAGGTCCTCACGCACCGTGGGCATCACGATCTGATGGTCGGCGTCGGAGAACAGGAAGCCCACCTTGCGTCGCGCCCGGCCGGGATTGCGGGCAACGTCCACGCCGTCGACGCTGACGCTGCCCGTGGTCGGATGAACCAGCCCGTTGATCATCCGCACCAGCGTCGACTTGCCGGAGCCGTTGGCGCCGATGATGCCCACCCGGTGCTCGGTCAGCTCCAGGTCCACGTCCGCCAGTACCACCTGGTCCCCGCGGAGCAGGCCGACGCGGTGGAACCGTACGCCCACGCTACCGCCCGGGGCCGACCACACCGGGCAGCGCACGGGCCACGGCCGAACCCACGACCGCCGCGACCGCGGCCTTGGCCACGTCACCCGCCAGGAACGGGGCCATCATCGCCGCTGCGGTGCCCAGCGGGACGCCGAGCACGGCCGCCAGCCACGCGATGCCCACCACGTACAGTGCCGGGATGCCGGCCAGCCCGGCGCCGAACAGGCCGGCGGTGAGCCAGGCGCCCCGTAGCCGGCGCAGCGCCAGCGCCGCGAGCACCCCGACCACCACCACCATCGGGACGAACCCGACCAGGAACCCGCCGGTGGGTCCGGCCAGTACCCCCAGGCCCCCGCGGAAGCCGCTGGCCACCGGCAGCCCCACCACCACCATCGCCAGGTACGTCAGCACCGCCAGCACCCCGCGGCGCGGCCCGAGCAGCACCCCGGCCAGGGTGACCGCGAGCGTCTGCAGCGTGACCGGCACCGCACCGCCGAACAGGTACAGCCCCGGAACCAGCGTCAGCGCCGCGATCAGGGCGGCGAACACCGCCACCCGGGCGATGTCCCGGGTGGCCCGGTCACGGCCCGGAGCAGACCCTCGGTCGTCCACGGCGGGAGTGGGCATGAAGGGGTCCTTTCGACGCTCGGCCTCGCCGACTGTAACCCACCGGGGCCACGCTGGAGCGCCGCGGGCCGGCACCGGCCGGACCATCGAAGGCCGATGTTCCGGCCGGTGCGGGAACGCTTGGCTAACGCACCGGATCCCACCGGCTGGTCAGCGGGCCGGCGGCGGCGAGGGCGGCGATGTCCGGGCGCTGCCGGGCGAACCCGGTGGCCTCCTCGAACATCTTGCCCACTTCCAGCACCCGCTTCTCCTGGCGGTGCGGACCGATGATCTGCAGGCCCACCGGCAGTCCGTCCGGGGTGAATCCACCGGGGATGGACAGCGCCGGGGAGCCGGTGATCGAGATGACGTACACCGAGGCCATCCACTGCAGGTAGTCCTCCTGGGGTACCCCGGCCACCTCGGTGGGGTACTCCAGTTCCACGTCGAACGGCAGCACCTGGCTGACCGGCGCCAGCAGCACGTCGTACTCGGTGAAGAAGGCGCGCATCCGCTCGAACAGCACTCCGTGGTGGGCCTCCGCGGCGCTCAGGTCCCGGCCGCTCAGGTCCCTCCCGGCCGCGGCATTGGCCACCACGCTCGGTTTGAACTTGTCCGGGTGGGCGGCGATCCGGTCGGCGAAGTTGTGCTGGAACTGCCAGGCGCGAAGCGTGCGGAACGTTTCGATCGCCCCGCTCAGGTCCGGGCTGATCTCGGTCACCTCACAACCGAGGGACTCGAACACCTGCACGTTGGCCCGCAGCACGTCCAGCACGGCCGGCTCCACCGGCACCAGGCCGTTGAAGTCGGTGGTCCAAGCCACCCGCAGCCCCTTGGGCTCGGCGGCCCTGGGCCGGGCGAAGGACTCCCCGGGTTCCTCCAGCGCGATCGGCACCCGGTCATCGGGGCCCGCCTGCACCGACAACAACAGCGCCAGGTCGTCGATGTCCCGTGCCATCGGCCCCTGGACGCCCAAAGTGGACCACGGCAGCGCGGTGGGGTGGCTGGGCACCCGGCCAGGTGAGGGCCGCAGGCCCACCACGTTGCAGAACGAAGCCGGGTTCCGCAGCGAGCCGCCCATGTCACTGCCGTCGGCCAGCGCGAGCATCCCGGTGGCCAGCGCCGCCGCGGCCCCGCCGCTGCTGCCCCCGGCGGACCGGTCCAACGCGTAGGGGTTGCGGGTAACGCCGAAGATCGGGTTGAAACTGTGCGAACCGGCCGCGAACTCCGGCACGTTGGTCTTGGCGACGCTGACGGTGCCGGCCGCCCGCATCCGGGCGACGACGAGTTCGTCCTCCTCGGGGACGTCCTCGGCGTGCAACGGGGACCCGTGCGTGGTGCGGATCCCGGCACTGACGTGGGTGTCCTTGTGCGCCATCGGCAGCCCGTGCAGCACGCCGTCGGGCCCGCGGGTGGCCATCCGTTCATCGGCCTGCGCCGCGGCGTCCATGGCGCGGTCCTCATCCAGGCTCACGATCGCGTTCACCGCCGGGTTCACCGCAGCGATGCGTTCCAGCGTGGTCCGCATCAACTCCCGTGCGGAGAGTTCTTTCGCCCGCAGCGCGGCGAGTTGGTCCCGTGCCGACCAGAAGCACACGTCGTCAGTCATCGCTCACCTGCGTCAAGGTCACCGTCATCGTTCACCCTTCCACTTCTCGAACTCAGCCGCGGACCCCGATCCCATGAACCCTTCTCACGCCCACGTGCCCGGCGCCTGGCCGTCCGGCGTCGGTGCGGTCGACCGGGTTCAACCTGATCGGTTCATCGGCTGGTGCCAGATCGAATCAAGTCCAACTGGCATGTATCGCTCAGCGCCTCCAGCGTCTCAGGGGCACTGGCTTCTGCGCCTCGTTGCTCTTGCCCATGAAACCTTCCGGGTTCCGGCAAATATTGCTGAAGAAGTTGCCCCGGGTGCGCGGTTCAATCGAGAGGACGACCCGGACAGCGCAGTGGTCGGGAGTCCGTACAAACGTTGGGAGTGGCATGGGCGCTACACGCCGTATCCGTATCGGCATTGACACCGGTGGCACGTTCACCGATGTGGTCGCGGTGGATGAGAACACCGGAGAACTCACCACCACCAAGACCCCCTCGACGCCGTCGGACCCGGCCGAAGGGTTCATCGCCGGTATCGAGAAGATCCTGGGCGAGGTGGGGCTGGCCGGTGAGGCGATCACCGCCGTCAGCCACGGCACCACGGTGGCCACGAACAAACTCCTGGAGGAGAAGGTCGAGAACCTCGGGTTCATCACCACCGAGGGCTACCTGCACATGCTGGAGATCGCCCGGCAATCGGTCCCGGACGGGTACGGCAACAGTTACTTCTGGGTGAAGCCTGACCGCATCGTGCCGGTGGACCTGGTCCGCACCGTCCGCGGGCGCCTCGCGGTGGACGGCACCGAGGTGCGGCCGCTGTCGGAGGAGGACGTGGTGGCCGCGGCCCGGTACTTCCGCAGCCGCGGGGTGACCACCATTGGCGTCTCCCTGCTGCACTCCTACGCCAACCCGGCCCATGAAGAAGAGTTGGCCCGCATCCTGCAGCAGGAGTACCCGGAGGCCGATATCTCCCTGTCCTCCCGTGTGCTGCGCGAGTACCGGGAGTACGAACGGTCGGTGACCACGCTGGTGGACGCCGCCGTCAAGCCGAACATCCGCACCTACGTCAGCGGCATCTCCCAGCGCCTGCACCGCTACACCGCCGGGGACACCAACGGCGCGCCGGCCGCCGGCAACGGCACCGCCGGTGATGCCGCGTTGCCGTTCTACGTGATGAAGTCCAACGGCGGGGTGCTGTCCGCCGAAGAAGTCGTCCACCAACCGATCAGCACCGTGCTGTCCGGGCCGGCCGCCGGCGCGCTGGGCGCCGCGGTGATCGCCGAACGTGCCGGATACTCCTCGGTGCTGACCCTGGACGGCGGCGGGACATCCACGGACGTCACCGTCGTCCTGGACGGGCACCCGGCGCTGACCACCGAGGGCAACGTGGGCCCCTACCCGAGCAAGATCCCGATGATCGACGTGATCACCGTCGGCGCCGGCGGCGGTTCCATCGCCTGGATCAGCCCGGAGGGCACCCTGAAAGTCGGCCCGCATTCGGCCGGAGCCGATCCCGGTCCGCTGTGCTACGCCCAGGGCGGCACCGAACCCACCATTACCGACGCCCACGTGGTGCTCGGCCGCATCCCCGCACACCTCCTGGGCGGAGAAATCCCCCTGGACACCGCCGCCGCGCGCGCCGGCATCGAGAAACTCGCCGTGCAACTGGAACTCGGCCTGGAGGACGCCGCCAGCGGCATCCTGGAGATCTCGGCATGGAACCAGGCCAACGCGCTGCGGCAGATCACCGTGCAGCGCGGGCTGGATGCCCGGGACTTCCCGATGGTCACCTTCGGCGGCTCCGGGTCCCTGCTGGCCTGCCGCCTGGCGGACATCCTCGGCCTGCAGGGCATCGTGGTGCCGCTGAACCCGGGCAACACCTCCGCCTACGGCCTGCTCACCGTCGATGTGCGCAACGACTACGTGCGCACCGCCGTCAGCCGGCACCACAACCTGGACCACCAGCGTGTGCAGTCGGTGCTGGAGGAACTGGCCGCCGAGGCCGACGACGCCCTGGCCCGGGAGGGCTTCGACACCGCCGACCGGCGGTTCGAACGCAGCGCCGACCTGCGCTACTTCGGCCAGGCCTTCGAGGTGCGGGTACCCATCCCCGACGGCCCGGTGGACGCCACATTCGCCGAGACCGTGGCGGACACCTTCCACACCGAGCACCGCAAGCTGTACGGCTACGACTTCCGCGGCGATGACACCCAACAGGTGGAATGGGTGAACCTGCGCGTCACCGGCATCGGCCCGATCCGCAAACCCGAAGTCCACCAGATCAACCCCGGCCGAGGCGTCGAGCACGCGATCACCGGCCGCCGCCAGGTCTACTTCGACACCTGGCACGACACCCCGATCATCGACCGCACCCTGCTGGGCGCCGGAGACCGGATCGAGGGCCCGGCGGTGCTGGAGGAATTCAGCGCCACCGTGCCCTTGCACCCGGGCTTCACCGCCCGCGTGGACGACTTCGGCAACCTGATCATCACCCGCTTGGAGAACGCATCGTGACTGAGACGCTTACCCCCGCCGTCGGCCGCCGCGCCCCCGGAGGCGACGGGCCCTACCGGCTCACCGAGGGCATCGACGTCGACCCCATCGTGGTGGAGATCGTGGAGGGCTACCTGGCCTCCGTGGAGAAGGAAGTCGAGACCGCGATCGGGCGCACCAGCCGCTCCCCGATGATCCGCGACGCCCACGACTACCGCGCCGGCATCCACGACAAGCACGCCCGTAAACTCACCGGCCGGTCCTACTCCGCGCTGGTGCAGCCGATCATCCGGGACTTCCCGCTGGAGACGATGCGCCCCGGGGACGTGTTCTTCCATAACGACGTCTACGCCTCCGAGGGCGGGATCGGGCACCTGCCGGACCTGTGCGTCACCGCCCCGGTGTTCTTCGACTCCGGGCAGGGCCCCGAGGTGGTCGCGTTCGTGCAGGCCTTCGGCCATCACGACGACATCGGCGGCGCGGTGCCCGGCTCCATGCCCTCCGGTGCCACCAGCGTGTACGAGGAGGGGCTGATGGTCCCCCCGATCAAACTGTGGGACCAGGGCGTGCCGAACCAGGCGGCGCTGGCGATCATGACCCGCAACTCCCGGATGCCCGACTCTTTGGCCGCGGATCTGGACGCCGAGTGCTCCGCCTGCCTGATGGGCGCCAAGCGGATGGCCGAGTTGTTCCAGCGGTACGGGCGGGACCAGGTGTTCGCCGCTTTCGACGCCATCCTGGACAACACCACCGCCACCTTCCGCCGGGAGATCCTGTCCAAGATCCCCACCGGCACCTTCGTGTGGGAGGACTACGCCGAGCACGACGGCGTGGACGAGCCGCAGTTGCACACCCAGCGCATCACGCTCACCAAGGAAGAGACTGGGGGGCCCGACGACGGCCCGCGCCTGATCATCGACTTCACCGGCACCGGACCGCAGGCCAAGGGGCCGATCAACCACTGCGGGGACTACGCTGACGGGTCGTTCCTGAAGAAGTGGATCGCCCCGATCCTGCGGAATCTGGCCGACACCCCCGAGCGGATGGCCGAACTCGACGTGAACGAGGGCATCGCCCCGCTGATCGAGATGCGCTTCCCGCCCAAGGGCACCTTGATCACCCCGGAATTCCCGGCCCCCACCAATGCCCGCACCTTCGTGATCCTGCGGATCCTGGGGGTGCTGGCCGGGGCGGTGGCCAAGGCGGTGGACGGGCGCATGCCTGCCGACCAGGAAACCATCCGCTATACCGGTGTGTACGGCAACGACGCCGACGGCAACCCCTACCTGATGCGGGAGGTGCTCGGCGGCGGATCCGGCGGGCGGTACTACGCCGACGGTGAGGACACTATCCACGTGGTGCCCGACTCCCGGAACCTGCCCACCGAATTCACCGAGTCCCGCTTCCCGTTCCGGGTGGAGAAACTCGGCCTGGCCGTCGACTCCGGCGGCGCCGGCCAGTTCCGCGGCGGCCTGGGCTATGAGAAGCACATCCGGATGCTCGCCGACGGGCACTTCATGTCCATCGCCGACCGGTCCATCCTCGCGTGCTGGGGGGTCAAGGGCGGCAAGGCCGGTAAACCGTTCCAGGTCACCATCGACCCCGGCGGGCCGCAGGAGCAGGAGGTGGACGCGCTGGCCGATGCGGTGCCGGTCAAGGCCGGTCAGGTGATCCGGATCCGCACCACCGGCGGGGGCGGGTGGGGCGACCCGCTGGACCGGGACCCCGACCTGGTGGCCCGGGACGTGTGGTGGCGCAAGGTCTCCCCGCAGGCCGCCCGGGATGACTACGGCGTGGTGTTCCGCGAGCAGGCCGACGACGACGAACGACCGGTCGTGGACGCCGGCGCCACCCAGGCGCGGCGGGCCGAACTGCGCGCCCAGCGCACCGGTGAGGAACCGTTCTTCGACCGGGGTCCGGGGTATTCCACCCTGTCCGGCGGTGCGCCCAGCTCGAGTTACGACTACCTGTGAACCATGCGCGTCGTCGTCACGGGAGCCAGCGGTAAGACCGGCCGGGCCGTTATCGCCGCCCTGCAGCGCTGCGGTCACGAACCCGTCGCGCTGGTGCGGCGGCCCGAGGCCGCCCAGGACGCCCGCCGGCAGGGGGTCACGGCCCGGGTGGCCACGTTCGCCGACACCGCGGCCCTGGTCGGGGCGTTCACCGGGGCCGACGCGGTGTATCACGTGCCGCCGAACATGCACCCGGAGGAGGAACTGATCGGCGCCGCCGTGGCCGATGCCGCGCAGGCAGCGGGTGCGCACCGGTTCGTCCTGCACTCGGTGCTGCACCCGTATGTGCCGCAGATGCCCCACCACGAACGCAAGGCGCGCACCGAACTGCTGATCCGCCGTCGGCCGCTGGCATGGAGCATCGTGCAACCGGCCAGTTACACCCAGAACGTGCTGCCGTTCGTGGCGGCCGCCCGCGAGGACGGGCGGTACGTGGTGCCGTATTCGACCACGGCCGCCTTCACCCCGGTGGACCTGGAGGACGTGGCGGATGCCGCCGTGGTGCTGCTGGAGAAGGACGCCACCATCCACGGCACCTTCGAGTTGTGCGGGCCCGAGCACGTGGACTCCCGCGGCATCGCCGAAGCCCTTGGCCAAGTGGTGGGCCGACCCGTGCTGGCCGAGCACCAACCGGTGGAGCAGTGGCGGGCGTCGGTGGCCGGCTCACGCCCGGAGCAGGAGATCCACGACCTGGCCGCTATGTTCGACTGGTACAACCAATTCGGGCTGACCGGCAGCGACGTGGTCCTGCGGAATCTGCTCGGACGGCGCCCGACCGATATCACCTCCGCGTTGACGCGCGATGTGAGCCGTTCGGTGCGTGCGCGATCCCGCCAGTTGAACCGACCCGCAAGTCCCGCAGCTCCCCGTTGACCCGCCCCGCGCTAGCAAGCACCCGCAACGTTCCCCGGATAGTTTCACCAGTTCGAGTTCCCGTCAAAGGAGCATCACCCATGGCCCTTCCCCTCGATGGAATCGTCGTCGTCGACCTCTCCCGCGCGCTCGCCGGCCCGCACGCCTCGATGATGCTCGGGGACCTGGGGGCGCGGGTGATCAAGGTGGAATCGGCCGCCGGGGACGACACCCGCCGGTGGGGCCCGCCGTTCGTGGGTCCGGAGGATGATCCGACCTCCACGTACTTCTTGTCCTGCAACCGGAACAAGGAATCCATCGTGCTGGACCTGAAGAGCGACGACGGGCGGGACACCCTGACCAAACTGGTGCAACGGGCCGATGTGCTGGTGGAGAACTTCCGCCCGGGCGTGCTGGACCGGCTCGGGTTCAGCGAGGACCGGCTGCGGGAACTGAACGACCAACTGGTGCAACTGTCCATCAGCGGGTTCGGCCACGACGGACCGGAGGGCGGGCGCGCGGGGTATGACCAGATCGCCCAGGGCGAGGCCGGGCTGATGTCGATCACCGGCCCGGCCCCGGATCAACCGACCCGGGTCGGGGTGCCGATCGGCGACCTGCTGGCCGGGATGTACGGGGCCTACGGGGTGGTGGCCGCGTTGCACGAACGGGGCCGCACCGGCAAGGGCACCGTGGTGCGCACTTCGCTGTTGGCCGCGATCGTGGGGGTACACGCCTTCCAGGGCACCCGGCAGACCGTCGCCGGGGAAGTGCCGCTGGCCTCCGGTAACCACCACCCCTCGATCAGCCCCTACGGCCTGTTCACCTGCGCCGAAGGCATGGTGCAGATCGCGGTGGGCAGCGACGGGCTCTGGGACCGATTCGCCGCCGAGTTCGATCTGGACACCTCCGACCCGCGCCTGGCCACCAACGCCGACCGGGTGGCCAACCGGGACCACGTGATCGAGATCGTCAACGC
>DATGSR010000093.1:0-8477 GCA_035302405.1 Beutenbergiaceae bacterium
GAGGTGTTTCTCGGCCTGCTCCAGGGCGTTGGTCAATTGGTGGGCGATCGGGCCGGCGATGTCCCCGGCCTCGATGTAGTCGGCCACATCTGACTGCAGCGCGCGGACCTGCTCCACCGGTGCACCTGGGTCGGCGGCACCGTCGTCCTGGATGGTGATCGAGAACAGGTTCGTCTCATCGATTACGTAGATGGTCCCGTCATCGGCGATGTCCATCCGCTTGTACGTACTGTCGTCGAGCAGGATCTGCACGTCCTTGGTGACCGGGTCGAAGGCGAAGACATCGTTGCCCGAAATCCCGTAGAGCAGCCCGTCCTCCGGGTGTGCCTGGACCGTGCTGGCCAGACCCCAGGGCGATGCGCTGTTGGAGGTGCCGAGATCGTAGACGTCCAAGATCTCGCCGGCCTCGGCGTCGTACTCGAACAGATGCGCGCTGTTGGTCACACCCCAAACACTGGTCCCCACCGTCACCAGTCCGGCTACGACGTCGTTGCCTTCCACGGGCACGACCGCCTCGATCACCTCACCGGCCTCGGGGTCGAAGACGACGAGATGGGCATCTTCGGGACTGTTCGCGCTGGAGAGCCCGCCCCGGATGGAGGTGCCGGCATAGATGAGCCCGTCGTCTCCGAAGGTGACTGCAGCGGTGCTCTGATAATCCACCAGATCGCGGAAGGTCTCCCGGTAATCGGCCATGTCAGTCAACGTCAACGCACCGCCACGGACTCCGTAATCGGAGACGGTGGCCAGCGCGGCCAGGTCACCGTCCGTGGCCTGATCGACGATCCGGTCCTGCTGTTGGCCGTCGATGAGGCGGAACTGCTGGGCAGGGTTGGTGCCCCAGTCCCACTCGGCGAATGGGTCACCGGCGTGGACTATCGCGTTGCCGTAACTGCCCACCAGCAGTTGGTCCTGGAACGTCAACCATGAGTCAGCCTGGCTCGGTCCACTGATCTGCTCGGTGTCGCCCGTCGAGGGATCGAACCGCCCCAGGACACCCGGCCCGTGGTACGTGCCCATGTACACGCGCTCGTCGGCCGCAACGTGCAATGAGTGCGCGGTCAACGGGGTGCCCGGGATGGTGCCCTCGAAGAATTCGTGCGTCTGGTCATCGAGGTTGAAGGTCCAGAAGGAGCCGTCACGGTTAAGACCCACGAGCCGGTACTGAACGTCATCGCCTTCACCTGTTGCGTGCAGTTCGATGGCGCGGTGCTGGCCGGTGTCCTCCAGTCCGGTGTCGATCCATCCGGTGGCCTCCACGGAGCAGTCATTGGAGTCGAAGGCCCAGATTTCGCCCTGGGCCTTGTAGAACATCCGCCCGTCCTCGGTGGGACTGGAGAAGGGAGCGTTGAGGCTGACCGTCCTGGGGATGGCACCATCACAAACCCAGTCCCCCTCCACGGTGTCCCAGAAGAGCGTGTTGGTGCCCCCGGAGATCCCGGGTGAGAACACGGTGGCGACCAGGTCGCCGACCAACTGCGACTTGTAGAACCGGGTGATGTGCTCGTAGCCGGCAGGCACCTCGATCTGTGTCATCTCTCCGCTGTCGAGGTCGACGGCGACGAAGTGACCGGCCTCCATGCCAGTGCCAACGTAGGCGACGCCGTTGTGCACCGCGAGCGCCTCGGCATAACTGTCGTCGGTGGCGAGTGAGCCGTAATCGCGCAGATCGCCGGTCTCAGGGTCATAGGAGAACAACTTGGCGTTCGGGTACGTCACGCCGTACAGCACGCCGTCCTCATCGGCCTCCAGGCTGCGCACGAGTCTTTCGCCGGCCGGGTTCTCGAAGGCGAGTTCGATCTCATGGGTCTCGGCGTCCCAGCGGTAGTGGTTCACCCCGCTGCCGTCCCGTAGGTTGAACATCAGGCTGCCGTCGTCGAAGACGTAAGTGGCGCCCGCCAGGGTCTTCGGCGGCACTAGTTGGGTGTCGATGAGTTCGCCGGTGTCGATGTTGACCACACTGAGACTGGACGGCTCACCAGCCGCGGGCGCGTACATGACATTGGTGCCGTCCGGCAGTGTGCCAACATCGAGGACGCTGGTGCTGACTTGCCCGGCCGCCGCCGGCCCGCGGTCGGTCACTTCGATCGACAGGTCAAGGCCATCGTCGGACGGTTGGGCCAGGGCGGCGGTGCCACCAAGACCTATGGATAGCAGTAAAGCCAGCCCCGAGGTGCCGGCGATGCGGCGTGAGGTACTGGCGGATCTGTGCGACATTAAAAGGAATCTCCCTCGATCCATATAGAAATGGCGCCCTCGTCTGGGACCAGAGACGTGCGCCCTGGAGAGCGCCCGCGGCCGCGCGGCCGCAGGACGACCGTCTTCTGACTCAAACTGGGCCCGGGGGCGCGTGGTGTGAGCGTCTTCGTACAGGTTCGCGACGGGCTCGATACCTGTAGGCATCGTTGCCACCGCGTCGCTCGATCGTTACTACCACCAATGGTTAGAGGCGGGGATCACCCACTCGTCCTAGAAGACGCCTGAACTGCAACCGGTTGTAACTGGAACCTAAAGCCATGACGTAGAACCTGTCAAGGCCCAGGTCATGGGCTTGCCTGTTGCGTACCAGGGTCGTGTGCAAGCGATTGCCCCGTTGCGGGCATCGACCGCGAGGATCAAAGCCCGCGGCATCAGGTCCATGCAGAGAGTTGAGCAAGGTGGCGGGCTGAAGCCGCGCTTCGGCCGGCAAGCAGACCAGCCCTTCGGCCGGCAACCGGACCAGCCCTTCGGCCGGCGAGCAGACCAGCCCTTCGTCCGGCAACCGGACCAGCCCTTCGTCCGGCGACCTGGCCAGCCCGCGGGCTGGCCAGGTCGCTCACCGGGAGTCAGGAACCCAAGTCTTGGCACTGCCCGGAGGCCGGCCCCCGTATGTTGTTCTGCTCACCGGTGGGTTGGTGTTCGTTGCCGGTGCAGGACAGCGGTCCGGAGATGGAGTTCTGCTCCAGGTGCACTCGCCCGGTTGAGTCACTGATCTGCACCGGGCCGCTGATCTGGTTGTTCAGCAACTGAACGTCCAGTGCTCCCGAGGCACGGATCGGGCCGTTGGTGTCGGAGTCGGTCAATACCAGCGAGGCGCCACTACCGACCGTGATCGGCCCGTTGATGTCAGCGTCGGTGATGCATGTCGTGCCGTCGGTGACGCGCAAGGGGCCGCGGTGAACACCGGTCATCTCCTCATCGCAGATGGGATCCGAGGCGCCCAGATGATAGCGATACACGTTGGTCTCGTCGGTGAAGAAGACATCCCCGTGGGCCACCGTGGAGCGTCGCACCCCGGAGGCGACCAATACCTCAACCTCCTGCTGGCTGCTGTCGAACCGGAACAACCGGTTTCCCGCCGCCCCGTAGAGCATGCCGTCAGCCTCGTTCAGGTCCAAGGAACTGGCACTGCCCCACACGTTGGTGTGGGGGATTCCGGAGTCGAGCACTGCGTCGAACTCATGGGCCATGACGTCGTACTCCAACAACTCGCCGGTGTCGGCCATGGCCCAGAGCCGTCCATCCTGGTCGAACTCCAGGCTGTGGACTACCTCCGCGCCGGGAACCGGGGTGGAGGCGATGAGCCCGTCGTCGATGCTCCAGGCGAACACTTCCGCCGTCGTGGCGGTGGGTGTGGAATCCAGACCGCCGTGGATCGACGTACCGGCGTAGACGACGCCGTCGGCATAGGCGAGGTCGGTAACGCTCTGGCCCGGAACCACATCGCGGTGGGACTCGAACTCGCCGGTGGCCGGATCCAGCAACGTCAGCGCACCGCCGAGTTCGCCGTAGTTGGGGATCGTGCCAATCGCCACTACGTCGCCGGCGCTGATCATGTGCCGTGGCCGGTCCTGCCCGGATTCTGCGCGTCCCAGGGTGAGGACGTGGGCCGGGTTGGTGCCCCAGTCCCAAGGTTCGGTGTGGTCAGTGGCGAAGAACTCCGCGTTCGGGTACGTCCCGAAAATGGTGAGGTCACCGTGTGCGGTGATCGAATCGGCCTGTTCGGGCCCGTCCAGTTGGGTGATCGTGTTCGTGGCAGGATCCACCGCGGCGAGCACCCCGGGGCTGAGGTAGGCGCCGATATAGACCTGTCCGTCCCCGCCTTCGGCGATGGACATCGTGGTAACGGGTGCGCCCTGGGCGTCGGCGAGGATTACGTCGGCATGGCCGGTCTGGAGGTTCAGTCGCCAGATCCGCCCATCGGCGCGTACCCCCACCAGCGAGGAGCCGGGGAACTCTTGCGTGCCGAGATCTGCGAGGAACACCTGACTGGTCGCGCCGAGTTCGTCGGCGATGGTCGAATCGAGAACGTCGATCTGCGTCGTAGTTCGCTCGTTCACGTCGTAGGCCCAGACGTCGTTCTGGCCATCGAGATAGTAGAAGTTACCGTCCTCGGCGTCGGCGGTGTAGTGCCACATCCCTCGCACGTCCAGGGCATCGACCCACTCGGAGCCATCGTGCAGATGGGCGGTCATCCCGTCGACCGCGCGGTGGGAGACGATCCGCACGTCCCCGTACTTCTCGATGCGCTGGATGAATTCACCGCCGGCGGCAACCGGTTCGGGTAGGTCGACTGGAGCGACTGAACCTTCCTCGGGGTTCATAAGGTGCAGTTGGGCGGGGGTGCCGGAACCGACCCACACGCCGTCGTCATCGGCGTCCAAGCCCCAGGCGTAGTCGCCTTCTGGCGCGATTCGGCCGTACTCGGTGATCTCCTGCGACTGGAGGTCCATGGCGAACAGGTTGGCGTTCGGATAGGTGGTGCCGTACAGCGTCTGCTCGTGGGTGTCCAGAGTGCGCAACATCTGCTCACCGGCGATGCCGGTGGCCACTTGCGACAGTTCCTGCACTTCGGGGTCATACCGCCACAGTGAGCCGTCGTTGGGGCTGCGAACGCTGAAATACACCACGCCGTCATCGGCCACGGTGATCGATGAGGCCACCGAGTATGGGGCTAGGTGGTAACTGTCGAGCAGGTCACCGGTGCGAAGGTCGACCATGTTGAAACTCACCGGTTCCCCGTCGGAGAACAGGTACGCCACCGGGGTGCCGTCGGACAGCTCTCCGACGGCGGAGAGGCGTACGTTCACAGACTGCATGGCCACCCCGAGGTCGGTCACCTCGCCCTCGTCGTGCACGTCCTGGGCGCCCTGGGGGGCCGCCGCTTGCAGTGTCGCATGCGCTGTTGTGGCGCCTGCCCCCAAAGCCAGCGCGGCGCTCAGGGTGGCGATGAGGCCGAGACGGGTCCCGGCGGTGAGCCGGTGACTTCGATTGGTGTGGGTGACCAATGACAACTCCTCAGATGGGTTGGGATGAAAAGGTGGGCGAGTCAGGACCGTGCGGGACGTGCTGCCCGGGTGCAGGGTTAGTGGCGTCGACCCCTCCGATCTCCGGTGATCGCGCTGCGCTGTCGGCAGCCTCTGGCACTCTGCAAGCGATTGCAGCCTATTGAGGTGACGCCATCGTGTCAACGCTGACCCCGGGCGGTATGGCCAGGCCTTTCTCGCTCGCCGCCCCGCGCGAGTGGTCCCCTTGACGTGCAAGCGATTGCATGGAACTCTGATCTGTCATCGACGGGCCAACGGCCATGGAGCCGGCGTGGTGGATCCCACAGAGCCCGCGATGCGCCCGGGTGCCGACGCCCGGGTGCGGCTTCGCGAGCAGCGCACCCGCGAACTAGTTGTGGCGCCTACCCGCGCCCCGTTCTATGCGCGATTCAAGGAGGCATCGTCATCGTGGACCCTTCGACCAGATTGGACCGGAAACGGTCCCTACCCGGCATCGCGGCCGTGGCCGTGGCCGCCCTGTCCCTGTCCTTGGCAGGGACCGGACAGGTGGCGCACGCCCAACCCGCGCCCACGCCTTCGGCTGAGCAGCAGTTCGAGGTGATCGACCACGGCATCGCACTGGAGTCGGTGAACGCCAGCCAGTCCAACTTGCACACCCTGCGTGATGGCAGGGAGATCACTTACGTGTTCAACTCCGGCCAGCCGGTGAGTCTGAGCGTGGTGGACCTGCACAGCGGAGACTTGCTCGATCGCCATGAGCTGGAGGGTTACAGCGTCACTGCCGGGCATGTGGTCGATGAGGAGAACGACCTCTTCTACTTCTCGGTGCGATCACCCAATGACGGCACGCTGTTCCAGTACGACCCCCACGCCCAGACGGTGACGCAGTTGGCCACCCGGGTAGTGGGGGAGGGCTTCCTGCGATCGATGCTGATGCTCGATGGCATTCTCTACGGCACGACGTATCCCAACGCCAAGGTGTACTCCTACGACCCCGCCACTGGCGACATCCACGACTACGGCACTGTCGATGAGGAGTCCGCTTACGCCTGGGGGTTCGAGGAGATCGACGGCAAACTCTGGGTTGGGACCGGCACGAACCCGACGTTGCGCGAGGTGGACCCGGACAGCGGAGAAATCACGGACATCCCCTTACCCGACCAGATCCAGGAAACCAAGGACTTCGTCCACGACATTGTCCGCCACGACGACCTGGTGTTCGTGCGGACCTCCCCCTCCGGCACCCGCAACCTGGCCATCTACGATTTGCAGACCCAGGACTGGTGCTGTGAGGACGTGGGCCTGATGGGCACGTGGTCCGATTCCTCCCACGATGGGGCGTTCTACTACATCGTCGGTACCGAAGTGCGCGGGTACGACCTGCAGAACCGCACCGACTTCTCCATCGGGTGGCACGACTCGGACCTGGCGGGTGAGCAGTCCGGCAGCCACACGCTGCGACTGGTGGAATTGGACGATGAGGCCTACCCCGGCACCACTTTGATGGCTTTCCGCGCCGACGGGGCCGCCTGGTTCTATAACTTGCAGACCGGAGCCGGCCAGGTGGTGCAGTACCCCATCCAGGGGTCGGCAGCGACGGTCCAGTCGCTGGGGATCGGACCCGACGGCAACCCCTACGTGGGGCCCTACCTGAGCTCTGGACTGATGTCCCGCCTGGATCACCAAAGCGGTGAACTCCAGACCCTGAACGGCCCGGACCAGGGCGACGCCATCGCCACCGTGGGGGACCACTTGGTGGTGGGTACCTACTCCGGCGCCGGTTTCCACGCCGGGGACGTCAGTGCCGAGTGGGACTGGGGAACCAACCCCGAGCATCTGTTCTCCATCGGCCGGGAGGCCGGCCAGGACCGGGTCTCCGACCTCGTCGACGCCGATGGGCTGGCGGTGGGGGCCACAATCCCGAACTATGGCGAACTGGGTGGTGCAGTGGTGGTCTTCGACCCCTCCAGGGGCCAGCCGCAGGTGCACCGCGACGTGGTGCCCGGCCACAGCGTGGTCTCCCTGGCTTACCAGGACGGGTTGATCTACGCCGGAACCTCCATCCACGGAGGCATCGACAGCACCCCGGCCAGCGGACCGGCGGAGTTGTTCATCTGGGACGTCCAGGAGCAGGAACTAGTGGAATCGGTGGTGCCGGACGAGACCGCCGACATCGTCCACACCCTCACCTTCGACGAGCAGGGCCGGCTGTGGGGTATGACCGACTCCGGCACCATGTTCGAGTTCGACACCGATGACCGTCGTGTGGTGAACACCGTGGCAACAGGCTTGCGGAACTCCAACATCTGGGGACGGGTCTCGGAGATGGCGCAAAGTTCCGTCGACGGACTCATCTACGGTAATGCCGCCTCGCGGTTGTTCACCTTCGACCCCGACACCCACGACTTCACGCTGCTGGAGCCCACGGGGGTGCGGTACTCGGCGGTCCATGAGGACGGTACGTTCTACTTCACCGATCGAACCAATTTGTTCAGCCTCGTCCCGGCTGGCGCCACCCCGGTGTGCGATGAAACGATCACCGGTCGGCAGAACGGAGGGCTGGAGTTCGAATCCGGCAGCCTGTGCATCCAGGACGCCGATGTACGCGGTGGAGTGGAGATCGGAACGGGCGCTTCGGTGACCATCGCCGATTCCAGTGTGCGAGGCCCGCTGTCCGTGAGCGGTGGGGAACACATACTCATCCGCGACAGTCAGATCCGCGGTCCGGTGAGCATTGGTCAGGCAACCGGTGCGGTCGAGGTGAGGGCCAACGATATCCGCGGCCCGGTCGACCTGACCGGGTCAGTGGGGGAGGCGGCCCCGGTGATCAGCGATAACGAGATCCGCGGTCCGCTGCGGTGCGTTGACAACGCCGTACCTCCAACCGACGACGGCGTCGCGAACCAGGTCAGCGGGCCTGCCCTCGGCCAGTGCTCCACCTGGTAAGTCGGCGCTGATCTCACAAGCGGAACGGCCGCGGGGCCCGGACGATTACGTCCGGGCCCCGCGGGTGCGCTCAACTCGTTCGCTACCGAGCTCAACCCGTTCGCTACCGAAGGCCGGCCGGGTCCATGCCGCCTGCAAGAACTCGCGTTCGCAGCGATCGGCGGGAAGCCTCAGGGTCTTGCCAAGTGATCGTGCAACCACCAGGAGCACGCCGCCACCACATGGGCCGGCATGGGGTGGCCGTTGTTGTGCACGAGTACCTCG
>DATGSR010000094.1:0-21547 GCA_035302405.1 Beutenbergiaceae bacterium
CGCGTGCGTCCTGCACGGGCACGTCCGCCCACTCACTGAGCGCGGCGCCGGCCTGGTGGGTCTTGGTCGCCAGGATGAGCACGTCGTCGCTGCGCAGTTCTGTCTCTTGCGGGCCGCCGACCGCAGTCACCCGGACCCGCTCGTCGAAGTCCGGGGTCCGCAGCCGTAGCCCCTCGCGCTGCATGGTGCGCAAATGCTCCCCGCGGGCCACGGCCACCACGTCGGCACCTTGGCGCGCGAGCCGGCCCGCGATCGTCCCGCCAACAGCCCCGGCACCAATCACCACGTAACGCATAGACGTCGAGGCTACCTGTGTGCACGCTGCGGGAGGATTCCTGTCTGTGGCCGCGGGGCGGGAGGGGCGCTGTGCACGCTGCGGGAGGATTCCTGTCTGTGGCCGCGGGGCGGGAGGGGCGCGGGAGCAGGGTGCGGGAATGCCGGAGCCTGCCGATTGGTTAAAGTAGATGCGAACGTATATATCAGTGGGTGGAGAGAGCGGTGCCAGTGCGTGACAAGATGATCGTCGACTGTGACCGGCCTGACGGGAGTGGCCGCTGCGGCTGTCCGACGGCGCAGGAGGGGATGGGTGGGACGTGACCATACGTAGTGCCTCCGAGGCGTGGGAAGCGCTGTTCCGTGCCCAGGTCACCCTGATGCAGAAGTTCGAGGAAGCCAAGGACTTCGCGCCCCTTCGCTCCCGCGAGTACGACGTGCTGTTCAACCTTGCCCAGCTCGGCGGGCGGGCCCGGCAGTGGGAGTTGAACGAGCGACTCCTCATTACCCAGCCCAGCCTGTCCCGGATGATCGACCGCCTGCAGGCTGCCGGGTACGTGCGCCGGGAAGCGTCTCCCTCCGACGGCCGGGAAGTCATCGTGGTGCTTACCGAGGAGGGGGCGCGGATGCAGGGGCGGATCGGACGGCGCCATGTCCGGCACATCGCCGCGCTGGTGGACTCGGCGCTCACCGAGGAGGAGCAGCAGCAACTGGCCGTGCTGGCCGACAAACTTCGCACCGGCGCCCTTGCACGCGGCACCCGAACCGAAGAACCCCGCGCAGAGACCGCGTAGCCGCCCGGCGCGGGCCGCCGCGTGCGCCGCCCGCCGCCGTCGTCCTCGCTGACAGGCGCTGCGCTAGACTGAACCGCATGTCCGGTACGGAGTTGCTTAGCCAGCCGCGCTGACTTCAGCGGGCGCCTGGCTGGCGCCGCTTCAGCGCGGCCGACCTCCCCGCCCGGGAGGTCGTTTCATGTCAACGACCCCGACGCCGTGACGCACGCGGCCCGAACAGGAACGTTAGTGATGTCCAAGACTCAGAACCAACCCGTCCCGGCTGCCGAAGATGTGCCGGCACACCGCTACACCGCCGAGATGGCCGATGCCATCGAACTGCGCTGGCAGGACTACTGGGAGGAACACGGCACGTTCCACGCGCCGAACCCGACCGGTTCGTTGGCCACGGGCGAAGAGGTGCCCGAGCAGAAGTTCTACGTGCTGGACATGTTCCCCTACCCCTCCGGCCAGGGGCTGCATGTGGGCCACCCGCTGGGCTACATCGCCACCGATGTGCTGGGCCGTTACCGGCGGATGAACGGCGACAACGTGCTGCACGCCCTGGCCTATGACGCCTTCGGTCTGCCCGCGGAACAGTACGCCGTGCAAACCGGCCAGCACCCCCGGATCACCACCGAGGAGAACATCGCCACGATGCGCCGCCAACTGCGGCGGCTGGGACTGGCCCACGACGACAGGCGGAGTTTCGCCACCACCGATCCCGGGTACGTGCGCTGGACCCAGTGGATCTTCCTACAGATCTTCAACTCCTGGTTCGACCCGGAGGCGACGAGCCCGGATGGCACCAAGGGCGCGGCTCGCCCGATCGAGGAACTGCGCGAGCAGTTCGTCACCGGCCGGCGGGCCACCCCGACCGGCGCGGACTGGAATGCGATGACCCCGGCCCAGCAGGAGGAGGTGCTGGCCCGCTATCGGTTGGCCTACGTCGATGACGTACCGGTGAACTGGTGCCCGGGTCTGGGCACCGTGCTGGCCAACGAGGAAGTCACTGCCGAAGGTCGTTCGGAGCGCGGGAACTTCCCGGTCTTCACCCGCAACCTGCGGCAGTGGATGATGCGCATCACCGCTTATGCGGACCGTTTGATCGAGGATCTGGACCGGTTGGAATGGCCGGACAAGATCAAAACGATGCAGCGCAACTGGATCGGCCGGTCCACGGGAGCCAACGTCCGGTTCGACCTGCCCCGCGGCGAAGTGGAGGTCTTCACTACCCGGCCCGACACGCTGTTCGGGGCCACCTTCATGGTCCTGGCCCCCGAGCACCCGGCCCTGGACGAACTGATCCCCGGCGAGTGGCCGCGGGGCACGAAGACGGAGTGGACCGGCGGCGCGGCTACCCCCGCGGAGGCCGTCGCCCAGTATCGGTCCGCCGCCGCGGCGAAGTCCGAGACCGAACGCCAGGACGAGGAGCGCACCAAGACCGGGGTATTCACCGGTGTGTACGCCACCAACCCGATCAACGGAGCCCAGATCCCGGTGTTCATCGCCGACTACGTGCTGATGGGGTACGGCACCGGGGCGATCATGGCGGTGCCCGGCGGGGATGATCGCGACTACGAGTTCGCCCAGGCCTACAACCTGCCAGTGATCCACACCGTGCAACCCCCGGAGGACTTCGACGGGGGAGCGTGGACCGGCGAGGGCACAGTGATCAACTCCCGCTCGGAGCACCTGGACATCGACGGCCTGGACGTGCCCGCCGCCAAGGACGCCGTCACCACATGGCTGCAGGAGCAGGACAAGGGCAGTGCGGCGGTGACCTACCGCCTGCGGGACTGGCTGTTCTCCCGGCAGCGCTACTGGGGCGAACCCTTCCCGGTTGTCTACGACGACGACGGCCGAGTGATCCCGCTGCCGGACAGCGCCCTGCCGGTGGAACTGCCGGACGTGCCGGACTTCTCCCCGCGCACCTACGCCGAGAACGACGCCGACTCCGAACCGGAGGCGCCGCTGAGCCGGGCCGGCGACTGGGTCGAAGTGGAACTGGACCTGGGCGATGGGCCCAAAACCTACCGGCGCGACACCAACACGATGCCGAACTGGGCCGGATCGTGCTGGTACGAACTGCGCTACCTGGACCCCGACAACACCGAACGGTTCGTGGACCCGGTGAACGAGGCCTACTGGATGGGCCCGCGCAAGGGACCGGAGGGCGAGGTGACCACCGGGGGAGCGGACCTGTACGTGGGCGGGGTGGAGCACGCGGTGCTGCACCTGCTGTACGCACGGTTCTGGCACAAGGTGCTGTATGACCTGGGGCACGTCTCCTCGGCCGAGCCGTTCCACAAACTGTTCAACCAGGGCTACATCCAGGCCTACGCCTACACCGACTCCCGCGGGGTATACGTGCCCGCCGAGGAAGTCGAGGAGCACGTGGACGATCAGGGCAACGCCAGCTGGACCTACCGCGGCGAGCCGGTCAGACGCGAGTACGGCAAGATGGGCAAGTCCCTGCAGAACATCGTGAGCCCCGATGACATGTACGCCCAGTACGGGGCGGACACCTTCCGGGTCTATGAGATGTCGATGGGCCCACTGGACGTCTCCCGCCCGTGGGAGACCCGTGCGGTGGTCGGGGCGCAACGGTTCCTGCAGCGGTTGTGGCGCAACGTCATCGACGAGCACACCGGAGAGGTGATCGTCGTCGATGAGGACGCCGATGAGGAGACCCGCCGGCTGGTGGCCCGCACGATCGCCGACGTGCGCACCGAGATGGATGCGATGCGCCCGAACACCGCTATCGCGCGGATGATCGTGCTGAACAACCACCTGACGTCGCTGCGTCGAGTTCCCCGCGAGGCGGTGGAGCCGCTGGTGCTGATGGTCGCCCCGGTCGCCCCGCACCTGGCCGAGGAGTTGTGGCAGCGGTTGGGTCACTCCGGGACGATCGCCTACCAGCCCTTCCCGGTGGCCGATGAGTCGCTGCTGGTGAAGGAGTCGGTCACGTGCGTGGTGCAGGTGGCCGGCAAGGTACGCGACCGCCTGGAGGTACCGACGAACATCTCTGAGGAGGACCTACAGGAACGGGCGCTGGCCTCCGAGACGGTGCAGCGGTTCCTGGACGGCCGCCCGGTGCGCAAGGTGATCGTGCGCGCGCCGAAACTGGTGAACGTCGTCCCCGGCTGAGCGCCGACTAACTTCGGGGCAGGCCCGGGGCCGCCCAGGCGACTCGTACTCCTCCAGGGCCGTTGGCGCTACTGTGGGCGGCTACTGTGCGCCGTGATTGGTGTACAGGTCGGACTGCGTCTGGTTGATCCAGACTTCCGCACCGTCGAGGTCCGGGTCCGGGACCCGCAGCGTCCGGCCGTGAGGTTCGTCGATCACGTTTGCCTCGTGCCCGGCGTCCCGCAACGGTTCGATGAGTTTCTCCACATCGCCGGCGTACTCGAAGGACAAGGTCACGGCGGTGTGCTCAGCGCGATGGACCGCCACCAGGCCTGCGTCAGTGCGCAGATCCACCCAGTTGCCGCTGTCGGCGCGGACGCGTTCTCGCGCGCCGAGGGCGACCAGGGTGTCGACGGCATGCTCGGTCTGCCCGGTGAGCCACAAGGGCAGGACCGCCAGCTGTCCGGGGCGCACTCCATCGTCGGCTGCCGTGTCACTGGGGCGCAGGTCGTCATCGCGTGCACGCTCATCGGATCCGGAAGTGTCGGGGTCGAGCGTCAGCGCATCGATGGTGAAGGTGAGCCCGTCGGCGGCGGTGACCATCGCCGTCGTGCCATGGGTCGCCTCCGTGATGCGGATCCGCGTGCCCCATGGGGCCGTGGCCTGCGCCGAGGCCGCCACCAGGTGGATGTCGTCGGCTTCGAAGCCCAGCATGCAGGAGCCCGCCGGTGAACTCTCATCGGCGGTGTGCAGCGCTATCCGACCGTAACCGACGGAGTAGACCACCCAGGTGCCGAAGTCGGAAAGGATCCGTCCGCCCAGGGCTTCGAGCAGCCCGCGGTGCGCAGCCATGTTGCCGGTGAATCGAACCGGGCGGGAAACGATCATCACTCCTCCTCTTGCAGGTTCGTTCGAAGATAGGTGGCCCCCACCCACCACACCAGTGCGACAGACCGGGCCACCCTCCGCCTGCGCGGGACCTTTGCGAGTCCGGGTAGGTTGCGGGGTTGACGGGGTTGAATCGGGTCCTTGAGGTTTGTCGAGGCTGGTGATCGAGTCGTCCACAGGGGTGTGCGGGCCGTTGCTCTCATCCACAACATCAGCAGCGCGCCGGTAACGCACGTTGGCGCCTACATAACGTGAGGTCATGGATGCTCCGCAGCGGCGCCTGCACCTGGTGACCGGCGGTGCCGGGCGCCAGGATGCCGAGCCCGTCACCGCGACGCCCGGACGACGTGGCGGCGCCGGCGGCGGGGAGCAGCCGGCGGAGGCGCACGCAGGCGACGGCGACGCACACGCGTTTGCGGCGACGCACAGCAAAGCCGCGGAGGAGCCGGACGTCGACCAGGCGCGCGCAACCGCAGGAAGATCCCATGGGGACGCCGAAAGGCAGAGTCATGCCACAGTTGGCCCGGGCGAGGATGAGGCACAGGCGCAGGTGGCTGCTCGCTCGGGTGCAGAGTGGGCACGAGTCGAGCGGCGGCACCGGTGGGGCACGCCGGCGCTCGTGGCGGCCCGCGTCGCCGTGGTGCTCCTGCTGGTGAGTGCCACGGCAGCCATCAGCATCGTGGTGACGCGTCCCAGTGCACCGGAGCACCAGCCCGAACTGCCCGAGCCCGCACCCCCGACCGAATGGGGCCAAGGACCGGCTGCTTCCACCGAGATGCCCGGTGAGGTGTCAGCGAATGACGGCTCCGCTTCCGGCTCCACCGCTACCGACGCAGCCGGCGAAACCTCCGGTTCCACGCCCGAGCCGGACGGTACGGAACGATCCGCCGGCGATGACCCGGCGGAAGGGGGCCCGAGCGGGGGCCAGATGGTCGTGCACGTAGCCGGAGAGGTGCTAAAGCCGGGGATCGTGGAACTGCCGCCGGACGCACGGTTGCACGATGCTCTGCACGCCGCCGGGGGACCGACCAGCGAGGCTGACCTGGCGGCAATCAACCTTGCCGCACCTGCGGTGGATGGGCAGCAGATCTACCTGCCTGCCCACGGGGAGGACCCCCCGAGGCCGGCCGGCCCGGCACCACGGCCCAACGGAGCCGCGCCACCTCCCGGGGGGTCGCAGGGTGCACCTGATGGTCCAGGAACATCCGAGCCGGTAGACCTCAACAACGCCGATGCCGCGGCTTTGCAGACCCTGCCGGGCATCGGCCCGGCGCTGGCTGATCGAATCCTGGCGCATCGGCGCGACAACGGTCCGTTCGGCAGCGTGGATGACCTCATGGCAGTGTCGGGGATCGGCCCGGCGACGTTCGCTCGGCTTCGGGAACTGGTGGCCGTGTGACCTGCGATCGACCATGAACGCCGATGACTTCCAGCGTCCGGCCATCGACCTGCGGTTGTTGCCGGCCGCGGCGCTGTGCTGGATGGGGTGCTGGTGGGTCATCGCCCGACCACTGGCGGTTGGTGTGGTCCTGACCGGCGCCTGTTTGCTGGTGGTGCTGATAGCCAGTCACCGACTGGCCAAGCCACCGCAGGGACGGCACCGACGCCCTGCTCGTGACCGACTCACGGCGACAGTCCTGCTCACCGGTGTCCTTGCCTGCGCCGTATTGGGGCTGGCCACGGTTCGCACGGCCGAGCGGCAAGCGGCCCTTGCGGACCAACCGGCGGATCTGGTCGGCGTCGTGCGGCCCACCGCCGAGCCGCAGCCGATCACCGGCTCGGGCAGGGGGCACCGGTACCGGGTGCCGGCCAGGCTGCTCGCGGTGCACGACTCCGGCTCCGCCCGCGAGGTGAACCTCCCGGTGGTGCTGTTGACCGATGAGGCGTGGGGCGCGGTCCCGGTCGGCACCAGTTGGTGGATGCGCGCGCGGCTGGCGCCAACGAGTCCGGGTGACCGCGCGGCGGCCCTACTGATCGTGGAGACAGGAGCGCACCTGCATGAGCAGGCGCGCTGGCATGATCGGGCGGTCAACGCCCTACGCGGCGGCCTGGTGCGCGCGAGTGGTGACCTGGCGCCGCAGGCGCGCGGGCTGGTTCCCGGGATCACCTTGGGTGACACCCGGGGCATGCCGCCGGGGCTGGGTGAGGATCTCCGGGCGGTGTCCCTGACGCACATCACCGCGGTCTCCGGGATGCACGTGGCGATCGTGCTGGGTGCGGTGCTGGTCTGCCTGTGGTGGGCGCCACCGTGGCTTCGTGCGGGACTCGGCGGGCTGGTGCTGGTCGCCTTCGCGGTCCTGGTCTACCCTTCCGGCTCGGTCGTGCGCGCCGGGGTCATGGGCGGGCTGTTGCTGCTGGGTCTGGCTACCGGTCGGCCCCGGTCCTCCATCCCGGCCTTGTTGGCCGCCGTGGTGGTGCTCCTGGGGTTCGACCCGTGGTTAGCACGGGACTTCGGTTTCGTACTGTCGGTGGTGGCAACCGGAGGCTTGTTGGCATTGGCGCCCGTGTTCGCCCACCGACTGCGCCGGTTCTGCCCCGAACCGGTGGCGATGGGCGCGGCGGTCTCGGCCTCGGCGCAACTGGTCTGCGCCCCGGTGCTGCTGCTCCTGGCTCCCGGGTTGCCCACGCACGGGATCCTGGCCAACGTATTGGCCACACCGGCCGTCCCACCGGCGACGCTGCTGGGCGTGGCGGCCACGATCGCTGGTGTCTGGTGGCCCGCGACAGCTGCGAGCCTTGCCGGGGTCGCCGCCTGGTTCACGGCCTGGATCGCCACCGTCGCCACCTTCTGCGCAGGCTTGCCGTTGGCTATGTTGCCGTGGCCGGAGGGCACCACGGGAGCGGTTTCGGTGGGAGTGGCTGCCCTCGGCGCCGGAGTGTGGTGGGGCACCAGGCGTTAGGTGCAGAACCGCATCCCGGGGTTAGCCGGAGCGGGCTTCCGCGACCGTCAGCACGGCGCGTTCCACCGCATACTCCGGGTCCCGGCCGGCGCCCTTCACTTGGGCGTCGGCTTGGGCGATGGCTTGGATCGCCGTCGCGAGCCCTTCTGGGCTCCACCCCCGCAATTCGCGCCGGGCCCGGTCAATCTGCCACGGTGCCAGCCCCAGTTCTCCGGCGGAGACACCACGGCCACGAGTGGCGGCCACTTTCGCCAACGTGCGCACCTTCAAAGCCAGCGCGGCCACCAGCGGCACCGGGTCCACGCCGGTGCCCAGGGCGTGCCGCAGCAGCGTGATCGCTTCCGCCGCGTTGCCGGCGATCGCGGAGTCGGCCACCCGGAACCCGGTGGCCTCCACCCGGCCGCCGTAGTAGCGGTCCACCACCTCCGGTGTGATGGTACCGGTGGTGTCGGCGATGAGTTGGTGGGCCGCGGCCACTAGTTCCCGTAGGTCGGAACCCACGGCCTCGACCAAGGCTTGAACCGCCCCCGCGGTGGCGCGGCGCTTGGCGTCGGAGAACTCCGCGCTGATGAACTGCGCCTTGTCCGCATCGCGCTTGATGGGCTCGCACACCACCACCGGGAAGCGTGCGCCGATCGCGTCGAGCAACCTCTTACCGCGTGTGCCCTTCGCGTGGTGCAGCACCACGGTGACGTCGGCGACTTGGTCGGCGACTGTCTCCAGATAAGCCAGGCCGTCGGAGATCAGAGCATCGCTCGCCGCCTCCACCCCGGTGATGACGATATGCCGGTGCTCACCGAACAGGGACGGGCTTGCCACCATCTCCAACTGCCCGGCTTGGTAAGCGGCGCCGTCGATCAGGGTGCGCTCCACCGCCGCGCTGTCGCCCCCGCCGGCATGCTCGGCGGCCAAGTCGGCCAAGCGGTGCAACGCCCGATCCACCAGCACATCCTCCGCACCGCGAATCAACACCACGGGAGCAAGCGGAACTTGCTTCCAGGACAGTCCCTTGGCGCCCTGGGAGCGACGACGAGGTGGAGCCATGGCACCAGCCTGCCATGCCTCACCCACATCGCGGGTGTGCCCGGCGGGTACGGATACGCTCACGTGCATGTTGACCATGTGGCACCTGGCCGAGCCCGACCACTGGCGCGAGGCCCAACGCACCGGCACCTACGAGCGGTCCACCCGGGGTGCCACCTTGGCCGACGTGGGATTCGTGCACTGCTCCTACCCCGACCGCCTGCCGGCAGTGGTCGAGGCGGTGTACCACGACGTCAGCGGCGACTACCTCGTGCTGGAGATCGACCGCCATCACCTGGAGCGGGCGAACATCACCGTGGTCGATGAGCCCGGATCGGACGAGCCCGGGGCGGCCTTGTTCCCGCATGTGTACGGCCCGATTCCGGTTGCCGCGGTACGCCGGGTGTTACCGGCCCGGGTGGAGCGGGGCCGCCTGCGAGTCCAGGAGGAGCCGGTGCCTTCGCCGGAATGAGACGGTCACCGGCGCAGGAGGAGCAGTGCCAAGCATCCGCTTGGCGAAGCGGTTTCGGTTTGGCTGGAGCCCCAGAGCACGCTTGACGCACGACGACGGCGCCGCTCCCGGATGGAAGCGGCGCCGTCGTTGGTAGTTCAGTGCTGAGGCGGCCGCGTCAGAGCGCGGCGACCTGCTTGGCCAGCGCCGACTTGCGGTTCGCTGCCTGGTTCTTGTGGATGATGCCCTTGCTGGCGGCCTTGTCCAACTTGCGGGCAGCGGTCTGCAACGCCTGATCGGCGCCGTCCTTGTCGCCGTCGGCCACCGCCTTGCGGACTCGGCGCACGTGTGTCTTCAACTCCGACTTCACGGCCTTGTTTCGCGCCCGCGCCTTCTCGTTCGTGCGGTTGCGCTTGATCTGGGACTTAATGTTTGCCACGTGTTGACTCTCTTGTGTGTTCGCGCGATCTCATCTGGTCAGTGAGGGCGTCGGTGCTGGTACGGACTAGTCGGCGTGGGGATGCCGGTGGCGGACCAGCGCCGGAGAGGAGCACCGTGGTGAGCAACCCCCGAGGTGGGGGCCCGACGGCACCAACTCAAACCGTCATACTACCGCATCGATCACCACCCGCCCACAACCCCCGCTGTGTAGTGGCTCACGGGTTCAGTCGTTTTCCACCTTGAGAACTTCACCGTTCTCGACGTTGAGATAGACCTCCACGTCATCGGTGAAGTCAACCTCCCAGGTGAACACCCCGTCCTCCTCATCCAGATCGACTGCGTCCACCTGGCCGGCGGCGTGCTCGGCGGCAATCTCGATGGCCTCAGTGAGGGTGATGGTGGCTGCGTCCAGGGCCTGACGGTCCTCGTCGTCCAACCGCCCATCCGGTTCGATGCCCAGCATCTCCGCGCCGTCGGCGCTGACCAGCACCTCGAGTTCATCCTCGCCGTCGGCGACCTGGATCTCCCAGGTGCCATCGTCGTCGTCATCCAACTCGAAAGCCACACCGCCGGTTTCGCTCTCCGCCAGGTCCACCGCGGCCAGTACGCCGGCGTGGTCACCGCCGGCGGTGCCTGCCTCATCGGTCTGGTCATCGGCGTCCCCGGCGCCGGTGTCCTGGGTGTCATCGGCCGGGTCGGTGCTGCCGTCGTCCTGACCATCGTCGCCGTCGGCCGGAGGAGCCTGGGTGGTGTCCACCGGCTCGATCGACTCATCTCCGCCGTCACCGCAGCCTGCCAGCAGCAGAAGGGCTGCGGCACCGATCGCCATGGTCCGCGTGGTGAGGTTCTTGGTGTTCATGGTTCCAGCATCGAACACCCGGCGTCCGAGTGCGAGATTTGGGAGAACATCCTCACGGCGCTCTCATCGAACTCTCATCTACCCGCCCGGTCGCCCACGGGTCGGCTTGGGTCTGGCGTGGCCTTGGCGGGGGCGATTCGGGGCGGTTACTGGGTGAGCAGGATGAGTGCCAGCACGATGCCGGTCAGTGCGGCCAACGGGATCGCGACCAGCGTGCCGAGGAAGGAGGCGATGGTCAGCCGCAGATCATCTTTCAGGTACGGCGCTCCTGCGGTTCCTCCGGCGGCGGTGAGCAGGGCACGTTGAGCGCGCTCCACGCTGCCCAGCGCCCGTCCGATGGGAGCCAGCCGTCCCATACTGAACACACGGGTGACGCGTGCGCCGGCGCCGCGGGAGGGTTCGGGCGCGCGGGACTCGGTGAAGGCCTCGAAGAGCACTTGCACGTCTTCCTGTCCTGGCTGCCCGTGCATGTCCTCATAGATCTGTGAGGTCAGGTCCGCAGGGATCACCTCGCTGCTCTCCGCCGGGCCGGGCAGGATCACCTGATGGGTGGTGGCGGCTTGCTCGGTGCGGTCCAGCCACTTGCGCCGGCGCCGAGCGAGCATCACCACCGGAAGCGCCAGCAGCACCCAGATCACGATCACCACCACTGTGGCCGCGGCGCCGGTGGTCGGCCGGGTGATGAACCCGACGGCGAGCAGCCCGGTGATGACGAGCACTCCGCCGGCGATCACGGCCAACGCCTTGGTGGGCAAGGACAGCACCTGGCCCACCGATCGGGCCAGCACGCCCAGCCGTTCAGCCAGAGAGGTCATACCCCGATCATGCCTGATACGCCGCTTACTGGCTGCCGGCGGATGGAGTTCGACTGCGCGTGGCGCTATCCGTGTGTGAGTGGAAGTTCCTCGGTGGGCGGTTGCGGATCGGAGTAAAGACGCCCATAGGTCAGGACGTCGATCCGCCGGCCCTCCACAAGGAATTTCTCGCGCTCGAGGCCCTCCTGGATGAAGCCGGCGGCGCGCGCGACCGCACCGGAGGCCGGGTTATTCGCCCGATGCCCCAGTTCCAACCGTTCCAACCCGCCGGCACCCAGAGCCCAGTTGGCTACCGTTGCTGCTGCCCGGGCGGTCAAGCCGCGCCCCCGGTGCGACGGTTTGGTCCAGTACCAGAACCAGCCGAGACGGTTCCTCAGATCGGCGTCCACGGCCACCACTCCCACCAGCCGCCCGGCATCGGCCAGTGCGAAACCGTAGGTGTTCTCGACCAGGGCACGGGTGTAGGCGGCGGCAGAGGGCTCATCCTGCACCTCGCCCTGCCGGGACATATCGGGTGCGCGAAACCCGTCCAGGATGGCCGGAGCGTCAGCGAGGGCTACCCGCCGCAGCAGCACCGAGCCATTGATCGTCATCGAGAGCGATCGTACCGAGCAGCGCTCGCCGAGGCGGCGGGGGAGTCGCGGTAGGAAGTCGCGGTAGGGGAGCGGCGGCGGGACTGGTGCTGGCAGCGAGGCGGACGGATAGGTGCACCTGCGCGGAGTCGTGGGACGATAGGGCAGGACCCTATCCGCGAGTGAAAGACCTTTCGTGCCACCCATCGCCACCCCAGAAACTCTGGAGCGCATCCAACCGGCCGCCACGGCGCCGGACTTGTTGCGCAATTTCTGCATCATCGCCCACATCGACCACGGCAAGTCCACCCTGGCCGACCGCATGCTGCAGATGACCGGGGTGGTCGAGGAGCGCCTCATGCGGGCCCAGTTCCTCGACCGCATGGACATCGAGCGGGAACGCGGCATCACTATCAAGTCCCAGGCCGTGCGGATGCCCTGGCAGGTGGGCGAACAGGCCTTTGCGCTGAACATGATCGACACGCCCGGGCACGTGGACTTCTCCTATGAGGTCTCCCGCTCCCTGGCCGCCTGTGAGGGGGCGATCCTGCTGGTGGACGCCGCCCAGGGGATCGAGGCTCAGACGTTGGCGAACCTGTATATGGCCATGGAGCATGACCTGGCCATCATCCCGGTGCTGAACAAGATCGACCTGCCCGCCGCCCAACCGGAACGGTTCGCCGAGGAGTTGGCCGGGCTGATCGGGGTGGAACCGGAGGAGTGCCTACTGGTCTCCGGTAAGACCGGGGCGGGAGTGGAGGAACTCCTGGACCAGATCGTGGCCCAGATCCCATCCCCGCAGGGCCAGGTGGACGCCCCGGCCCGGGCGATGATCTTCGACTCCGTCTACGACACCTACCGCGGTGTGGTCACCTACGTCCGGGTGGTGGACGGGCACCTGAGCCGGGGGCAGAAGGTGCAGATGATGTCCACCGGCGACACCCACGAACTGCAGGAGATCGGGGTGATCTCCCCGGACCCCACCACCGCGGCCGGGCTGGGCGTGGGGGAGGTGGGCTACCTCATCACCGGTGCCAAAGAGGTACGGCAGTCCCGCGTCGGTGACACCGTCACCACCCAGAACGACCCGGCGACCGAACCGCTGGCCGGGTACCGGGACCCGCAGCCGATGGTGTTCTCCGGCCTCTACCCGATCGACGGGTCGGACTACCCCGCGCTCCGGGATGCGCTGGACAAACTCAAACTCAACGACGCCGCACTGGACTACGAACCGGAGACCTCCGTGGCGCTCGGCTTCGGTTTCCGGTGCGGGTTCCTGGGCCTGCTGCACTTGGAGATCGTGCGTGAACGCCTGGAGCGGGAATTCGATCTGGACCTGATCGCCACCACTCCGAACGTGGTGTACCAGGTCACCATGGAGGACGGCACCGAGGTGGAGGTGACCAACCCCAGCGAGTTCCCGGCCGGGAAAATCGCCTCCGTCACCGAACCCACCGTGACCGCCACGATTTTGACCCCCAGCGACTTCGTGGGGCCGGTGATGGAACTGTGCCAGAACCGCCGAGGGGTGATGGAGGGCATGGACTACCTGTCACCGGAACGGGTCGAATTGCGCTATACCCTGCCGCTGGGGGAGATCATTTTCGACTTCTTCGATCAACTCAAGTCCCGCACCCGGGGATATGCGTCCCTGGACTACGAAGCCGCCGGGGAGCAGGACGCGGACCTGGTCAAGGTGGACATCCTGTTGCAGGGCGAACAGGTGGACGCCTTCAGCGCGATCGTGCACCGCGACAAGGCCTACTCCTACGGGGTGATGATGACCGGCAAACTCAAGGAACTCATCCCGCGGCAGCAGTTCGAGGTGCCCATCCAGGCGGCGATCGGCGCGCGCATCATCGCCCGGGAAACGGTCCGCGCCATCCGCAAGGACGTGCTGGCCAAGTGCTATGGCGGTGACATCTCCCGGAAACGCAAACTGCTGGAGCGGCAGAAGGAAGGCAAGAAGCGGATGAAGAACATCGGCCGGGTGGAGGTGCCACAGGAGGCGTTCGTGGCGGCCCTGGCCACCGACGGCGGGGGCGACAGTTAGCCCGTGTCTGCGTCGGTAACCCCGCCCAGCACCCCGGAGCGTGCCGTCGACCGCGGCAGGCACGCCCGGCCCACCCAGCCCCTCGACCTTGCCGGCACCGCATCAGGCGCCCAGCAACGCGACTTCGGGGTCTACGTGCATATCCCGTTCTGCGCCGTGCGCTGCGGTTACTGCGACTTCAACACCTACACCGCCACCGAACTCGGGGGCGGAGCCAGCCAGGACGCCTACGCCGATACCGCGATCGGTGAGGTACGCCTTGCCCGGGCTGCCATGGACGCCGCCGACCTGCCGCCGCGGCCGGTGCGGACGGTCTTCTTCGGCGGCGGTACGCCCACGCTCCTACCCGCCGCGGACCTCACCCGCGTGCTACAGGCGATCGAGGACACCTGGTCCCTGGCGCCGGACGCCGAGATCACCACCGAGGCCAACCCCGACTCGGTCACACCCCAGACCCTGGCGGAGTTGGCCGCGGCCGGGTTCACCCGCATTTCCTTCGGGATGCAGTCTGCCGTCCCGCACGTGCTGGCCACCCTGGACCGCACCCACGACCCGGCCCGGGTGCCGCAGGCGGTCGCCTGGGCGCGTGCGGCCGGGCTGGCGGTGTCCTTGGACCTGATCTACGGCACCCCGGGGGAGTCCCTGACCGACTGGGAACAAAGTCTGCGGGCCGCGATCGAGATGGCCCCCGATCACCTCTCCGCCTACGCCCTGGTGGTGGAACCCGGCACGAAAATGGCCGCCCAAGTGCGCCGGGGTGAACTGCTCATGCCCGACGACGACGATGAGGCCGGCAAGTACGAACTCGCCGACGCGCTGCTCACCGAGGCGGGTTACCACTGGTATGAGATCTCCAACTGGGCCACCACGCCGGACCACCAATGCCGGCACAACATCGCCTACTGGCGCTCGCAGGACTGGTGGGGCATCGGCCCGGGGGCCCACTCCCACCTGGGCGGGCACCGCTGGTGGAACGTCAAACACCCCCGCCCCTATGCCGCAGCGGTGGAAAGCGCGCACCTTCCGGTGGCCGGGCAAGAACGTCTGACGGCGCAGCAGCGGCAGGATGAACGCGTGCTGTTGGAGGTGCGCCTGAGCCGCGGGATGCCCCTGGCCGATGAACAACTGCTGACCGAACTCGTCGCCGACGGGTTGGCGCAGCCTGGGCCGGCCGGCGATGGGCTGGTAGTGCTGACCACCCGCGGGCGATTGCTTGCGGACTCTGTGGTCCACCGGGTGCTCGGACTTGCCTGAGGCGTTCACGACGCCGCCTCCCGCACACCGACGAGTACGGCACCGCGGACGTTCTCGAACCATGCCGATCACCCGCGCCAATCACCGGTGCCGACCAACGGTGCCGATTACAGGCGCCGATCAACTGGGCAATGCGGAGCGCCCGCGGCTGCTGAGCAGCCCGATGACTGCCTGGGCTGCGGCGATCGCCGCGAGCAGCCCCAGGGCTGGCGCCCAGGCGCCGGCTGCTACCCGTACGGCGGCGAGACCCGTCGGCCCGAGGGCGGCGAGGGTCACGCCCACCGTCTGGCTCATCGCTGACAGCGCAGTGGCGTGGCCGGCCGAGGACGTGGTGGACAGCACCAGGCTGTAGGCGATGCCCACGGAGGCACCCTGGCCGATCCCCATCATCGCCACGGCGATGACGGCGTACTCAGGTGCCAGGGCAAGCAGCGCCGCACCTAGCGCGAACGGCAGCGGTGCCACGAATGGAGGGATCCAGGTCGCGCGCACGCGGCGCACCAACCACGGGGCCAGGAAGGAGGCGGGAATCGCTACCAGGTTCGTCAGCGCAGCGGTGCCACCCGCCGCAGCAGCCGATCGACCTGCGTTCTCCAAGATCGCCGGGAGCCAAGCGCTCAGGGAGTAGAACAACAGTGACGTCAATGCCAGGTAGACCGTCACGGCCCAGGCCGAGGGCTCGCGCAGCACGTGGCGCAGACCCACCGACCCGGGCGCCGGGCTCGGGCCGGTGATCTGGCTACGGTCATGGATATCGGTGCGCGCCGAAGGGGTCAGAAACACCCAGCACACCGCCGCGAGGAACGGCAGGATCGCCCAGAAGGCCAGCGCCGTGCGCCAGCCGCCTCCCAGGATCTGGCCGATCGGGACGGTCAGGCCTGTGGCCAGCGCCGGCCCCAGGCTGAGGGAAGCCGTGTACAGGGAGGTGACCCAGCCGCGCCCGGCCGTTCCCGCCCGCTTGATCACCGCAGGGGCGAGCACACTGGCGATTGCGACCGCGAGGCCCAACAGCACTGTTCCCACGGCGAGCGGCGCCGGCCCCGGGATCGAGCGGACCAGGGTCCCGGCAGAGGCGATCAACAGCGCCCACAGCAACAGGGACCGCAGACCGAGGCGCGCTTGCAACGCGGGCACGAACGGCGCAGCCACGAGGAAGCACAACAGCGGCACGGAGGTCAGCAGTGCCAGCACCGGCGGTGGGTACCCCGTCTCGGTGCCGATGGCAGGCACCACCGGACCAACCGACGCGGTCGGAACCCGGAGCGTCAGCGTGATCAGCAGCACGGCGGCGGCAACCAGCGGCGCGTTCTTCGCGGGCCGATGGGCGAACAAGGGGTGCGGACGGGAGGTGGCGGCAAGATGCGAGGACGAGGAGGTCTCCCGCGGCACAACTCCTCCTACGTACGGTGCTGGCTGCCCGGCCGGTGTGGCCATTGGGGCTGACTGACGGTCGGACGGTCACTGACGACACCTACCGCCCAGCCTAAGAGGCGTCGCAGTGACTGCTCGCTAGGGTGAAGGCAATCAGGACGGAGCGCAATGAGCCAGCAGTCAGGGTCCCCATCCAATCAGCCTGAAGGCGACGCGGAACACATCGCACCGGATGCGCGAGCGCCCGGGGGCGATGGCGATGATGCACCCGGCGCCGGCTACGGCCCGCCACCGCAGGTGCGTTCGGCCTATCCGGGCCCCGAGGAAGGCGGCTTCTATATCGCGCCCATGCTGCCGCCAGATGAGCACACACCGCCTGGGCCGGGTTACGGACCCACCGGGCCAACCGGCGCCGCGGCACACCAGGCCGGTTCGACGACTCGGCGCAAGCGCGGCGAACAGCAGGACTCCCTGGCGGACATCTGGTCGGCGGCCAGCGCCGCCACGCCGTCGGCCGCCACGCCATCTGGCGGTCCCGGAGCGCCCGCCGGCGCCACCTCGGAGGGCAGCACCTTCGGCGGCACGCACATCCGAGGTGAATGGAGCCGAATCGGGATCGGGGCGGTCCTGGCCCTGCTGCTGGGGGCGATCACCATGATCGGACTCGCCCTGGTGCCGGCTGTGGCCACCGTGGCCGCTCTCGTGCTGATCGCTGCGGGATTAGTGCTCAGTTGGCCCACAGCAACGCCGATGCGACACACCGTGCTGCTGGCACTGGCCGGACCGGCCGGCGTACTACTGGGCTACTGGTTGATCCAGTTGCTCAGCGGCTGAGGCCGCGCAGATGCCTCCGGGGCGGCAATGCCCCAGGTCGATGACGACGTCATTCCGGCGAGGCCGTGACGAAATCCACCAACTCTTCCACCCGGCCCAAGAGCGCCGGCTCCAGGTCCTGGTACGTGCGTACCCGCCCCAGGATCTTCTTCCACCCCTGGGCGATATCGGCCTGTGTCCGCGCGGGCCAACCCAGGGCGCGCAGCGTGCCCACCTTGATGTCCTGGCCCCTGGGCACCCGGGGCCACGCCTGCAGTCCGAGCCGGTCCGGCTTGACCGCCTGCCACACATCCACATAGGGGTGGCCCAGTACCAGCAGGTGCTCCTCGCCCACGACCCGGGCGGCCTCGGCGGCGATCCGAGCCTCTTTGGACCCGGGCACCAGGTGGTCCACCAGCACCCCCAAACGCCGGTCCGGACCCGGCTCGAACTGCACCGCCCGCTCGATCAGGTGATCCACGCCGTCGAGCATTTCCACCACGACGCCCTCCAGGCGCAGGTCATCACCCCAAACCTTCTCCACCAACTCCGCGTCGTGGCGGCCTTCAACCCAGATCCGTGAGGCACGGGCCACTCTGGCGCGGGCACCGTGGACCGCTCGGGAGCCCGAGGCGGTGCGGGTGGGTCGCTGGGGCGCGGTGCGCGTCGGGGCGGTCAGATGCACTGGTTGGCCGTCGATCCAGAATCCTGGGCCCAGTCGGAAAGCCCGGTGCACCTCATGCCGGTCCGCGAGGACCACTACGTGCATCCCGCCGCTCTTCTCCACCCGCACCACCGCGCCGGTGAAGCCGGTCTGCACATCCTCCACCACCAACCCGGGCTCGGCCGGCACGCGAGGTACCTGAGGTTTACGCTGCGCGTCGGGAGACAGCACATCGGCGCCATAGCGGTCGAAACTGGTGAAGCGGGAGTCAGAACGGGAAGTGGTCACCCGGTGAGGCTAGGCACATCGCTGGGGAAATCGTCGGATCGACGCGTAGAATTAGCACTCTAAGGGTGGGAGTGCTGGACCGGATGGGCAGGATCACACCCACTCCGATGCAGCGTACCGATGCTGGTGAGCAGGGAGAGGAGGCCCGTGATGAGTTCGGAACGACAACTGGACGTGCTGCGCGCGATCGTGCAGGATTATGTGCGCTCCCGCGAACCGGTCGGGTCGCGCAACCTCGTGGAACGACACAACCTGGGTGTGTCACCGGCGACGATCCGCAACGACATGGCCGCACTGGAGGACAGCGGCTATATCGCCCAACCCCACACCTCCGCCGGCCGGATCCCCACGGACAAGGGGTACCGGATGTTCGTGGACCAGATCTCCTCCCTCAAACCTCTCTCCACGGCTGAGCGGCGGGCCATCACCGGGTTCCTGGAGGGGGCGGTGGACCTGGACGACGTGCTCGAACGATCGGTACGGCTGCTGGCCCAGTTCACCCAGCAGGTCGCCGTCGTGCAATACCCCTCGTTACGACGGTCGGCGTTGCGGCACGTGGAACTGGTGCCGATCTCCACCACCCGGTTGATGGTGGTGATCATCACCGACACCGGTCGCGTGGAGCAACGCGTGGTGGAGATGCCGGAGGAGTTGGACTCCGCCGTCCTGGGCGAACTGCGTGCCCGCATCAACGCCTTGGGGGCGGGCCGGGAATTACCCGGTCTGCGCACGGCGTTGGACGGCCTGGAGGACGTGTTCGAACCCCACGAGCGCACAATGGTCACCGAGGTCACCAAAGCCGTGCTGGACACCGTGGGTGAGGACGTGGAAGAGCGCATCGTGATGGCCGGGACGGCGAACCTGGCCCGCTCGGACACCGACTTCACCCGCACCATCACCCCAGTGCTGGAGGCGTTGGAGGAACAGGTGGTGCTGATGCGGCTGCTGGCCGATATGGCCGAGGAAGCCGCCACCACCGAACTCGCGGTACGCATCGGCCACGAGACGTCCTCGGAACGACTCTCCGAAACATCCGTCGTGGCCGGGGGTTACGGTGGTACCGGTGCGGACGCGATCGCCCAGGTGGGGGTACTGGGCCCCACTCGCATGGATTATCCGAACACGATGGCGGCGGTGCGTGCCGTGGCCCGATACTTATCCAGGATCCTGTCAGCCTGACCCGACCGTGAAGAAAGCGACCTGTGAGCGACTACTACGCCATCCTCGGCGTCGACCGTGACGCAACCACGGAAGAGATCAAACGTGCCTACCGCAAACTCGCGCGCAAGCATCACCCCGATGTAGCCGGCGCCGACGGCGCGGAGAAGTTCAAGGACATCGCCGCCGCTCACGACGTGCTGTCCAACCCCGAGAAGCGGCGCCAGTACGACGCCGGCGGACTGGGCGGCATGAACGGCGGCGGGGGTGACTTCCCGTTCTCCGACATCTTCGACTTCTTCACTGCGGCCACGGGCGGCGGCGCGGGTCAGCGCGGACCGACCCCGCGGTCCCGTCGAGGCCAGGACGCCCTGCTGCGGGTGACCATCACCTTGGAGGAAGCCACCTTCGGCGTCACCAAGGACATCGAGGTGGACACCGCGGTGGTATGCCAAACCTGCCACGGCACCTGCAGTGCGCCCGGCACCGGGCCGCGCACGTGCGACGTCTGCGGCGGTCGGGGCTCGGTCCAGCGGGTGGCTCGTTCCTTCCTCGGCCAGGTCATGACCAGCCAGGCCTGCGCCGCCTGCCAGGGTTTCGGCTCGGTGATCGACCATCCGTGCGCAGAATGCTCCGGGGAGGGACGGGTCCGCTCCCGGCGCACCATCACGGTGAACATCCCCGCCGGTGTCGATGACGGCACCCGGATCAAACTCACCGGACAGGGCGAAACCGGCCCCGGAGGCGGCCCGCCGGGAGACCTGTACGTGGAGATCCGCGAAGAGACCCACCCCACGTTCACCCGCCGGGGTCACGACCTGCACTGCACCGTGGAACTGCCGATGACCGCCGCCGCGCTGGGCACGGTGCTGACCATCGACACCTTCGACGGGCCCCAGGAAGTGGACGTGCGGGCCGGCACCCAGCCTGGCGAGATCGTCACCCTGCGCCACCTGGGAGTGGGCGTGCTGAACAGCGGCGGCCGCCGCGGGGACCTGCACGTACACGTCCAGGTCAAAGTGCCCACCGGGTTGGATGAGGGCCAAGAGGACCTGCTGCGCACGCTGGCCGAGAAACGCGGCGAGGAACACCCGCAGGCGAGGTTGACCCCAGCCGGTTCCGGTATGTTCTCCCGGCTGCGCGACCGGTTCGCCGGCCGCTGAGCCGGCAAAACGCGACTGCGGGCCGGGGACACTAAGTTGCAGCCGGGTCGCCTCGGAGTGCTACCGCTCGGAGTGCCACCGGTTGCGGGATCCGGTTTCGTCACTGGCCTGGCCGGTGGCGCGACGGTCGCGCCGGCACAAAATTTTGGGGGTGCACCCACATGGGCGCTGCTGACAGTGCACAGTCCACCGGCCGGTCCACGAAATTTCGAGCGATTCTCGCCGGCGGGCTGGTGCTCGGCGTGGGCGCGGCGATCACGCTCGCGGCCTGGACGGATGAAGAGTTCGCTTCCGGGAATTTCGGCGCCGGAACCTTCGTTTTCGAGGGGTCCATCAACGGCACCGACTTCACCAGCAATCCCGACACACCAGGACAGGAGATCTCCTTCGAGGTGGGCGCCCAGGAACTCAGCCCGGGCGATGCCGTCAGCGGTGCCTACAGCGTGCAAGTGACCGAGGGTGACTACGACGCCACGGTGATTCTCAACGACGGCACGTCCGAGCCCGCGACTGGCCTGACCTACAGCGTGGTGGAGACCGAGACCCATGGCTGCGACAGCGCAACCGTCGGCGACCCGCTGATCACTGATGCGGCCCTCGGATCCGGTGCGGCGGACCTCGAGTTGGGTGAGTTCCAGGTCGGCGACGCACGGAGTTTC
>DATGSR010000095.1:0-10469 GCA_035302405.1 Beutenbergiaceae bacterium
TTTCGGATCACCCTTGAATAACCTCTGGCGCGGTTGTAGCGTGAAGTTTCGTTCAGCGATCCACCACCGAGGGAAGGACCACCGATGGCCGAACTTTCCAGGCTCCCGGGCCCCGTCATCGAACGCTGGGAATGGCAGTACCAGGGTGCGTGCCGGGAGACCGGCTCCGAGATGTTCTTCCACCCCGAGGGTGAGCGCGGCGCTTCGCGGCGACGCCGGGACGCCAACGCGAAGGCGATCTGCGCCACCTGCCCCGTCATTGAGCAATGCCGCGAGCACGCGTTGAAGGTGCGCGAGCCTTACGGCGTGTGGGGCGGGTTGTCGGAGGACGAACGTGCCGAGTTTCTGTCCAGGCGGCTGCGGAAGGCGAGTTGAGGCCTCTTACGCCAACACCGGCGGGCTCCGCGGCCTCCTGCGAATCGGAGTAGTCCGCGCCAGGGCCTCACGGCAACTCGAAAGCCAAATGAGATGTGGGCGGATCGGCTTTCCGGTCCGCCCACATTCATGTCCGCTTCGATGCCCGGCTGGGATGCGAGCGCGGCATACCGGCAACCGGGGTGCGGGCCGGGTGTCGAGCGCGGCGTATCGGAAACCGGGCCCGGCGCTTCGGCGCCCGAGGTCATCAGGCTTGTGCGCACAAACGACTAAGCCCCGGCTTCCAATCGGAAACCGGGGCTAGACGCCGTTGGGGCGGCCGATGGCCGCCCACCGGTCAGTTCTCGACGACCGCCAGCACGTCGCGGGCCGAGAGAATCAGCAACTCATCGCCACCGTAGGTGACCTCGGTGCCGCCGTACTTGCTGTAGATGACCTTGTCACCCACCTTGACGTCCATCGGAACACGGTTGCCGCTGTCATCGACGCGGCCCGGGCCCACTGCCAGGACCTCGCCCTCCTGGGGCTTCTCCTTGGCGGTGTCCGGGATAACCAAACCGGACGCGGTGGTCTGCTCGGCCTCGACCGTCTTGACGACGATCCGGTCCTCGAGCGGCTTGATGGAGACCGACACTACGGACCTCCCCTTCGCATGTGATGGGAATCAGGACAAAGGACCGTCACCATCCAACGCACCTCCGTCGTCGCGGGTGCCGGACGCACGCTGGGCGGTTACCGGTCAAGGTCCCGGGCGGGACCTTTCAGGTTCCAATCTAGAGTGCCGGTTAGCACTCGGTCAAGGCGAGTGCTAACGCAGTTTGGCTGGACGTGAGGTGGAGCACCGTTCGGCGACGCGGCGGTGCGCTCCGGCCCCGTGGGAGGATCGAGGTATGGATCCTGCCGCGTTGGCACGTCTGCTCACCTCTGAAGGATGGGCCCTGCTGGAGCAACTTCCGCCGTACCGGGAAGAAACCGCGCTTCGGGTGGCCGAAGGGCTGCGTGCCCGCGGCGTGGACGGTGATCTTGTCGCCGCGGCACTGACCCAATCCCGGCTGCGCGCCCGGGCCGCGGACAAGTTCGGGGATTTCGCATCGGGGATGTTGCTCACCGAGGAAGGTCTCGAGCAGGCCACCCGGCTGGAGGTGGCGGCGTTGCACGCGCGCCGCTACGCCCGCGCGGGGGTCGAGTTGGTGGCGGACCTCGGCTGCGGCCTGGGCGCGGACTCCCTTGCCATGGCTGGACTGGGCCTGCGCGTGTTGGCGATCGAGAAGGACGAAGCCACCGCAGCGTGCGCGACGCTGAACCTCCGGGCTTTCCCCGAGGCCCAGGTCCGCCATGCCGATGCGCTCGAGATGGACCTTGCCGCCGAGGGCGTCGATGCCATCTACGCCGACCCCGCGCGGCGCACCCGACGCGGCAATCGCGTGTTCAACCCCAAGGCGTACTCGCCCGATTTGGACACCATCCTGGCGATGCGCGAGACGATTGCGAACCTGGGGGTCAAGGTAGGCCCGGGAATCCCCTACACCGCACTGCCCAGCGAGACCCACGCCCAATGGGTCTCCGTGGGCGGATCGGTGGTGGAGGCGGGCCTGTGGTTCGCCGATCTGGCCACCGAGGGAGCCGGCCGCAGCGCGCTGGTGATCACCCCTGAGGCTCGTCATCAACTCACCTGGTCCGGTGACGCCGACGCCCGCCCGATCCAGGCACCGGCGGGAACGGTGGGCTCCTACCTGTACGAACCGGACGGGGCGGTGATCCGTGCCGGACTGGTCAATCAAGTCGCCGAGCAGATCGAGGGGCGGCTCGTGGACCAGGCGATCGCCTACATCACCACCGACCAACCCGCCCAGACTCCCTTCGCCAGGGGCTACCGAGTGCTGGACCATTTCGATTTCGGACTCAAACGGATGCGCGCCTACCTGCGGGACCGCGGGGTCGGCGAGGTGACGATCAAGAAGCGCGGCACCGCCGTCGTGCCCGAACAATTGCGCCAGCAATTGCACCTGTCCGGGCCGAACGCTGCCACCATCGTGCTCACCCGGCTGCAGGGAGACCAATCGGTGCTGGTGGTGGAACCTGTCACCGGCTCGACGCAGTGACGCCGACTCCCGCCAATAGCGACCGCGAGGCGAGCACCGCCCTCAGGCCCCGGCCGCGGCCAGCACCGCCTTCGGGACCCGGCACGAGCGCCACCACTGGGGGCCTGGCCGCGGCCAGGCCCCCAGTAGGCTGCCGATATGGCCCTGCATCCCGCGCTTGCTCCCGTCGCCGCCCTGATCGGCACCTGGCGCGGAGACGGCCGCGGGGAGTATCCGACGATTACCCCGTTTAGATACACCGAGGAACTCATCTTCACGGACGTGGATAAACCGTTCCTCCACTACATCCAGCGGACCTGGTCCCCAACCGGCGAACCGATGCACACCGAGACCGGTTACCTGCGCGTGACCGCGGAGCAGGATGTGGAGTTCATCCTCGCCCAGCCGACCGGCCAGACCGAACTCGCCGAGGGCTCGCTGACAATCCGGCCGGCGGGCTTGAGGATCCAGACCCGCGCCCGGGTGCTCAATGCCGCCAGCGCGAAGCGAGTGGAGGAGACGATCCGCAGCTTGGACCTTATCGACGAGGAACTCGAGACCACCTTCGCGATGGCCGCCGTCGGCGTGCCGATGACTCACCATCTTCGTTCGGTGTTGCACCGCAGTTGAGCGCCGCCGCTCACCTGCCGCCACTACCTGCCTCCACTTGCCGGTGCCGGTAATCTCATGTCTCAGTAGTTGGCAATACCTAGTAGTCCGGGTATGCTCATAGCGATGGAACTCGACGTCACTCGTGACCCGCAACTACTCAAGGGCGTCCTGCCCATGCTCGTGCTGTCCTTGCTGCACCAACAGGAGTCATACGGGTACGAGTTGGTGACCCGCCTACGTTCCCGGGGTCTGGCCTCAATCGCCCCCGGAACGGTCTACCCGGTGTTGACCAGGTTGGAACGAGAAGGCCAACTGACCTCCTACCTGATGGCTTCCTCCGCCGGCCCGGCTCGCAAGTACTACCGACCTACTCCGGCCGGTACCGAGGCGCTGAAGCACGGTGTGCGGACCTGGCAGCAGTTGACCGGTGTGGTGTCAACCATTCTGAGCGAGTCCACCACGATCGACGACGGCGCCGCCGGGCACGGACAGTCCACCGGCGCATGCACACACCCCGGCCGCCACGAGCAGCCCGTCGGCGCCGGCGAGACGGATGGAGCACAGGCATGAACACCTCGCAACGAACAAACCCACCGCGTACAGCCGAGCCGCCCGCCGCAGCACAAAGACTGTCACTGACCGCGCGCTGGCAACGGTTCTGGTATTTGCAGCAGGTCGAGATGTGGCTGGACCCGATGCCCCGCCGCAAACGCAAGCAGGTCATCGAGGAACTCAAGGCGAACCTGCATCTGGCAGCCAACGAGGTAGGCATGTCCGCGGCGATCAGCGACCACGGTAAGCCGCGGGCGCTGGCGGCTCAGTACCTGGCCGACGAACCCCAGGGCCGGCCCACCTGGTACCAGGGAGTGTTCGCCGTCTCCGTGGCGATCGTACTGTGGCTGTACGCCTGCACCATCTACGTGCTGGGCAGCGTGAACACCCTTCTGAGCGCCGGGACCCCCGGGCCGGTGCGCATCGGCTTCCTGGGAATAGACATCGAGGTGGAAGCCACCGATGACATGCTCGGGGCTACCTTCTCTGACATCTCCTGGGGCAGTCTGGTGGCATTCGTTGTCATCTTCCTGCTCGCCTCCCGGATCTGGCGGCTATGGCGGCGGCCCGAGCAGGCACATTGACGACCAACCGCCAACTGAGGCCACCGGTGACGGTGGACCGGCCACCCCGGCGCCGAGATTTAGGGGCAGGCGGTACCGGGCAGCCCCTCCACGTCGAACGCCAGCCGCCCCGGCGGGGCCTGGGTGTCGGTGAGCACCTCGACCAGCGCAGCCATAGTGTGCTCGGTGCGCCCGTGCGCAGCCACCAACGTCGGCGCATCCGCACCGGCCAGGTCCCAGGGTCCATCGAGGGCAATCGCGACATCAGCATCCACGGCCGGCCCACCGCCGGTGCCGATCAGCGCCACCGAGGTATCGGCCTGGCCCGCCGAGGCCGTGACTTCCAGACCGGCGTTTGCTGCGGCGCGCCTGAAGGCAGCCACATCGGACTCGGCACCGCCCTGCACGAACACGCTCTGCCCCAGCCACGGCCCCTCGCACTCGCCAGCGACCAGGCTGATCGCCGAAGCACTCAACGCCTGCGAAGCCGGCGCACCCGCTCCTACCTCGTCGTCGTCCGGCGCTTGTCTCTCAGCCTGCTGGGCTTGCCAACGCTGCATCGCGATGACCCGGCCCGCCGCCTGCACCACCCGCTCCCGGTCCAGGGAACCGTCGGCCAATGCCGCCACGATCGCCTCATGGGCACCGGCCACATCGGCCGGGGTGAGCAACAGATCCGCGCCGGCGTTCAGCGCCTCGAGTGCGATCTGCCCGGAACTGCGGGTGGCGGTCAGCGCCCCCATATCCAGACCATCGGTGATTGCCACGCCGGTGAAGCCCAGGTCCTCCCGGAGCACCTCATAAGCGGCCGGGGACAGGGTTGCGGGTACGCCGGGGTCCCACTCCTCCACCGCGATGTGGCCCATCATCACCATCGGCGCACCGGCCCGGATTCCGGCCTCGAACGGCACCAGATCACGCTCGGCCAGGTCCTCCGCTGCGGCGCGCTGCACCGGTAGCGACTCGTGGGAGTCCACGGTCAGCGACCCGTGTCCGGGAAAGTGCTTGAGCGAGGCAAGTACGCCCCCGTCGTCGAACCCGTCCACCGCCGCTGCCACCGCGGCAGAGACCACCTCCGGCTCCGAGCCGGCAGCGCGGGTGTTGATCGTGGGGTCCTGCGGGCCCATCGACACGTCGGCCACCGGAGCGAAATTCATCGTCACCCCGCTGGCTCGTAGTTCCCGCGCCATCGCCGCGGCGGCCTCGGTGACCACCACGGGGTCAGCGGCGGCACCGGCGGCGGCGAACTGGGGGAAGGAGGTCCACGGACCGCTGGCGGCGGACATCCGCTGCACCAGCCCGCCCTCGTTGTCCACCGACACCGCGGCGGGCCAGTCCCGGCCCAGGTCCCTGTGTGCCTCTTGCACCGCTGCGGCGGTGGCGCGCACCTGATCCAGCGAGGCGATGTTGTCGGCGAACAGGATCACCCCGGCCAGGTGGTGGGCCCGCACGACGGCGGCAGCCTGGGCCGGGTCGGTGCCGCTGTAGCGGGCGATGATCACCTGGCCGGCGAGGTCCTCATCGCTCATCTGGGCGGCACGCTCGGTGGCCTCCGCCAACTCCGCCTCCGTGGGGCCCCACGCCAGCGCGGGTTCCGAACCGGCTTCAGCATCGCTCTGGGGGTCCGCGCCCTCCGCTGCGCCGTTGGACGCTCCGGACTCGTCGTCGGTTTGCGAGCCCTGCTGCGTCGGGGAGGGGCTGCCCTGGCCGGCGCATGCGGCCACCAACAGCGCCAGTATTACCGCCAGCACCGACCCGACACCGCCGATGCGCCGACTCCGGCGGATCTGGTTGCGATGCTGCCGGCGCGGCGAGAGGAAACGGGGTGCGGTGACCCGCCGCCCGGAGCCCGCGCGGCCGAGAAAGTTCATGTGCCCGCCAGCACCCGAGTCAGTTCCATCGCGGAGTCGGTGGTGAATTCCCACGGCGAGGGTGGGAGGTCGGCGTCGACGACGGCCGAGCCCAGAGCGGCGATCATCGCCCCATTGTCCGTGCAGTATCGCACCGGGGGCAGGCGCAGGGTGATGCCTTCGGCGTTGAACCGTTCCGCAGCCAACTCCCGCAGCCGGGAATTGGCGGAGAATCCTCCGCCGATCACGACCGTGTCCACCTCGTGCTCGCGGCAAGCGGCCACGGTCTTAGTGATGAGCACATCGGCTACGGCCTCCGAGAACGAGGCGGCGATGTCCGCCGCGGGCACGTCGGCACCGGCGTCCTCGAACGACTCCACCACCCGCGCGACCGCGGTCTTCAGCCCGGAGAAGGAGAAGTTGTAGGCGTGGGCGGCCTGGTCCTTGGGGCGGGTTAGCCCGCGCGGGAAAGCGAACGCCTCCGCAGACCCCTCCTGCGCCAACCGGTCCACGTGCGGGCCGCCCGGGTAGGGCAGCCCGAGTAGCCGGCCGACCTTGTCGAAAGCCTCCCCGGCGGCATCGTCCAGCGTTTGTCCCAGTTCCACCACGTCGGTGGCGATGTCGCGGATGAGCAACAGGCTGGTGTGCCCCCCGGAGACCACCAGCCCGAGGAACTTCTCCGGAAAGGGCCCGTGGACCAGGACGTCCACGGCCACATGGCCCAGCACATGGTTCACCCCGTACAGGGGCACATCCAAACCCATAGCCAGGGCCTTGGCCGCCGCGACACCCACGGTCAGCGAGCCGACCAGGCCCGGCCCGGAGGTCACGGCGATAGCGCCTACGTCCTCCAGGTGAACGCCGGCTCTCGCCAGCGCCTCTTTCAAAGTCGGTTCGAAGGCCTCCAGGTGGGCGCGGGAGGCCACCTCGGGCACGATGCCACCGAACCGGGCGTGGGCGTCCATGGAGGATGCGGTGACGTCCACGAGCAGATCGTGGCCGCGCACCAGTGCGACGCCGGTCTCATCGCAGGAGGTTTCGATACCCAACACCAAAGGGGAAGTCACCCCCCTAGGGTACGCACCGGTGGGGTGCCGGTACGGGTGACCTGGCTCGGTCCCAGCGCGGGTGTCGCTCATCCAGTCGGCCGCCGGCCGCGGGCGTCACTGCCCGGTTGCGCCCGACTATGTCCGCACTACGCGTGTGCGCTGTCGTATCGGTGGGCCTCATCTCCGAACGGTTCCAGCCCGGTGGCTACCGGCCGCTCGGAATCGGTGCTCCATTGTGACCACGAGCCCGGGTACAACGCCGCCGGGACCCCGACCGTCGCCAACGCAGCGATCTGGTGGGCGGCGGTCACCCCGGAACCGCAGTAGACGGCGATGTGGTCGGTGGATTCGACGCCGAGGCGGTCGAATCGCTCGCGCAGTTCAGCGGCGCTGAGGAACCGGCTGCCGGCAGTGAGGTTCTCGGTGGTGGGGGCGCTGCGGGCACCTGGAATGTGCCCGCCCTTAGGGTCCACCGGTTCGCGTTCCCCGGTGTACCTGTCTCGATCACGAGCGTCCAGGAGCACCCCCTCTCGGGCATAAGAGACCACACCATCGGCATCGGTCACCGGCATATTCCCCGGAGACAGGCAGATGTTCCCTGGTGGCACGGTGACGGTGCCGTCCTCCAGAGTGCCGCCGCACTCGCTCCACGCGGCCAGGCCCCCATCAAGTATCCGGACCTTGTTCAACCCGCCCCAGCGCAGCAACCACCAGGCGCGGGCGGCGGCGGTACCGCCGGAGTCGTCGTAGACCACCACCTGGTCGCACTCGTCGATCCCCCACCGGCGTGCGGCCGCCTGCAGTCGTTCCACGTCCGGCAGCGGGTGTCGACCGCCGACTCCCGCCGGCCCGGATAGGTCCCTTTCCAGGTCCACGTAATGAGCCCTTGGGATGTGGCCGGCAATGTATGCCCGATGTCCGTCGGGCTCGGCCAGGGACCAGCGCACATCGAGGACCACCAGGTTCGGCTGTTGCTGCCGGAGCAGCGAGGCCAGTTCCTCGGCGGTGATGAGCACCTCCCGCCGGAAGGTGGTGTGGTCGTTCACGTGTGGTTCCTCTCCGATCCAATCGGGCCGGGACCCCGTAGTCTCAGCCGCATGGTCAGGGCGTCGGTGCCCTGGTAATAACCCCGCCGGCGACCTACCGGCGTGAATCCAAATGAAGCGTACAGTGCTTGCGCGCCGGCGTCATCTGCACGCACCTCCAGGTGTACTTGCGTGGAGCCGTGGGCGCGGGCGAGGGCGAGGATCTCCCGTATCATCAACCTGCCAAAACCTCGACGACGATGCGCCGGAGCCACGCCGACGGTCATCACCGTGGCTTCGTCGGCCAGGTCGATACCGGCGTAACCGGCGACTTGATCGTCCTGCTCGACGACGACGTAGCGCCGGCCCGGGTGGGAGAGTTCGGCTTCGTAGGTGGCCCGGCTCCAGGCCCCGGAGCCGAAGAGTTGCGGTTCCAGGTCCAGCACCGCATCGAGGTCGGCCTCCTGCATCGGTCGGATCAGTAGCGCGGCGGACATGCCCCCATCGTGCCCCGGGCCGAGCGACGCGCAAACCGCACATCCCCGGGGCGCCGTTTTGACAGGATGGTGGCCCAGGGGCCGTTCGCCCATCGTCGTGCGCAGAAAGTGAGTACATCAGATGTCCCAGCATTACCAACCGCCGCAGGCGCAGGTCCCACCGACCCAGATGGCTTATTCCGCAGCGAGCGCGGAGGCCGACAGGGCCGCGCAACTAGCCCTCGTTTTCGGCATCATCGGCCTGTTCCTGCTCGGTATCGTCTTCGGCCCGCTGGCTATCGCTCAGGCTTCGAAGGCGGAGAGGATGAACAAGCCGGCCATCGCCGGCAAGGTGCTGGGCTGGATCAGTCTGATCTTCGGGATCCTGCAAATCGTCGGCATCATCCTGTGGTTCATCGCCGCCGCGGCAGTCGTCAGCACCTTCTGACGATTCCCGGCAGCACCGCGTCCCCGGGCGGGCCGCCGTCGGTCGGCTACCCGTTTGACGGGCCGGTCGGCACCGCCGGGGACGCAGGAGATGGTCAGGTGGCGCGCTTGCGCCCGGGCGAGACGTGCACGTCCGGACGGCGCAAGTACCGGGGCGCCAGCGACAGGTCCCCGCCATGGATGCGCCGATGCGTGGCGATCCGCACCATCTGCACCGGGTCCACCGGCTCTGCGCGGGTAACCGTCGCGGCGGTCTCCACCTGTGCCCCCAGGCCGAAGAATTCCGGGTAGAGCAACAGGGCGGGTCCATACACGGCACCGGCTGCCACCAGGTCGGCGTGCTCTTCGGCCACATCAGCGGGCCGAGCGACGTCGGGGCCAATCACGGCGGTGACATCCCCCTCGGTCCGGCGGTACCGGGCGTAGTACACCTCACGTCGTTTCGCGTCCGCCACCACTAATACCTCCGGGCCGGAGTCCGGGTGCTCGGTGGCAGCGAGCGCCAGCGCGTCGAGCGAGCACACTCCGTAGGCGGTGATGCCGCGGGCGCGCGCATAGGCCCGGGCGGTGACCAAGCCGACCCGCAAGCCGGTGAACGGCGCAGGCCCGGTGCCCACCACTACCGCATCCACCTGATCCGGGCGCGCGCCGGCAGTGCGCAGCACACCCTGGATCATCGGCGCCAACGCCTCGGCGTGCCGGCGCTGGTCGCCGCTGCGGGCGCGGCCCAGCGCCTGTACCGGGCCCTCGGCGGCCTTGTCCGCCCGCACTCGGCACAGGGCGACCGCGGCATCGCTGGAGGTGTCCAGGGCGAGCACCAGATCACTCATCGAGCCTCCTGCCCTTCCGCCTCCGGCGGGCGGGTCAGGACGTGTGGCTCGATCGCGGCCCAGCGCCTTCCGTACCCGGCGATGATGGCAGTCCGGGGCTGCTCCCCCACGTCTCCGCCGGCTCCGCGTTGACGGTTGATGGTGATCTCCAGCCGGTCCTCGGCCAGATCCTCCACCAGCCCGGCGCCCCATTCCACCACCATCACCGATTCTTCCAGGGCGGTGTCCAGGTCCAGGTCGTCGATCTCGGGAAGGGAGTGCAGCCGGTAGGCATCCACGTGCACCAGGTGCGGACCTTCCCCCACGGAGCGGTGGGTGCGGGCGATGATGAACGTCGGGGAACTGATTCGGCCACGCACGCCCAGACCGGCCCCGATGCCTTGGGTGAGCGTAGTTTTACCGGCACCCAGATCGCCGGTGAGCACAACGAGGTCGCCGGCGCGCAGGAACGCGGCCAAATGCCGCCCGAACGCGGTGGTGCGGGCGCTGGTGGGCCAATCCACTTGCTCTTGCCAGTGTGGCCGGTCGGTAGCGGAGGTGAGGGCGGGCATCACGGTCCAGTCTCGCAGAAGGCGAAGGTGCGCTCGGATGTTGCGATGGGCTGCGGGG
>DATGSR010000096.1:0-5307 GCA_035302405.1 Beutenbergiaceae bacterium
AGACAGTTGCATCTACGAGATGCCCTTCTTGAGATGGGAATATGGACCTTCAACAAGTCATATTTTCCCAGGTCAGAAGGGCATTCTCACGCTCCCACGCCGACCCCCAAACCGCGGACTATCGGTGGATCCAGGCTTAGGTAGTCGCGGGCGTCTTCCCGGTCGGCGAACCCGGCCGTGGAGTGTCGTTTCATGCCCAGTTTGGATCGGGCGGGGTCGCGGTGTTCCTACCACTGGACCATGTATCGGGTTTTGCCGCTGGCGAGTTCGTAGCGGTTGACGGTGCCATCGCCCCGTTCGCGGCGGCTCATGCTGCTGGCTCTAAGATGCCCGGCGCCTCTAGCCAGGGCCGGCGTGGGATGAGGATGCACCGGCCAGGCGCTTCGCGGGAAGTTCATTGCGCTGGATGGCAGAGGAGACCGTCCGCACGTCGACTCCGAGAAGTGTGGCCACCTCGGAGACCGACAATATTTGCCGGTCGCTCTCCCATAGTTCGGACCAGGTGGTGATGGGGGGGGATTGATGGTGTTGTTGCTCATGCCCTGCGTATGTGCGGCACGCGCCGCAAAGTTGTCCCCTGTACGGCCTTGCACCTCAATGCCGTTAGCCTTGGATAGCAAATCGTTTGGCAAATTACTACGCGTGGAGCCCATCTTGGCTGATCCTTCCCAGAGTGTTATTGCGGGTCAGAAGGCCGATGAGTCCTTGTCCCCACTAGACGCGGTGCTGTGGGATATGGACGGAACGCTGATGGACAGCGAACCGCACTGGTTGGCGGCCGAACGAGAACTGAGCGCCGAGCACGGCGGAACGTGGGACGAGAGCCTGGCCAAGGAACTGATCGGGTTGCCGCTGTCGGTTTCCGCCGAGCAACTGCGCACCCGGGCCGGCATCAAGGGCACCACCGAGGAGATCGTGCGGACCTTGCTGGACAAGGTCACCCTGCGCGTGGCCGACCAGGGCATCCCGTGGCGCCCCGGTGCGGCGGAACTGCTGCGCGAACTTCGGGCCCTGCAGATCCCGTGCGCCCTGGTCACCATGTCCTATTCGCAACTGGCCGAGGTATTCATCGACGCCGTGCCCGAGGGCACCTTCTCTGCGGTGATCACCGGCGACCGGGTGGACCGGGGCAAGCCGCATCCCGAACCGTACCTTCGCGCGATGGAGGAATTGCAGGTCAGCGCCCAGGGGAGCGTGGCGATCGAGGACTCCGGCCCGGGTGTGTCCGCAGCGCTGGCGTCCGGCGCATGCACCATCGGCGTGCCGGCGATGTTGCCGATCCCGCCCGCCCCGGGGCTGACGGTGCTGGACACGCTCGAAGGTGTCACCGTGCACCAGTTGCGCCAGATCCTGATCTCCTGGCAGGGATGATGGCGCACGACCGTCACCAGACGCAGAAACGCTGAACCGGTGCGCACCAGAGGTTGGCGGGTCGGGCGCATCGGGGGCGCGCCGCTCGTCCTCACCCCCGGGTCGGTGCTGCTCGGGGCGCTGCTGTACGTGCTGTTCCTGCCGACCTTCCGCCAACTCCTCGGTGAAGGCATCGGCACCTACGTCATCACCGCGCTGCTGCCACTGGCGCTGCTGGCCTCGATCCTGATCCACGAGGTGGCCCACGGCATGGCTGCTCGAGCGTTCGGCGTGCCGGTCACCGAGTACGTACTGACCTTGTGGGGAGGACACACCGCGTTCGACCACGGCGTAGACCGGCCAGGACGTTCCGCCGTGATCTCGGTGGCCGGGCCGGCGGCGAACGCACTACTGGCGCTGGTGGCGTGGTTACCGATCGTCTCCGGCCGCGGTCACGCGGTGGACGTGGTCCTCGCCGCGGTGGTGTACGTCAACGCGATCCTGGCCGGGTTCAACCTGTTGCCCGCGTTGCCGATGGATGGCGGCAGGCTCCTGGAAGCCCTCGTGTGGCGCGTAAGCGGTGACCGGGCCAAAGGCACGTTGATCGGCGCCCGCTGTGGTCAGGTGCTGGCCGTGGCGGTGGCAGCGTGGGGGCTGTGGCCCTTGCTGCAGGGCGTGGGTGCCGCCTTCCGGCCGCTGTGGGCACTGCTGATCGCCGGGGTGCTCTGGTTCGGCGCCCAGAGCGAGGTGCGTCGGGCCAAGGCTCAGCGTGCCGCGGCGAAAGTGGACCTGACCCCGCTGATGCGTCCGGCCCTCGTGCTGCCCGAAGGGGCCACCGTGGCGCAGTGGGACCAGGCGGGCGGAGCGCATCACGTCACCGTGCTGGTCGGTGCCGACGGAGCCCCGGTAGGCCTGGTGCAATCTGCGGCGGCCACCGCGGTGCCTCCACCCGCACGCACCACCACCACGCTGCGCGCCGTCTCCACCGCAGTGTCCCAACGCGCGGTGACCACCACCACGCGCGGGAGTGACGCCGTCGCTCAGGTCGCCCGCGCGGCCCAGGCCGGTGAACGCACCATGGTGGTGGTCACAGCAGCCGGATCCGGTGAGCGCGAAGTCGCCGGAGTGTTGGCGGTGGATCAGGTGATCAAGGCCCTGGGCGCGTAGACTGCCCGCCCGTGAGCCACCACATCCCCACCGGCGCCCGGGGCCGACGCGGCCCGTTCCGCCCCGGTGACAAAGTGCAACTGACCGACTCCAAAGGCCGGTTGAGCACCATCGTGCTCGCCGAGGGCAAGATCTATCACACCCACCGGGGCACGCTCGCCCACGATGAGTTGATCGGCGCCCCGGAAGGCAGCGTGGTACGCACCAATACCGGCATGGAGTATCTGGCCCTGCGTCCGCTGCTGGCCGACTACGCCTTGTCCATGCCTCGGGGCGCGGCGGTGATCTACCCCAAGGACGCCGCCCAGATCATCACGATGGCCGACATCTTCCCGGGGGCCGCGGTGGTGGAAGCCGGTGCCGGGTCCGGGGCGTTGACCCTGTCCCTGCTGCGGGCGGTGGGCGACCAGGGGTCGCTGCTATCGATAGAGCGGCGGGAGGACTTCGCCGAGATCGCCAAGGGGAACGTGGAGGACTTCTTCGACGGGCACCACCCCGCCTGGCGACTGGAACTGGGCGATCTTGACCAGGTGCTCCCGAAGCACGCCGAGCCCGGCACCGTGGACCGGATCGTGCTGGACATGCTTGCCCCGTGGGAGAACCTCGACGCGTGCGCCGATGCACTCACGCCCGGGGGAGTGCTGCTGGCGTACGTTGCGACCGCCACCCAGTTGTCCCGGATGGCTGAGGATCTGAAGGCCGATGGCCGCTTCACCGAACCTGAGGCGTGGGAATCCATGGTGCGCGGCTGGCATCTGGAGGGCTTGGCGGTGCGGCCCCAGCACCGCATGGTCGGCCACACCGGGTTCTTGCTGACCACCCGACGCATGGCTCCCGGAGTGAGCCCGCCGCTGCGTCGTCGCCGTCCCGCACCAGGGGCGCACACGGAGCCGACCGCCACGTTCGAGGAGGAGGAGTTGTCCGCTGATCTGGGGGAGCGGGCGGTGAGTCAGAAGAAGTTGCGCCGGCTTCGCCGCGAGCAGGCCCGGCGGGCAGCCGCCCGTGCGCAGCGGCAAGGCGACGCGGATGCGCAGACGAGGCAAGGCGACGCGGGTGCGCAGACGAGGCAAGACGACGCGGGTGCGCAGGCGCGGCAACCGGAGTCGCCGATCCAGCATGGACCCGCCGAGGACGTACCGGGCGGCACCGACGCCTGATCCCACCAGGCCGGACCCCTACGCACCCGCCGCGGTGAGATCCACCACCAGCGACGTCGTCGGGACTGACATACAGTGGAAACCTGGAGGTAAGGATGTCCTCAGTACCCGGTGCGCCTACGGCACGCGAACGTCAACTGCAGCAACAGGCAGCCGACCTCGCGGGCAAGAACGAACGACTCGTGGAGGCACTCAGCGCTGCCCGCTCCCAGTTGGTGGAACTGCGCAACCAACTAGAGCAGATGAGCAAGCCGCCGGGATCTTACGCTGTGTTCGTCAGCGCCCATGATGACGGCACGGCGGACGTGATGTCCGCCGGACGCAAACTCAGGGTCGGGGTGGCTCCCTCGGTGGCAGTGGAGGACCTTGTCACCGGCCAGGAGGTCCAGCTCAACGAGGCGATGACGGTGGTCGAGGCCGGCGGGTTCGAACCGGTCGGCGAACTGGTCACTCTCCGGGAGATGATCGGCACCGACCGGGCGCTGGTGTTGGGCCGCTCTGATGAGGAACGGGTGGTGCGCCTGGCCGGCCCGCTGCGCCACGGCGGGCTGCGGATCGGCGACACTCTCAGTTTGGACAGCCGCACCGGGTTCGCCTACGAACGCATTCCGCGCTCCGACGTGGAGGACTTGGTGCTGGAGGAGATCCCCGATGTGGATTACAGCGACATCGGTGGACTGGCCGCCCAGATCGACCAGATCCGCGACGCGGTGGAACTGCCCTTCGCCCACCCCGGGCTATACCGCGAACACGGGTTGAAACCGCCCAAGGGACTGTTGTTGTACGGCCCGCCGGGGTGCGGCAAGACGCTGATCGCCAAGGCGGTGGCCACCTCTCTGGCCCGGGCCGCGGCCGAGCGCGACGGCGGCGAGCGGGAAGGGTCATACTTCCTCAACGTCAAGGGCCCGGAGTTGCTGAACAAGTTCGTCGGCGAGACCGAACGGCACATCCGCCTCATCTTCGCCCGCGCCCGGGAGAAGGCATCCCAGGGCATCCCCGTGGTGGTGTTCTTCGATGAGATGGAGTCCTTGTTCCGCACCCGCGGCACCGGAGTCTCCTCGGACGTGGAGACCACGATCGTGCCGCAACTTCTAGCCGAGATCGACGGCGTGGAGCGGCTGGAGAACGTCATCGTGATCGGTGCCTCCAACCGGGAGGACATGATCGACCCGGCGATCCTGCGGCCCGGCCGGCTGGACGTGAAAATCAAGATCGAACGGCCCGACGCCGAAGCCGCCCAGGACATTTTCTCCAAGTACCTCACCACCGACCTGCCGATCCACCCTGACGACCTCGCCGAGCACGACGGTGATGCGCAGCGCGCGGTGGACGCGATGATAGAGCAGGTGGTGGGCCGGATGTACTCCACCGAACCGCACAACCAGTTCCTCGAGGTGACCTACGCCAGCGGCGACAAGGAGATCCTGTACTTCAAGGACTTCAACTCCGGGGCGATGATCGCCAACGTGGTGGACCGCGCCAAGAAGAAGGCCATCAAGGACCTGTTGGCCACCGGTGTGCGCGGCCTTCGGATGGACCACCTGCTGCAGGCCTGCGAGGAGGAGTACAAGGAGAACGAGGACCTGCCGAACACCACCAACCCCGACGACTGGGCCCGGGTGTCGGGTAAGAA
>DATGSR010000097.1:0-3227 GCA_035302405.1 Beutenbergiaceae bacterium
ACCGCCTGACCGCCTGACCGCCTGACCGGGCCCGGCCACGCAGAGTCGAGCGTCGCTACTGGCCGGCGCCGTCCTGCTCGGAGTCGAAGTCCCCGGTGACCAGGTACGTCACGCGGTGGGCCACGGACACCGCATGGTCGCCGAAACGCTCATAGAACCGCCCCAGCAGCGTGACGTCCACGGTTTGGCTCACCGTGCCGTCCCAGTCCGGGCCGAGGGTGATGGTGAACGCCTCGCGGTGCAACTCGTCCAGGATGTCGTCGTCTTGCTCCACCTTGGCGGCCAAGTCCAAGTCGTGGGTACGCATCAGTTCCTCGATGTCCTGTGCGACCTTGTTCGACGCCTCAGCGAATCGCGCGAAGAGCGGTTTGGCCGACTCCGGGAGTACCTGCTCGGGGAAACGCAATCGGGTTACCTGCGCCACGTGCCGGGCGAGGTCACCCATCCGCTCGATCGAGGCACTGATCCGCAACCCCGAGACCACCACGCGTAGGTCGGTGGCCACCGGCTGCTGACGGGCGAGGAGCGTGATGCATCGCTCATCCAGGTCCCGCTCCAGCGCGTCGAGTTTCTGATCGGCCTGGATGACCTGTTCGGCCAAGTGCAGATCGCCGCTGGCCAACGACTCGTTCGCGTTGCGGATCGCTTCGGCCACCAGGGTGGCCATGTGGTGCAGGTCCTCACCTACTTGGCTGAGTTCCTGGTCGAAGATCGCGCGCACGGTCTGAAATGCTCCCTAGGTTGTGAGTGAACGTCGTTCCACTCAGTTCCTGCCATCGTCTCACGCCCCCCGTTAACGAGGCATGTGCACAAGATGAACATCGCGTTGCCCCTTGCCCACCGTGCGCGCGAGGGGTTGCGAAGGCCATAGTGTGAGCATCGTGGACGGTCTGTGGCTGTTGCTGGCCGCCCTGGCGGGCGTGCTGGTCGGTGTCGGTGTCGGGCTCTGGTACTCCCGGCGGGACAGCGCCCGCAACGAGGCGGACGCAAGCCGCAAAGTGGGTGACGACGTGGCCAGCGTGTTGTCCGCGCTCCGGTCGGTTTCGGTGGTGCTGGGACCCGACGACGAAATTCTGCGCGCCACCCCGCCGGCATACTCTCTCGGCCTGGTGCGCTCCGGCGTCCTGACGCACCTGGAGTTGGAGAAGATGGTGGCCCGCGCGAGGCGGGACGGGCACATCCAGGACGCTCACCTGATGCTGCCCCGCTCCAAGGTGCCCGGCTCGGACATCTTGGCGGTGGACGTGCGCGTGGCCCCGCTTCCCGCCGACCGGATCCTCATCCTGGCCGATGACCGCACCGCCGAACGACGCGTGGAAGAAGTGCGCCGGGACTTCGTGGCCAACGTCTCCCACGAGTTGAAGACGCCCGTGGGTGCGATCGCGTTGCTGGCCGAGACCGCGGCCGACGCCGCCGACGACTCCGAGGCGGTGCGCCACTTCACGTCGCAGATGAGCCGGGAGGCCTCGAGGCTATCCGCCCTGGTGCAGGAGATCATCGAACTGTCACGGTTGCAGGCCCCGGAGAAGGTGGTGGACTATCAACGCGTCAGCATCGATGAGGTGATCGCCGAGGCGGTGGACCGGGCCGGCCTGGAGGCGGAGGCCCGCGAGATGCCGATCAACGTGGGCGGTGAACGCGGGTTGGAGGTGTTCGGCGACCACGGGCTACTTGTCACCGCGGTGCGCAACCTGGTGGATAACGCGGTGCGGTACTCCCCGGCCGGCTCGCCGGTGAATCTGGGGGTGCGGAACGCCGAGGGTGTGGTGGAGATCGCCGTGGTGGACCAGGGGGCGGGGATCAGCCCGGAGAACACCGATCGGGTCTTCGAACGGTTCTTCCGAGCCGATCCGGCCCGCTCCCGGGAGACCGGGGGCACCGGTTTGGGGTTGAGTATCGTCAAGCACGTGGCCGCCAACCACGGCGGTGAGGTCACGGTGTGGTCCACCAAGGGGCGTGGGTCAACATTCACCCTGCGCATCCCGGAGGTGGACCCGGAGATGACCGTTGTCCATGATGAAGGAGAGAATCCGTGACGCGCATTCTGGTGGTGGAGGACGAGCAGTCATACCGCGACTCGTTGGTCTATCAACTCACCCGTGAGGGGTTCGAGGTGGAGGCCGTAGCCACCGGCAATGACGGGCTCAGCGCCTTCGAGCGCCAGCCGGCGGACCTGGTGTTGTTGGACCTGATGCTGCCGGGTCTGTCCGGGACGGAGGTGTGCCGTCAACTGCGCACCAAATCGTCGGTGCCGGTGATCATGCTGACCGCCAAGGACTCCGAGATCGACAAGGTCGTGGGCTTGGAGATCGGCGCGGACGATTACGTCACCAAGCCCTACTCGTTCCGCGAACTCCTCGCCCGCATCCGGGCCGTGCTGCGTCGCGGGGCGGAGTCACCCGACACCGATGAGGACCCCGCGGTGTTGTCGGCGGGCCCGGTGACCATGGACACCGACCGGCATGTGGTCAGCGTCAACGGCGAGGAGATCGCCATGCCGTTGCGGGAATTCGAACTATTGGAACTATTCCTGCGCAACCCCGACCGGGTGCTCACCCGCGACCAACTGATCGACCGGATCTGGGGCGCGGACTACGTCGGTGACACCAAGACGTTGGACGTGCACGTCAAACGCATCCGCGCCAAGATCGAGCCGGACCCGGCACGTCCCACCCTTCTGGTGACCGTGCGTGGTCTGGGCTACAAGATCGTTACTCCCTGAGCCTCGACTCAGAACCTCGGGCCGAGCCGCAGACCTCACGCAGCCAGTTGTCGATCAGGCGGCGGTTACCGGTCACGCCGTGAGTTGGCGGTCAGTTGCTACCCACGCCGGCAATTGCCGCTCGCGCGGTCAGTCTCCATTCACGCAGCGAGTGACAGTCAGTTGCCGGCGGCCGGATCCGGCATCTCCTGGGGCAGATACTCATCGTAGGGAGGCATGGTGCCGTCCAGGACGGGCACGGGGATCGTCACCGAGCCCGACTCGGGGGTGGAGACCTGCATCTCCAGGATCGCACCAGGGGGCACGGGGACCGCGGAGAGCACCACGGATTCCTGCTCGGGGTTCAACAGCAGGGTTTCACCGCCCGTGGCAGTCGCGCTGAGCGTCTCGCCGAGTTCCTCGGCGGTGAAGCTGACCTCGGCCGACTGGCCCCAGTGGTTCACCACCCCGCCCACCAGTTGCCCCGGGGCGCCCTGATCCTCGGTGAGCACCATCAGGTTCTCCA
>DATGSR010000098.1:0-3822 GCA_035302405.1 Beutenbergiaceae bacterium
TTGATGACGACGTGAGCATCGTCCTCCTCGGCCGCGGCGGGAGCGATTCCCACCACCGGCAGTAGCAGGAGGGACGCGCCCGCGACCGCGGCGGCCCCTCGTCGGCGCAGTACGGTACCGCGGTGGGATTGGCTCACCTATTGCTCCTTAATCAGTCACCGATGGCCGGCCCGGGGCCTGCGCTTGACGTTGCGCGCTCAAGAAGTCGGACTCGTCCATACTGTGGCACAACACAACGTCGGACTGGCGGCGTTTGCGTAAACAGTTGATGGCTTGCCGGTGGCCATGCTGCCCCGATGTCCGGCGGGACTGCGGGGCCTGTCTCCGGGTTCGTCGTCGGTCCGGAGCCGGCCGGCGGGAGGCTCGCCGGACATGATGCGGCCTAGAGACACTGCGCGGCCTTGAGCCACGGCGCCGCCTTGAGTCACGGCGCGCCTTTCGGACACGGCACAATGGGGCCCATGCGCATCCACATCGCGGCAGACCATGCCGGATACGAACTGAAGACCGCTCTCGTCGACCACCTGCAGGACGCCGGACATGAGGTGATCGACCACGGCGCGCACACCTACGACGCGGCCGACGATTATCCCGAATTCTGCTTCGCCGCGGCCGAGGCCACAGTTGCTGACGCCGGGTCGCTCGGGTTGGTGATCGGGGGCAGTGGGAACGGCGAGCAGATCGCGGCGAACAAGGTGCCCGGCGCCCGGGCGGCGCTCACCTGGAACGTGGAGACGGCGCAACTGGCGCGGGCGCACAACGACGCCAATGTCGCCGGCCTCGGTGCGCGCCAGCACTCGGTGGCCGAAGCGATCGAGATCGTGGAAGCGTTCCTGGCCGAACCGTTCAGCGACGAAGAGCGCCACCAGCGCCGGATCGACCAGATCAGCGCCTACGAGGCGGGGCGCGCGGAGCAGCCGCAGGGCTGACGGGCGACCCCACGCCGCCACTAGGCGTCGATCTTGACGCTGCGGCCTGCACGCGCGCGCCGCACCCCTGCTCGTCGTCGGAGCGCGACCACGGCCACGTGCAGTGGCACCAGCACCAGCACGAGTGGCCACAGCATCCCGGTCAGCCACACGTACAGCGCCACCAGCCCCCCGGTGAGTGCGGTGGCGAGCAGGTCCAGGGCGTCCTGGTCCTGCTGATGGGTGATGGCCGCGGAGTCCCGGGCCACCTCACCCTCCCGGGTGTCCTGGCCCAGCAGCGCTCGCAACTGCCACAGCCGCACGCACTCCGCACCGAACGCGCCGGCGAGGTAACCGGTGCCGACCAGGGCGGCGTACTGCCACCCGTCCATGGCCGAGGAGATGCCGAGCCGGGTGGTGGCCACAGCCATCACCGGAACCAGGGCGGCAGCAGCCAGTGCCCCGCGCATCAGCGCCGCGGTGCGCCCCACAGCGGGCATCCACAGCGCCGAGGCGCCCACTCCGATACCCGTGCTCAGCGCCCACGCCGCCAAGCCCGCCACGAGCGCCCAGATGCCCGCCACCGGCTCCTGCGCGGTGAGCAGCACGAGGGTTCCGGCGAGGAGGACGATCAGGACCCGAGCAATCACGACCAGCGCCAACTGGCGACGCCGGCTGCGCGCGTGCTCGCGGCTGTCCACATGATCGTGTTCACCGTGCTCACCACAATGGGTGCAGGCCGTGGCATGACTCATGGTTCTAGGGTAGGTCGACATGGACGATGCCGGTGTAAGCACTGACCCGGCTGCGGAGTACCGCGAACTCGTGCTGGACCTCGTGGCCCAGATCCCATCGGGGCGGGTGTGTAGTTACGGCGCGATCGCCGATGCGGCGCGAGCGATGACCGGCCGCGGCTCCGCCCGCACCGTGGGCCGGATCATGGCCCTCGACGGCGGGAGCGTCCCGTGGTGGCGCGTACTGCCAACCAGCGGGGTGGTGCCGCAGCACCTGCGCCGTCGTGCCGCCGCACACCTGCGCGCCGAGGGAACCCCGCTGCGCAGCACCGACCCGCTCCGCGTCGATATGGCGCGGGCGCGGTGGGTGCCGCCCTTGTGAACCGCTAGACGCCGGCTGACGCCCCGGACGAACGCAGGTGGGCCGAAGCGTCCTACCGGTGAAGGAATCGGCGCCCCGGGCGGCAGACGCCCGGGGCGCCGGGGTCAGATGTACAGCGCGGGATCTTCCAGTTCACCGAACGAACTGGGCCGCTGACGAACTGTGCCCGGCACGCCTACCACGACCGAAGCCTTCGGCACGTCCCGCACCACCACGGCGTTCGCGCCGATCTGCGCGTCGTCGCCGATGGTGATCGGTCCCAGGACCTTTGCCCCCGCGCCGATCATCACCCGGTCGCCCACCGTCGGGTGACGTTTGCCCTTGGACATCGAGCGCCCACCCAACGTGGAGGTGTGGAACATCAGCACGTCATCGCCCACTTCGGCGGTCTCCCCGACCACCACTCCCATGCCGTGGTCGATGAAGAAGCGCCGCCCGATCACCGCACCGGGGTGGATTTCCACCCCGGTGAGCATCCGGGCGAAATGCGAGATGATCCGTGCCGGGAGTCTGGCGAGCCCGCCCAGGTTCCACAGATGGTGTGCCAACCGATAGATCCACAGCGCGTGCACGCCAGGGTAGGTCAGTGCCACCTCCAGCGAGGTGCGGGCAGCCGGGTCGCGCCGTTTCGCCGTCTCCAGGTCCTCACGCACCCGTGCCCGTACCCCGGCCCATGTGGTGCCGGAGGACGCCGGGTGCAATGCGGCGTTCTGGGAGATGAACGACTGACTCATTCGGATAGATCGGAGAACAGGATCGTGGAGAGGTACCGCTCACCGAAGGAGGGGATGATGACGACGATGGTCTTGCCGGCGTTCTCCTCCCGGCCCGCAACCTCCAGGGCAGCGTGGAGCGCCGCACCGGAGGACAGCCCCACCAGCAGGCCTTCTTCAGTGGCCGCACGGCGGGCTAGTTTCACTGCGGTGTCGGCGTCGACGGGGATGACCTCGTCGTAGATTTCGGTGTCGAGGATCTCCGGGACGAAGTTGGCGCCGATGCCCTGGATCTTGTGCGGGCCGGGCTGACCGCCGCTGAGGATGGGGGACTCGGCCGGCTCCACCGCGACCATCTGCACCTGCGGCTTGCGGTCCTTCAGCACCTGCCCGACCCCGGTGATCGTGCCTCCGGTGCCGATACCGGAGATGACGACGTCGACCTCGCCGTCGGTGTCGTTCCAGATCTCCTCGGCCGTCGTCTTGCGGTGGATAGCCGGGTTGGCCTCGTTGGCGAACTGGCGGGCGAGCACCGCGCCTTCGGTCTCCGCGGCGATCTGCTCGGCGCGTTCGACCGCACCCTTCATGCCTTGCGATCCGGGGGTGAGGACCGTTTCGGCGCCGTAAGCCTTCAGCAGCATCTTGCGTTCGTTCGACATCGTCTCCGGCATGGTGAGGACCACCTTGTAGCCGCGGGCCGCGCCCACGAACGCCAGCGCGATCCCGGTGTTACCGCTGGTGGCCTCCACGATCGTGCCCCCGGGGGGGAGTTCGCCGGAGGCTTCGGCGGCATCGACGATGGAGACGCCGATCCGGTCCTTGACGCTGGAGGCGGGGTTGTAGAACTCCAGTTTGGCGAGCACCGTGGCCCCCAGGCCTTCGGTGAGTTTGTTCAATCGCACCAGCGGCGTATTGCCGATCAACTCGGTGGCGTTGTTGTAGATACGAGCCATAGGTTTCCTCCTGTTCGGCGGGCGCGCGCCCGGACGAGATACCGATGTCAGCCTGCCATGCTCTGGCCATGCTGTCGTGACGATGCCGACGCGTCTCGCATGACGAACAGGTGCGCCCGGCGCGATCGGGCC
>DATGSR010000099.1:0-2057 GCA_035302405.1 Beutenbergiaceae bacterium
GGCGACGATCGCCACCATGCCCACACCCAGGTTGAAGGTGGCTTCCAGGTCCGCCCACGGCACCGACCCGAGCGAACCGATCACGTCGAACACGGCGGGCACCTGCCAGGAGGAGCGATCGACGGTGGCCACCAGGTGCGGTGGCAGCACCCGTGCCAGGTTGGCCGCCAGTCCGCCGCCGGTGATGTGGCTGAACGCCCGCACCCCGGCGGCTTCGTCACCGGCGAGCGCCAGCACGTCGGCCGCGTACACGCGTGTCGGCTCGAGCAGTTCCGCGCCCAGGGTGCGGCCGAACTCCGGTACCTCGCGATCCAGGTCCCATCCGGCGCTTGCGATCACGGCCCGCACCAGGGAGTATCCGTTGGCGTGCAGCCCGGAGGATGCCATGGCGAGCACCACGTCACCGGCCCGGACGCGCTCGGGGCCGAGCACGTCGTCGGCCTCGACCACCCCGGTGGCGGCCCCGGCAACGTCATACTCCTGCGGAGCCAGCAGCCCGGGGTGCTCCGCGGTCTCCCCGCCCACCAATGGCGTGCCGGCCACCTGGCAAGCCTCGGCGATCCCCCGCACGATCGCGGCGATCCGTTCGGGTTCCACCTGCCCGCAAGCGATGTAGTCGGTCATGAACAGCGGGCGCGCCCCCACCACGACGATGTCGTCGATGACCATGCCCACCAGATCGAAACCGATGGTGTCATGGACGTCCATCGCCTGGGCGATCGCTACCTTCGTGCCCACACCGTCGGTGGAGGTGGCCAACAGCGGACGGCGGTAGCCCAGCAGCGCCGAGGCGTCCACCATGCCCGCGAAACCTCCCACCCCGCCGACGACGGCATCGGTGTGGGAGGCGCGCACCGAGTCCTTCATCATTTCCACCGCGGTGTCTCCGGCGCGGGTGTCCACACCGGCGGCCGCATAGGTCATCGGCGCACGGCCGGCCGAGGGCTCCGCCGCCTGCTCAGTTCCTGTCAACGGGTCAGTACCAGCCAACTGATCGTTGCCTGCCACCTGGTTGTCGTCGTCGGCCGTCATGGACGCAGTAGCGCTCCTTCTGCTCCGGAGGACACGGACAGCGATTGCAGCCCGTCCTGAGGTTGCCCCAGCGGCAGTTCGTCCTGCCCGGACATCATGGCAATGTCTGTCGATTCGGTGACGGGAAGCGGATACTCCCCGGTGAAACACGCGGCACACAACGCCTGGGCGGGTTGCTCGGTGGCCCGGATCATCGCCTCGGTGGAGATGTACCCCAGGGAGTCCGCGCCCAGGCTCGCCCCGACTTCCTCGGCGTTCAGGCCGTTGGCGATGAGTTCGGCGCGGGTTGCGAAGTCGATCCCGTAGAAGCAGGGCCATTTCACCGGCGGAGCGGAGATCCGGACGTGAATCTCGGCAGCACCGGCTTCCCGCAGCATGCGGATCAGTGCGCGTTGGGTGTTGCCGCGGACGATGGAGTCATCGACCACCACCAGCCGCTGTCCCCGGATCACCTCGCGCAGCGGGTTGAGTTTGAGCCGGATGCCCTGTTGCCGGATCGTCTGGGACGGTTCGATGAACGTGCGGCCCACGTAGGCGTTCTTGGTGAGCCCCTGGGCGAAGGGGATGCCCGATTCGGTGGCGTACCCGATCGCCGCCGGCGTGCCGGATTCGGGTACCGGGATCACCAAATCTGCTTCCGCCGGGTGCTCCTTGGCCAGCGCCCGGCCCATCCGCACTCGCGCCGCGTTGATGGACGTGCCGGCGATGGTGGTGTCCGGCCGAGCCAGGTAGACGTACTCGAACACGCAACCCTTGGGCGCCGGGTCAGCGAACCTGCGGGAGCGCAGCCCATCGGCGTCGATGATGATCAGTTCCCCCGGCTCCACCTCCCGCACCAGCGAGGCGCCGATGATGTCCAGCCCCGCGGTTTCCGATGCCACCACCCAACCGCGCTCCAAGCGACCCAGCACCAGCGGGCGGATGCCCTGGGGATCACGGGCGGCGTACAGGCCGTGCTCGTCGATGAACGCGAGTGAATACGCACCGCGCACCCGGGGCAACACCTCCACCGCGGTGTCCTCCAG
>DATGSR010000100.1:0-6348 GCA_035302405.1 Beutenbergiaceae bacterium
CCCGGTGATCGTGTTGCGTAGGACCGGCAGCAGGCCGTAGCCGGTGAGCGCCACGAGCACCGGTTGCCACCCCAGCCCAAGGGGACCGAGTAGCAGCACGAACAGCGCGAAGGACGGGACTGTGAGGATGACCCCGGCCACCGCCAGCACCAGTTCCCGCGGCCGTTCACTGCGATACGTTGCGATGCCGACGCCGACGCCGATGAGCGTGGACAGCAGCACCGAGGCGCCCACGATGACAGCGTGCTCCACTCCGAGTTCGATGAAGTCATCGCTGCGGTTGGAGAGGAACTGGAAGAAGTTCACCGATCTGCTCCCTTCTTCTCAGTACGGCGGTGCGGGTGCTGATTCGCGCCGTCGTTTGCGGCTGGGTGAGCCCGGAATCGCCAGGACACCTGCTGGCACCTGCTTAGCAGTCTACTGAGGGACTCGTTACTCGCTACTGAGACGGGGGTCAGTCGCGAACGAGGGTGGCCACCTCGCGCAGGTACTGGTCCACCCGGGTGTAGGCCTCCCGGGTGAGGGCGCGCCACAACTCGAGCGCCAGTTCGGGGCTCTCCCTCTCCAGTTCGGAGATCGCCTCCTCGGTCAGCACCATCACATCCACCGGCCCGCGGGCGCGTTGGGTGGTTTGTTGCCGCTCCTCCCGGCCCAGGGTCAACTCCCCGAACGTCATCCCGGCGCTGAGGGTGGCCAGGCGCACCCGGTTGCCGTCGGCGTCGCGCGCGGTGGTCGTCACGGTGCCGGAGATGATGAAGTACACCCCGTCGAAGCGTTGCCCCATCCGCCGCAGCACCGTGCCGTCGTCGTACCGGCGCTGCTGCATCCGCGCCACCAGCGCCTCGGTGTCCTCCGGAGCCAGCATGGCCAGCGCCGGGGAGTTGACCACCGGCACCCGCTTGGGCACCGCCAGTTCGGGAAAGTAGTCCCGCAGCAGTTGCTCCTCGCAGTGGGCGACGGCGGAACTGCGGGTGGCGAACACGGCCACCTCTTCCCGGGGCAGGGCCGGGGAGAGGGTCGCCTCGGGGTCGATGAGCACCAGGTGCCGCCCGGCGGCGGTGAGGGCGCGTTGGGCATCGCTCAATAACCCGAAGCACATCGAGCCCACTTCCCCCACCCGGCGGGCGTCCAGCACGATGTACTCCACCTCATCGGGCAGAGCGCTGATCTTGCGGATCATCGACTCGGTTCCGGCGAACAGCAGGTCACCGGCCAGTTCGATCACCATCGCCCGGTCACCGTGCTCGCGTAGCGCCTCGTCGGCTTCCTCGGTGCGGCGCACATCGGAGGGCACCTGGGTGATGGGATAGCGGGCTCGGATGGCTGATCGGCCCGGGCGGGCGGAACGCACGAAGTGCATCTCGGTGTCGGCCGACAGGCGCCGGCAGGTAGCCACCCCACGTACGCTGTTGCCGTGCCGGTCCAGGGGCGGAGAGAACACCGCCAAGCCGGCCTGGCCGGGGAGCACCGCCAGCGTGCCGCCGCCGACCCCGGATTTCGCCGGCATGCCCACCGTAACCATCCAGTCCCCGGCGTCGTCGTACATGCCCGAGCCCATCATCACCGACAGCACCCGCTCCACCTCAGCGATACCCAGGGCCTGCTCGCCGGTGCGCGGGTTGACGCCGCCGTTGGCCAGTGTGGCCGCCATCATCGCCAGGTCCCGGCAGGTGATCTGGATGGCGCACTGACGTAGGTAGGTCTCCAACGCGGTGGTGGGGGAGCCTTCGATGATGTCGAAGGAACTGAGCAGGTAGGCCAGGGCGTGGTTGCGGTCGCTGTTGCGCCGCTCAGCGGCGTAGACCCGGCGGTTGCTGCGCAGTGACCGGCCGGCGAAAGCGGAGTAATGTTCCTCGATCCGGGTGATCGCGGACTTACCCCCGGAGCCCTTGATCAGCCCGGACACCGCCAGGGCGCCGGCGTTGATCATCGCGTTGGCGGGGCGCCCGGTGCCGGGGGCGAGGGAGATCTCGGTGAAGGACTCCCCGGAGGGTTCCACGTCGACCTTGGCGTCCACGGCCGCGAACCCCAGATCCTCCAGGGCGAGGCCGTAGCTGAACGGCTTGGACAGGGACTGCAACGAGAAGGGTTTGCCGGTGATCCCGGCCTGGTAGAGGTAGCCGTCGGCGGTGGCCAGGCAGATGCCGAAGTCATCGGGGTCGATGACCGTGCCCTTGGGCCCCAGCGTGTAGGGCTTACCCTCACGGATCTGGGCCATCTCGCCGTGCAACCGGCGCAGATACTGGGCGATGGGGGAGTCCATAGTGGTTGGAGCCTAACCACTGACGGTCCGGTTCGGGCGGTCGAACGAGGCTGGTTCCAGGTCGCCAGGGCTGGTGCCGGGGTCGCGAGGTCGCCGGGAGCCGGTGTCAGGTCGCGCGGCCGCTGGGCGCTGGTGCCGAGGTCCGGGGCGCCGGCCGGCCCGGGACCGGGATTCTGACGGGTTCGGACTGTGTGGTCAGAAATCGTGCGTGCTGGTGACGGCGACGCGGACGTCGCCGAGGAACACTTCCGCGGGCGGCCCCGGGAAGCCCGGCAACTGCGCCACGTCGTCGGCTGTTTCGGTGATGTCCGCCACGGTCACCTCCACTGGATCGGTGCCTTGCACGTGCAGTTCCACGTGCAGTTCCTGTCCGGGTGGCAAGCCGTGGAATTCCACGGTGGCCGCCGGGTCGGGAACCTCGCGGTCGTTCAGGGTCAGGGCCACCGCGCGGCCGGGCAGGCCCAGGTGGATCAGTGGTGCTCCGCGCGGGGAGGAGACGGTCAGGTTCAACACCCGGTGCTCCGCGCCGGTTTGCTCGGCGGTCAGCTCAACTCTTGGCGGTGCCAGGCCTGCAGGCTCGGCGGCGCCGATGTGGGCCTGGCCCGAACGGCCCGGCGTCGGGTCGGGCCTTTGTTGGTCCGCGAACTCCGCCACCCAGGGGTGGGGCAGGCCCCCGGGGCGGTTCGACGCCGGCACGGCCCAGTTGGCCTGTCCGGCGCCGGGATCCAGGGTGTAACTCAGGTGAACTGGCACGGGTTGGCTACTGTCCAGCGGGTTGCGCGCTATCCCGATCGCAGTGGCAGCCACCACACCGAGTGACACCACTGCGACGGTCAGCCGTGCCGGGACGCTGCTGCTGGGCCGCTGGGTGCCAGCGCCCTGGCCGGCGGGGCGCTGTGTGCCGGCAGCCAGGCTCGGGGACCGCGGCGCGTCAGCGCCCGGGCTGCGGCCGGGTGAGATGTGCGCGGCGCTCGCGGGCGGCTGGCCACCCAGCATCTCCAGCAACGGTAGGGCCAGGGCGAACCCCAAGGCTGCGAACGGCGCGACCACCACCGGACTCAGGGAGAAGCCGGCCTCGAAACTGACCCACGCGGCCGGGAGCACCAACATCGCGGCCGGTACCAGCCCCAACACCGTCAGTGCCACGTCCCGTGCGGTGCGTCCACCATCCGCCCTGAGGGCGACCGCGGCAGCGGTGAGCCCTGGCACCACGAACGCCACGGCCGAGCCCGGCGCCACCGCCGCGGTGCCCGCACCGAGCACGACGACGAACGCGACTGCGCCTAGAACCAGGCCGCCGCCGCCCACCCACCCCCGGGTCAGTCGCCACCATCCCAGCGCCACCAGCAGCACCAGGGCCACCATGCCCGCCTGGAACGCGACCGGTTCGTACGGGGTCTGAGTGAGCAGGTCGGTGAAGCCCGGCCGGGCCATGCTCACCAACCGCCCATACGCCCACGCGGCCCCCACCGCCGCCATGATTAGCACCACGGTCGCACCGGCCCCGAGTGCCACCCGGGGCAGCGAGGTGAGTCCCCGCCGTCGGGCGCGCCACACCGCCGCTGCGGCGAGCAGCACGCCGAACGCTCCCAGCGCCTGCAGAGCCCCGTGCGGGATGATCAGGAGCAACCCGGGAGGGACGTTGGCGTACGCCACCTCCACCCCGGCGTCGACCTGGTGCAGATCCTGCCCACCGAGGTCAGCGGCGAGGGCCAAGGTGTTGGCGCCCATGTGCTGAACCGAACGGGCGCTGACGTTCTGCGGCATGTCCAGCGCGCTGTGGTAATACGCACTGGAGCCGGCGTAGGCGAAGTCCATCCCGAGGAAGCCGCCGCCCTCGAAGGCCACGAAGTCGGTGTCGTTGGGAAGGAGTGCGAAGGCGTCGGCGATCGCCGAGTCCGCCACCGCCGCGGGGCCCGCACGTCCGAGTGAGCGCACCAAGGCGCCGGAGTTCGTGCGGAACATCATCGCCGCACCGGACCCGCCGCGGGCCTCATGGTTGAGCACCACGCCGCCCTGTGCACCGCGCGGGTGGGAGTGCACGAACGCCTCCGCACCCACCAGCCCTACTTCCTCACCGTCCGTGAGTAGCACCACCAGATCGTTGCGGACGGGGACCGGGCGCATGCTCAGTGCCCGGGCAACCTCGAGTGTCACCGCCACCCCGGCGGCGTCATCGTTGGCGCCCGGGCTTGCGGGTACGGAGTCATAGTGGGCGGCCAGCACCACCTGCCCGGTGGGGTCGTTGCCGGGGAACACCGCGACGATGTTGTGCACGTTCCCGGTGGTGCGGACATTTTCCGGCCACGGCGCGAACCCCACCGCCTCGTGCACCTCTACCTGCGCGCCCAGTGCCCGAAGTTCGCCCACGAGGTACTCCCGGGCACGGGCGTGCTCGGGGGTTCCCATCACCCTGGGTTGCGCGGCCAGCACCTCGATGTGACGTCGGGCTCGTTCGGCGCTGAACTCCTGCGCCGGGGCGGTGGCGTCCCGGGCGGGCGGGGGCGACAGGTCGGCCACCGTCCACAGGCTCACAGCGGCCAGCACGGCCAACCCGGCCACCGGCAGCCACGCGGTCCGACGCCGCTCAGGGGACGAAGCCGGCGCGGGCGAAGAAGCCTCCTTGCCCATGGGCGAATCCTGCCACCCGGGGGACCCGGGAACAACGCTATTGTGCGCTAATGGGGGCTCGTGGAACCGACAGCATCACGAGGTGGGAGGAGCGGACGCCGGGCGGTCGGATGCCCACGGCGGGTTCCGGTCGGCCCGCTTGGCTTCCCGCAGGATGTTTCGGGCCATCGCGGGGAAGATCAGTGCGTGGAACGGCAGCAACGCCGCCCAATAGACCCGTCCGAGTAGACCGCGAGGGAAGTAGATCGCCCGCTGCCGGTACCGGGAGCCTCCCCCCGGCTCAGGGGTGACCGAGAGTTGCAGCCACGCCCGGCCCGCCGCCCGCATCTCCGCGCGCAACGTGAGTTCTTCACCCGGCACCACCGACTCCACCCGCCACCAGTCGATGTGGTCGCCCTCCTGCACCGTGTGCGGGTCGGACCGACCGCGGGTGAGCCCGTACCCACCGGCGAGTTTGTCCAGCAACCCGCGCACCTGCCACAACACCGCGGGGGAGTACCATCCGCTGGGCCCACCGATCGTGGCGATCACCCGCCACACCCGCTCCGGCGGCACCGGGCTGGCCCGCTGGCGCTCATCGGTCAGCACGGTGTGCCCGCTCCATTCCGGATCGGACGGGAGCGGCTCGGCCGGTTCGAGGCTTGCGCGCACGTCGTGGTCCCAGGTGGTCTCCACCTGCCCGCGTATCTGCCTGCGGATCGCCCGGCGGCACGCCTCCCGGTACGAGGTGAACCCGCCCGGCGGGTCCGGGATGAGGCCGATGATTTCGTGTTCGCTGGTCACCGCATCGTCAGCCATCGACGCCGCCAGCGGCATCGCGATACCCCGCGGAATGGGCGTGGTCAGCCCGATCCACATCCCGGACAGTCGGGGCGCCGGCACCGGGAGCGCGAATACCCGCCGGGGACCGAGGCCGGCCACCTGGGCGTAGTCGGTGAGCAGTTCCCGGAACCGCTGCGGCCTACCGTTGCCGATGCCGTAGTCATCGTTCACCGGGTCCGGTAGCGCGCTGGCGTGCGCCAGGTAGTACAGCACGTCCCGGATCGCGATCGGCTCCACCCGGTTGTTCAACCAGCGCGGCCCGGGCATCACCGGCAGCACCTCGGCCAGGTGCCGGATCATCTCGAAGGAGACCGAGCCGGAACCGATGATCACCCCGGCCCGCAACACCAACGCCGGAACCGGGGCATCGAGGAGGATCTGCGCCACCTGTTCCCGGGAGCGCATGTGATCGGACAGGTCCTCCGGCGCGGTTTCGGGAGGATGCAGCCCGCCCAGGTAGACGATCTGGCTGACCCCGGCGTCCCGCGCGGCCGCGGCGACGGTACGCGCGATCTGTTCCTCCCGATGCAGGAAGTCGGTGCCGGTACCCATCGAATGCACCAGGTACAGCACGGTGTGCACATCCTGCATCGCCGCGCGCACGTCATCGGCGGACTGCAAGTCGGCCTGGG
>DATGSR010000101.1:0-7115 GCA_035302405.1 Beutenbergiaceae bacterium
AGACCATCTCCACCGCCTCCACGCCGCCATCGGGAAGCGGCACCACCCACCGGGAGGGATCCTCGCCGTCGAGTTGCCACTGCCCCACGTCGCGGGTGCCGCCGCCGGCAAGAATAAGGCGGCAGGTGTACTCATACCCCGGAGGGCCATCGTCGATCCGGATGATCAGCACTGGGCCGTCGTCGCCGCGGCCGCGGGCCACCGAACCGACCGCCGCGCCATCTGAATCCACCAACGTCGCTTCGTCCGCACCAGCCGTGATCGGGGTCTGCTGGTCAGCGGTGAGCACCCCGGCCGTCACCCCGGCGCCCACGCCCAGCCCCACCAGTGCCGCCGCTATCGCCAGCCGCACCGACCGCCGCCGAGGGGCAGGCACCGACGCCGATTCGGGAGTCGCGACGCCAACTCGGCGCCCACGCCCCGAAGCAGTATTTCCCTCCACCAGCCGTGCCGTTCCGGCGGAGCGGGCCGCGAGTGCGCCGCCACGCGTCAACAGTTCCAGCACCTCGGCGTCGAATCCCGGCGGCGGTGCGATCCGGGGTGCCGCCGGCAACACGAGTTGGATGGCGTCGGCCACCTCGCCGTACGTCCGGCGGCAGAAAGCGCAGACCTCCAGGTGAGCGGTGATGCGATCCCGTTCCGGTGTGGGGGCGTGGCCCATGGCCAGGTCCAGCAACTGGTCCTCATCGGGGTGGCGTAGGTCAGTCATGATCGGCCCCCATGTTCTGCCGCAGCCGGCGCAACCCGGTGCGGATCCTGGTCTTGGCGGTGCCCAACGGGATCTGCTCGCGCCGGGCCACCTCGGCCGCGGTGCACCCGCCGACCACCGCGAGCACCACCGCTCGGGCCTGCTCGGGCGCGAGGGCGTGCAATGCCCGCAACGCCTCCTCGGTTTGGAGTCGGTGCACCGTGTTCTCCTCGTGCCCGCCGGGAGCCGCTAGCGCCTCGTGCAGCAGCCGGTCCAGGACGGCATCGTCGGTGGGTTCCAGGCGCCGGGCCCGGATCGCGTCGATCGCGGCGTTGCGGGTGATCGTCAGGATCCAGGTGAGGACCGAGGCCCGGCGCACGTCGTAGGTTCCGGCCGCGTGCCACACCCGCATGAACACCTCCTGGGCCACGTCCTGGGCCAGTGCGGCGTCATGGGTGATACTCACGGCCAACCCGAACACGGCCCCCTGAAACCGCCGCACGAACGCCGCCGACACCGCCGGATCGTCCAGCGCCAACCCGGCGAGCAGGGCCGCGTCGTCGGCCCGGTCAGCCCGGGAGACGTCTGCCATACCTCAGATTACGGCGGCGGCGCCCGAATCGATTGCGACAGCGGCGAATCCCTCGCGAATTTCGGTACGCCTCAATCCCGAGGCCCAGCAAGCACGTACCTCCTACCAGCAAAGAACCACCGCCCCAGGCAGGGGTGGCGGGCCGCCGCCGCAAAGGGCGGTGGCGAGGTAAGTGGAGGAAATCATGGGACGACGAACCACGACATGGCTGATCGCCGGCGTGCTCAGCGCCGGTCTACTGGCCGGGTGCAGTGCGGAGGAAACGCAAGAACCGGAGGCGCCGGACGCCGAAGCAGCCCAGGGCGAGACGGAACAGGCAGACCAAACCGCCGGCCAAGGATCCGGCGGCGACCAAGGCATGGACGACGACGGCGCACCGGCTGATTCGGCAGAAGTCACCACCGCAGAATCCGACCTGGGCACCATCCTCGTGGACAGCGAGGGCATGACCCTGTACCTGTTCACCCAGGACTCCCCCGGAACGAGCGTGTGCACCGGCGAATGCCTGGCGAACTGGCCGGCGCTCGAAGGAGAACCAACAGCAGGGGCCGGAGTGAAGGAGGATCTGCTGGGAAGCATTGAGCGGGAGGACGGCACAGTGCAGGCCACCTATGCCGACTGGCCGCTGTACTACTTCGTACAGGACTCTGAGTCCGGCGATGTCACCGGCCAAGGGGTGGAGGACGTCTGGTACGTACTAGCGCCGGACGGGCAGATGATCACCGACGAGGCGCCCGAGCAAGCAGGCAGCAGGCCGGGCTACTGAGCAGGTTGGCCCGGGCCGCTGAACCAGCCCGTTGCTCGACGGACGCAGTGGCTACTGCCGCAAGTGCGCGCCACAGCCCACGTCGTAGGCATCCCGCAGCCAGCCGATGAAGGTGTCGTCCAGGTCGGCGGCCTCGGTCAACCGGTACTGGTGCACGTTCAGATTGCGCTGGTATGGCGCCACGTTGCTGATGCGCCGGTCGTCGGTGCCCAGGGAACGGGTCAGGTCGAAGTAGCCCTGCACTCCGGTGCTGGTGGGCCGGGCGCTGGCGAAGCCGCGACGGGGGCCCTTGAAGGTGATGGTGGTCTTCGAGACCGAGACGGTGACGTCGCCGAAGGAGCGGATCGCTTCTTCCACCCGCTGCCACAGCGCCACGGACTCTTCCGGCTTGTCTCGCAGGTGGCGGGTCTGGTTGGTCTCGCCGGGACCGTGGTGCGACAGGGGACGCAGGCGACGGTCCGCTGGTCGTGGCAGGCTGGAAACATGAGCGATTACCCGACCTTGAACTCCTTCGACTTCCCCGTTGCCCTGGCGGTGTCGGACTCGAGGACGGTGCAGACGATCACCGGCGAGACCGACACCACCTTTCGGTGGGCGTCGGTCACCAAACCCCTGGCCGCGTGGGCGGCGCTGGTGGCAGTCGATCGCGGCCACCTCGGGTTGGACGATCCGGCCGGACCCGACGGCGCCACGGTGCGCCACCTGCTCGCGCACGCCTCCGGCCTGCCCTTCGAGGAGGGCCCCACCCAGAGTCCCGAGAAGCGCCGGGTGTACTCCAACGCGGGGTTCGAGACCCTGGCCGAGCACGTGGCCGGGGCCGTGGACAGGCCCTTCGAGGAGTGGACCCGGGCAGCGGTGCTGGAGCCCCTGGAGATGGACAGCGTCACCCTGACGGGCTCAGCAGCCCACGGCGCCGAGGGCACCATCGTGGACCTGCTGGCCCTGGCCCTGGAACTGCTCGTTCCTACGCTCATCTCTGCCGAGTTGGCCGAACAGGCCCGCACCGTGCAGTTCCCGGGCCTGAGCGGGGTACTGCCGGGTTACGGGCGCCAGGAGGAGAACGCGTGGGGCTTGGGCCTGGAGATCCGGGATGACAAGTCCCCCCACTGGACCGCCGAGCAGAACTCCCCGAGCACCTTCGGGCACTTCGGGCAGTCCGGCAGTTTCGTGTGGGTCGATCCGGAGGCGGACCTGACGGCGGTGTTCCTGGGCGAGAAGTCCTTCAACCAGGACATTCATGTGCCGCTGTGGCCGCCGTTGAACTCCGAAATCCTCGAGGCGCACCGCAACTGAGCACGGCCCAGGGCCGCGCCCCAGCAGCGCGCTATCGTGCGGCGCGACGACTCGCCATCCGTCACGCCAGTTCGCGACCCCTCGCCGGCGGCGCACACTTGAACGACCGCCGGGCACCGTCCCCGCCGCCGTAGGCCACACTGGTGGTGATGAGCCTGACTACACCGACCACCCTGACCCCGCCGGACGATCCGGGCGATGATGACGCGATTGTCGAGACCTTCATCACATGGGCCACCGGCCGCGGCTTCACCCTGTACGACCACCAGGAAGAAGCCTTACTGGAACTGGTCACCGGGTCTCACGTGATCCTGTCCACCCCCACCGGGTCCGGTAAGTCCCTGGCGGCGGTCGCGGCGCACTTCGTGGGCTTGGCCAAGGGGCAACGCTCCTACTACACCGCGCCCTTGAAAGCGTTGGTCAGTGAGAAGTTCTTCGACCTCATCGACATCTTCGGGGCCGCCAACGTCGGCATGATGACCGGGGACTCGGCGATCAACACCGACGCGCCGATCATCTGCTGCACCGCCGAGGTCCTGGCCAACCAGGTGCTGCGCGAGGGCGAACTGCACGACGCCGGCGTGGTGATCATGGACGAGTTCCACTTCTACGCCGATCCCCAGCGCGGATGGGCGTGGCAGATCCCGCTGCTGGAGTTGCCGCACACCCAGTTCCTGCTGATGAGCGCCACGCTCGGCGACGTCTCCTTCTTCGTTGAAGACGCCGCCCGCCGCACCGGCAAACCAACCGCGGTCATCACTAACGCCGAACGCCCGGTGCCGCTGACGTTCGAGTACTCCACCGAACCGCTACACGAACTGGTACTCAAGCTCGTACAAACCGAACGAGCCCCGGTGTACGTGGTCCACTTCACCCAGGCCGCCGCCCTGGCCCAGGCCCAAGCACTCACGTCGGTGACGCTGACGACCAAATCCCGCCAGGCCCAGATCGCCGAAGCGATCGGGGACTTCTCCTTCGCCAAGGGTTTCGGGGCCACCTTGTCCCGGTTACTGCGCAAGGGCATCGGGGTGCACCACGCCGGCATGCTCCCCCGGTACCGCAGGCTCGTGGAACGCCTCACCCAGGCCGGGCTGCTCGCCGTCATCTGCGGCACCGACACCCTCGGGGTGGGTATCAACGTGCCGATCCGCACGGTGGTACTGACCGGTTTGACGAAGTTCGACGGCCAGCGCTCCCGGCACTTGAGCGCCCGGGAGTTCCACCAGATCGCCGGGCGGGCCGGGCGAGCGGGATACGACGACGAAGGCCTGGTAATCGTGCAGGCACCCGAGCATGTGATCGAGAACGCCAAAGCCCTGGCCAAGGCCGGAGACGACGAACGCAAGCGCCGCAAGATCGTGCGCAAGAAGGCCCCGTCCGGGGTGGTGAACTGGACGGACAAGACCTTCGAGCGCCTACGCGATGCCCAACCAGAGCCCCTGACGAGCCAGTTCCGAGTCTCCCACGCGATGGTGCTGGGGGTGCTCGCCCGGTACGGGGACCCGGTAGCTGCAATGGCGAAACTGGTGCTGGACAACCACGAACCGCCTATGGAGTGGAACCCGCATCTGCGCCGCGCAGTGCACATCTACCGCTCGCTGCGGGCCGCCGGGATCGTGGAACGCCTCTCCGAGCCCGATGCCCAGGGCCGGCGGATTCGCCTGGTGCGTGAGGTGCCCACCGACTTCGCGCTCAACGCGCCGCTGTCACCGTTCGCGCTGGCGGCCCTGGAGCTGTTGGATCCAGAGGATGAAACCTACGCCCTGGACGTGGTGTCGGTGATCGAGGCGACCCTGGAGGACCCGCGCCCGGTGGTGATGGCCCAGCAGCGAGCCGCCCGGGATGAGGCCATCGCGGCGATGAAGGCCGAGGGGTGGGAGTACACCGAGCGGATGGAGGCGCTGGAGGAGATCACCCACCCGATGCCGCTGGCGGAACTGCTGGGCGCTGCGCTGGCCGAGTACCGCACTGCCCACCCGTGGGTGGATGAGTATCCGCTGCGCCCCAAGTCGGTGGTGCGACACATGGTGGAGCACGCGATGACGTTCTCCGAACTGATCTCCCGGTACTCCATCGCCCGCAGTGAGGGCGTGGTGCTGCGGTACCTGACCGACGCCTACCAGGCGTTGCGCCAAGTGGTGCCCCAGGAGCGGCACACCGAGGAACTCACCGCAATCATCGACTGGCTCGGCGCCGCGGTGCGCGGTGTGGACTCCTCGCTGCTGGCCGAGTGGGAGGCGCTGCACGACGGCGACGATGCCGGGGACCAGGTTTCTGCCCGCGCGCTGGCACAGGCGCGTGAAGCAGATCAGCCGACGACGGCGGAAGCCAGGTTCGGCGGTGACGATGCCTCGATTACCGCGAACCGGCATGCGTTCGCCACCAAGGTGCGGGCCGCGATGTTCCAACGGGTGGAGTTGCTCGCCCGCGAGGATTACGAAGGCTTGGCGGCGCTCAGCGCCGACGCGGGGCAGGAGGACTGGGACGCCGAGCGGTGGCGCTCCGAAATCGCCGGGTACTGGGAGGAGTATCCCGATATCGGCATCGGCCCGGACGCCAGGAACCGGGCGATGAGCCAAATTCACGCCGACGGCCGGCGCTGGGAAGTGGTGCAGATACTCGATGACGCCGATGGCGATCGCGACTGGCGGCTGTTCGCCGAGGTGGACCTGAATGCTTCCGATGAGGCCCAAGCGCCGGTGATCCGCATCCAGGGCATCGGGACGGCGACATAGGGAAGTACCTCGGCCGGAGAAGTCGCCCCCGGGGCGGTGGCCTGCCCGGACCATCCTGAGAGAAAGGTCGCCGGGCGGGCGCCGTGAACGCGGTGATAGGCGGCCCAGACCATAAAGTAGTACCCATGAGTGAGCAGGCCCCCGGGTGGTACCCCGATCCCTCGGGAAAGAACCGGCAGCGGTTCTGGGACGGGGACGGTTGGACGGAGTACTACCAGCCCCTCGCCCCGGAGAGCACTGAAGCCCGCGGCCCACAGAGCGCCGAGGCGGACTATCCCTACCTGGCCGAGGCGCGCACGACCACGGCAACGCCGCACATCCCGCCGCCGCAGGGCTGGCAACCAGCGCACCACACGTGGAGCACGCCCAACACGTCCGGAACTGCGACCGGCTGGCAGGCACCGCAGCCGGCGGCCTGGGGGCACCCGGCGCAAGCCTCCTGGGGTCAGCAGGGCGCGCATGGGTCTCCGGGAACTGGCCAGCCGAACGGCTCCACCCAGGTGTACCGCTCCGGCAGCCAAGGCGGCCGCGGCGGACGGGGCGGCTTGATCGCCGTCATCGGCGTCTGCGTACTGGTGTTGGCGATGCTCATCGCCGGCGGCATCCTCGCCTTCCGCGACGCCGGCTCGGAGGCTGGAGCGGGGGACGACGGCGAAGTGGTCACCGACACGATCGACACGGCAACAGGCACCTCGAGCAGCGTGCCGCGAAACGGTGAGTGGGTGGGCGACTTCTCGATCGAGGACGGCGAGGTATACCTCGTCGATGCACGTACCAGCGATGACGGGGACCTGCAGATGGCGGTGCGCGCCAGCGGCGGATCGACCCTGGCGTACAACGACGACCGCGGCGCCCTGATCCGTATGGGAGCCGATCGTCTGGACCCTCTGGTAGTGGCCAATCTGGAGCCGGGTGACTACCAGGCGGTGCTGACCGAGTATCGCGGAGAGTCGACGGATTTCGACCTCAGCCTCATTCCCATTACGGAGCGAATCGAGGTGGACGCCACCTTCACCACCGACATCGAGGCCAACGCGGCTT
>DATGSR010000102.1:0-5987 GCA_035302405.1 Beutenbergiaceae bacterium
GGGCGTGCGTATCAGATGCTGCACCAGCAGCACGGTCTGCTCATCGGCCCAGTGCACGTCGTCGATCACCAGCACCAGCCGCTGGGCGGCGGAAAGGGCTTCGAGCCAGGCCGCGATCGCCTCCATGGAGCGGTCGTCCTCGGCCCCGGTGCGTTGGTCGGCGTCAGCGCCGTCGTGCTCGCCGTCCCGGGAGCCGAACTCCGGAAAGACCTGTGCCAACCCGTCGGCATGGTGCCGGGTGAGCGCCCGGATCACCGCCTCGCTTCCCTCGTCGCGACGACGCCATGCGCGGAACATCTCAGCGAAAGGCTGGTAGGGCGTGGTCACTGAGGGTTGGCAGTACCCGAAGAACACTTCGCTCGGGGCTCCGGCCGCACGCTGGGCGAAGGTCTCAGCGAGCCAGGACTTGCCGATGCCCGGCGGTCCGCTCACGGTCGCGATCTGCAGCGCGGGTCCGCGCCAGGCGCCGGTAAGCAGTCCGATCTCGTGGCGGCGGCCCACCAAGCCGGCGGGGTGCTGCACGTTCTCAAGCCCCGCCTGCTGCCGCGAGTCCTCCCGGCTCGAGGCGCCGTTCTCCTCGCCCGAGGTGCCGCCGATGCCGGGCCCTCCGCTACCGTCGCCGGGCTGTCCGCTACCGTCGGCGGGCCCTCTGGCACCGGCCCCAGGCCCGCCGGCTCCGTTCGTGGCTCTCGGCGACACCATCGCGGCATCCTGTTCGTTCAGTTCGAGCAGGGTCAGGTGGGTGCGGGCGAGCGTGTCGGTGGGTTCGGCGCCCAGTTCCTCGATGAACACCTCCCGCGCTCGATGGTAGAGCGTCAGGGCCTCTGAACGCCTGCCGTCCTGGTCCAGGGCGAGCATGAGTTGGCGCCAACTCGGCTCATCCAGCGGGTCCTGCTCCAACGTCCCGCGCAGTTCCCCGATCACCTCCGGGCCCCGGTCACAGCGCAGGTACGCCTCGATCCGGTCGGTCTGCGCGGCGCGCCGCATCTCCTGCACGTGCTGCACCACCGGACGCAATCCCTCGGCGTCGGGCAGATCGCCCAAGGCCGGGCCCTGCCACAAATCGTGGGCTTGTTCGAACATCCTCAACGCCGTCTGGCTGTCCCCGGCGCGCAGACGCTCCCGCGCACGGGAGGCCAAGTCGGTGAACCGCTGGATGTCGGTGTCGAACTGGTCCCCGGGCAGGCGATAGCCGGCCTCCTCGACGAACTCGATCTGCACGCCCAGGGTGGCCCGCAACCGGGAGGTGTGGGCCTGCAGTGCGTGGGCGGCGTTCCGGGGCGGCTCGTTGGACCACAGGTCGTTGATCAGCGTGTCCACCGCCACCGGCCGACCCTCGCTGAGCACCAAGTGGGCCAGGAGAAGCCGCTGCTTGCTGCCCCGGATACCGAACTCCTCGGCCCCGATCCGCACCCGCATCGGCCCGAGCAGGAACACGCGGACCCGCCCGGCAGGGGGCGCGCTGGTCACGCCGTCCATTCCGGCGCCCCGGCGGGCGCGCTGCGCCTGTGCGAGCCCACAGCAAGGCCCAAAGAATTCATCATCGACATCGACTGTCCCCCGTTACATCTTCACCACGATCTTACCAAGCGTCAGTTACGCATTTGCCCTGCATTCGTGCGGTTCGAGTCAGGATTTCGGTCACCGCGGCCGCGTCGGAGAGACTGGAAGCATGTCGACCCTCGCCCAGCCCGAACGCCTGCCGAAGGTCCGCGCCTCCGAACTCACCGGGCGCGGCTGGCTCAACACCGGCGGTAAGGACCTGTCCCTGCAAGCCCTGCGCGGCAAGATCGTGCTGTTGGACTTCTGGACCTTCTGCTGCATCAACTGTCTGCACGTCATCGACGAACTGCGCGACCTGGAGGAGCGCTTCGCCGACGTGCTGGTCACCATCGGGGTGCACTCCCCCAAGTTCGCCCACGAGGCCGACCCGGATGCCCTGGCCGCCGCGGTGGAACGCTACGACGTCACCCACCCGGTGCTCGACGACCCCGAACTGGCCACCTGGAAGGCCTACACCGCCCGCGCGTGGCCCACATTGGTACTGATCGACCCGGAGGGCTACATCGTCTCCCACCTCGCCGGGGAGGGGCACGCCCCCACCCTGACCGCGCTGATCGAAAGCCTGATCGACGAGCACGAAGCGAAGGGCACCTTGCACCGCGGCGAAGGGCCCTACGTGCCGCCCGAACCCAGCACCGAGTTGCTGAAGTTCCCCGCTGAGGCCGTCCGCTTACCGAGCGGCAACCTGCTCATCGCCGACGCCGGGCACCACCGGCTGGTGGAGATGGAGCCCGACGGCCAAACCCCGGTCCGGTTCATTGGCTCCGGTGAGCGCGGCGCGGCCGACGGCGATGCGGACGTGGCGCAGTTCAGCGAACCCAATGGGCTCTGCCTACTGCCCGCCGAGGTGGCCGAGCAGGCCGGGTATGACGTGGTGGTGGCCGATACCGTCAACCACCTGCTGCGGGGCGTGAACCTCGCTTCCGGCACTGTCACGACCGTGGCGGGCACCGGGGAGCAGTTCATGCTCGGCGCCCCCGACAACGTTGTCCCGGACCCGGACGACCCCATGCCTGCCACCGAGGACTACGGCCCGGCTCGCCGGATCAAACTGTCCTCCCCCTGGGATGTTGCCTGGGTGCCCAGCACCACCAGACCGGGCGGCGCCAGCGGACCGGGCGACACCACCGGGCCGGGCGGCGCCACGGGAGCGGACGGCGGCACCGGATCGGGCGGCACCGGTTCGGACTGGGGCACCGTCGTGATCGCGATGGCCGGGCACCACACCGTGTGGACCTTCGACCCGGTCGACGCGTATCTCACCCGGTGGGGCGGCACGAAGAACGAGGGCCTGGTGGACGGACCGGCGCGTCAGGCCTGGTTCGCCCAGCCATCCGGGCTGGCCCCGGGGCCGGATGGCCGGGTGTGGTTGGCGGATGCCGAGACCTCCGCCCTACGGTGGTTGGACCTGGCCGCGGAACAGGTTCACACCGCCGTCGGGCAGGGTTTGTTCGACTTCGGGCACCGCGACGGGCCGGCGGCGGCCGCGCTGCTGCAACACCCGCTCGGGGTGGCCGCGCTACCGGATGGTCGGATCGCCATTGCCGACACCTATAACGGTGCGGTGCGTTTGTTCGACCCGGTCACCCAGCAACTCGGCACTGCCGCGACCGGCCTGGCCGAGCCGTCGGGATTGATCGCCGACGGCGAGGATCACCTCATCGTGGTGGAGTCGGCTGCGCACCGCCTCACCAGAGTTCGGTTACCGGAGCGCACGCAGGTGCACGACGGCGAGGCGCACCAAGTGCGACGCCAGGTCACCGAGGTGGGGCCGCAGGTGAGGTTGCGGGTGCAGTTCACCCCGCCGCCGGGGCGCAAATTGGACGACCGGTTCGGCCCGGCCACCCAACTCGATGTGCAAGCGGCCAGCCAGGCCCTGGCCGACGGCGACGGTAGCGGCACCGACTTGCAGCGGGATCTGGTGTTCGCGCCCGGCACCGGGCAGACCGTGCTGTCGGTGACCGCTAAGGCCGCCTCCTGTGAGGATGACCCGGCGGTGCAGTTCCCGGCCTGTCACCTTGCGGCCCAGGACTGGGGCATCCCGGTGCGCGTGGTCGAGGATGGACCGAGTGAGTTGGTGCTGAACTTCGCCGGCTAGCGCAGCGGGTCGCCGTCTGTTTGCCCTACCGGCGGCACCTGATGGGCACTTGGGGCGCGCGGGGCAAGCCCACGTGGAAGGCCCGTGTGGTGCCCCGACTTGGGGGTGACCCCAGGTGACCGAGCGGGGGACCGATCACCTGGGGTCGTCAGCGGGCCGGGGCCGTTCGGGGCTGGCCTGGCCGTATCAGGCCTTGGCCCGGCTCCTGGCCCGCAGCAGACCCAACCCGCCCAGGGTTAACAACCCTGCGAGGGCCGCGGCGCCGGCAAGCGGCGCACCGGTGGCGGGCATCGTTGGCCGTGCCTCAGGTGCGGCGGGTGGGTCGATCACGATCTCCACTGTGGTGGAGTCCATCGGGTTCTCGCCTGCGACTTCGATCCAGGCGGTGTTGGTGAACTGCGTGGTCTGGCCAACCTCGCCCTGCAGGGTCAGGGTGTAGGGGAACAGCCAGGAATCCTCATCGGTGCGGTCGGCTTCGCCCAGCAGGATCGGGTTGGCGGGGTCGGTGTGGTCGTCCCACACCTCCACCACCGCATCGATCTCGCCTGCGACCTCGAAGTTCGCCTCTGCGCTGCCGCTGGCGCTGGCCAATTCACCCGCTGGGTCCACCCACGTCACCGTGGCGGTGCTGGTGGTCTCATACTCCGGGGCCACGCCGAGTGTGCACTCATAGGCCAGCGCAACGGTTTCCCCGCCGGCCAACACCACCCCGGTGTCCTGACCGTCGACGGCGCACCGGGCCTCCTCCAGGTCGGTGACCTGCGCCAGATCGAAGGTGATCTGCCCGAACGTGTTCGGGTTGGTTACCTCGATCTCGCCCTCGATCGCCCAGTTGGAGTCGACGAACCCGACCTGGTCCACCTGGACGACGTAGTCGAACCTGGCCTCGTTCCGCTCATCAACCACCCCATCGGTGGTCACCGACTTATCGATGCTCCACAGGTACTGACGGTCGAACGTTGCGGTCGGGTTCTTCGAGACCTGTAGCGGCGCCTCGCTGCAGACCTGCACCGTGGCGTCGGCACTTTCGAGGATCACGCCGTCGTCACCGATGCCGAACGTGGTGGTGCGATCCTCGCACTGGCCGGGCTCGGGGACTTCGTGCTCCTGGGTGAAGGCAAAGGTCTGCGGCCCGTCCTCAGCGTCGAACCTCACCTCGTCACCTTCGGTACCCACCACGTCTTCCGGGTCCAGCAGGTATCGGTATTGGCCGTAGGCGAACGGTGGCTCAAACGCCCCGAAGTCCACGAACGCCGTGGCGCTTGCACCACCGGTAGTGCCCGGGTTGTCATCCGTGTCCCACACCGCGGTCGCGGTCTGGATGAACGTGGCGTCGGTGGCCGTGTCGTCCGGTAGGTGGCATTCGTAGAAGAGTTCGACCGACTCGTCCGCTGGCACCGTGACGTCATCACCGCCGGTCACCTCGCAGGTGGCTTCCTCCGCGTTCAGTGCATCGACCGCGGCGGGAGCGGGAAGTTGGTCGGCGAGGGCGCTGGTGATCGTGACGCCCTCGACGTCGAGCGCATTGGGATTCGTGACCGTGATCGTGCCATCAACGCGGAAACGCTCGCTGGTCAGCGTCGGTGTCACGGTCGCCTCATAATCAACGTCGGCGACGTCCTGTCCAGCGGGAACGACTACGTCATCGCCGGTCAGGTCGACGTCCCACTCATACCGATGGTTATATTTCGGCTCCGCCGTGGTCGTGACCTCCACATCCTCAAGGTCAGCCAAACTGAAGGTCAGCGTTCCGCTGAAGGTGCCGCTCCCGGGGATGGTTGCATCCGACCACGTGATCTCTGATGTACCCGGTTGCGGCGTGAAACTGTTGTCGTCCTCGTTGTACATCGGCCCATCCAGCCCCACCGGCTCGCCATCAAGTCCGATCACCGGGTTAGGCACGGCGACGCCGGCAACTAACTCACCCAGATCGTGCTCCTGGTCGTGAAGGTGAAGTGTTGCAGGATCGAGGTCTTTCAATGGATGGATGTTAATAATCCGATTTCCGAAGAGATCCAAAGTGTTGAGGGACTTTAACTCCGCCAGCGGAGCGACATCCGACACTTCCGTGTTATATATGTACGCTACGCGCAGGTGTTCAAGGTTCTGCAGTGGCTTTAAATCATTGACGCGGCTTGGGATATTGCTCCCGAGTTCCAGATGTTGTAACCCTGACATATTCGCTAGCGGGCTGAGGTCGTCGATATCGAGGCCCGCAATGCCCAGGTGGGTAATCTTGGTGAGGTTCTCCAACGCGCTCAGATCGGTCAAGTCGTTGCGGGAGACATACAGCCTGGTTATTTCGGTTAGATCGGCTAATGGGGCG
>DATGSR010000103.1:0-7713 GCA_035302405.1 Beutenbergiaceae bacterium
CCCGTCGAGGAGGGCGTGGCGTCAAGCACCAGCGCCCGGAACGTCCTGGGCGCCGTGTCGCCTGCGCCCGCCCCGCGTCGCTGACTGGGCAGCACGTCCAGCAGCGGCGGCGGCACATTACGTTCACCGGTGGTCATGTCAAACCCTTCCTGCCAAACACGGACGTGCGCTGCTCCGAGTTCGGTCCCAGCGCAAGATTCCAGGCCATCACCCGCCGCGGGCCAACCGCGCCCGCCCGCTCAGCCCCCACCTCCACCACGTCCCCCGGATCAAGGTGCGGCAAAGCCAGGTGAGTGAGCTCCACTTCCTGGATCGGGGTCTGCCGCTCCAGGAGGATGCGGCGGGCCTCCCGGTCAGCCTCCGCCTGACTGATCACCTGGTTGGTGGTCTCCCGGTGGTGGAACTCGCGGCCCAGGTTCTCCAGGTGCAGCGGCGAGGTCGGGTCATCCACCGCAGCCCGCCCATGGACCGGGGCGATATCGTTGCCGTCCTCATCGCGGGTGGCTGTGGAGGCGTAGGTGACGACGTTGGCGACGCTGCTCATGTCCATCGACGCGGACACTTCGAGCAGGACCGAGTCCGGCCCCTCGGCTAGCTCCTCAACGGGAGTGTCCTGGTCGCCGACCGGGGCCAGGACGAGCACCCCTTCCCGGTCGGCGTAGAACTCCATGCCGGCGGCGTCAGCGATCTCGAAGATGGCTTCGGCCGGGTCGCCGCCCGGTTCACCTGCCTCATATTCGGGGGCGAGGCGGTGGTCGCTGGGGGTCAGGGCGGTGGTTGCCCACGGTGCGCGGGCGCCCAGGATGGCTTCGACTGCTTCGTGGGCGTACATGCCGCCCACGTCGATCGGGTCACGGAAGGTGGCCTTCTTGAGTTCGGCGATCGCATCGGAGCCGCGCACCCGTAGCGTGAGGCCTGCCCCGCCGTCGTCGGCCACGACGGGCCAGTCGGGGTAGGTGAGGCCGCATGGGATCTCTGCCCACTGTGCGGGGCTGTTGTCGTGGGCGGGCATCCACCGGCGGTGCCATACGAGCATCCGGTTGCCTGACAGGGGGGACAGGAGATCTTTGGAGGACCGCACCACGAGGTCGTGGCTGTCTAGTTGTAGGTCGTGTTCCCACCGGATTTGTGCGTCGCCGCGGCAGGTGACGGTGCCGCCGTCGATGCCGGGGTGGGTGGCGTCTGGGCCGCCGAGTCGGGCGATCACGGCCCCGTCGGGGTTGATGATCTCTACGCGGGCGTCGGTGACGGGTTCGCGTGAGGCCAGGGCGGCCCGGTATTGGGGGGTGGTGATGACGCGGCGCCACGGGATTGGTGGCGGTGCGGGGGCGATGGTGCGGGACAGGAGTGTGACTGTCCACCGGCCCACGGACCGGAACGGGGCCGGGGTGAGGGCGGGGGCGTGGCCGGTGCCCGATAGGCCTGCCACTGGTATGCGCCCCACGGCACGGAACGGTGCGGGGGTGATGTGGCGGTCGGCGAGCACGTCCAGTGGCGACCACCGGCCCACCCCACGCACCGGTGCGGGTGCCAGGGAGAACTCCACCGACTCGACCGGTTCGGTCCGGCCGCGGCCACGGAACGGCACCGGCTCCAGGTACTGCACCGGCGGCACGTATTCCACGGTCAGGCTGACATCGGACACCCAGATGTAGGTCGTGCTGTTCGCCTGGAAGAACACGGCCAGCCGGTTGCCTGGCTGCCAGCCGGGCCGGGACACCACCTGCGCCAACGCGTCGGTAATGTCGGCCTCGTGCGTGCCTGCATTGAAGGTATAGCCGGAGTCGATGGTCGCCGTGGGTCGAGGCGTGCCACTGTCGCCGACCGGCGCGTCATCAAGATCGACGAGCCGCCACCGCGTGTACCGGTCGTCGGTGGTGAACCGCAGGACCGCCGACACCAGGCCGCCACTGTCCGGAACCGGGGCCTCGTCCCACCACACGTACGCCCAGTTCTGGGAGTTGAAGCTCCTCGGCTCGCCCCCCGGAAGGAAGGTGCCGCTGCTGTCCCAGCGTCCGATGCCGGACCAGGGGGGAGTCCACGTTTCAGCCATAGCCCACCGCCCTCCCTGAACTGTTCCCGCTCGTGGTCACTCGTCCTCTAGGCCACAAATCCCTGGGTTGGTGGACCAGTTCGCCGTCACCGTCGACCCGTTCAACGCCAGCTCGGTCTGCCCAGGCCCCGACCCGAAGTCGTCCACCACCCCGATCAGGGCGCCGTCATGTTCCAGCACGATCATCGACACCGGGTCGCCCGTGGCGTTCTCGAAGTTGGTCGGGGCAGCCTGCAGCCACCCGTCCACCACCTCCACGCTCGACAGAGGCGCCGACGCCTGCCGGGCCGCCGAGGGCACGTCAGAGAGCAGCGAATGCGACCCATAGTTGGGGGTGTAGCCGCTGGTCACCAGGTGGGCGGTGATCGTGCCCGCCTCGAGGGTTTCCATGAATGCCTGATATTGAGCCTGGTAGAACCCGCTCATGCTGGGACCTCCATATCTGTTTCGTCGTTGTCACTGAAAGGACCCGCACCTGCCGGGCCACCGAACCGGTGCATGATGGGCGCGCCGGTGTGTCCCGTGGGCTCCACCGGAGCCGACTCCCGCCACGGCACCGTGATCTCCCGCCGCTGCAACGGCCCCGTCGTCACCCGCGCAACCTCAACCTCGCCAGCAACACCGAAGATCAACTCCCCCCCGTCCCGGTACCCCGGCCCCGCGTCCTCCGCCTCACCCGGGAACCGGACACCCAACGGCTCACCGGCGTACAACAGCTCGACCAAGTGATCACGGTCCTCCTGCGTGAACGCGTGCAACACCAGCGTCCCGGACCGCCCCCGACGCGTGCCGTAAGAGAACCGGGGCCACTCATCGCCCATCGGATCGGTCACCTGCGTGGCCCGTATCGGCCGGTGCGGGCCATCCTGCCGGATGTAGCAGCGCACCCACGTCGACAACGGGGCACGGGCCGCAAACAGGTAGGACCATCGCGACCGGTTCGCCACCTGCCCCGACAGCCCCCACCCGGACACCAGACGCTGCCCATCCAACTCGTTCACGGCACGGGCACGGTAAGCAACCACGCGCCCCAGCGGGGCACGCACATCAGTCACAGTCACGGCCCCGTCGCTGGGCATCGTGAACGAATCCACCCGCACCCACAGGCCCTCGCCCGTGATCCGCTCCAGATCCACCACCAGGCCCGCATCAGCCACCACCTGCACCAGCACACCATCGGCCCCCGACCACACCTCAACCCCTGGGGTTGCCGGCTCAGTCCACGTGATCGTGAAATCGCGTGTCACCCACGACGACCACGAACCACCCGTCTGCTGCACCTGCACCCGCCGCTGATACAAGCCGCCCTGAATCCACTCCAACGGCGGCACCTGCCACTCTGACGCACGGCCGGGCTGCACGCCCGAGTCATAGACGATCGACCCGAAGTGGGCCAGCTGCACCCGAAACGCCGTCTGCGTACCGCGCGGCGTAGACGAATCCCACGCCACCACCGGCGACAAGTCGTCATGGAACACGTCCGGCCCGAACAGGTCCGCCGTGGGTGGTGTCACCGGCGTGAACGAATCCGTCCCCGACCACTCCGACCAGCGCCCATCCACACCCTCACGGGTGCGCACCTGCCACCCATGCGGCGCGTTCGCCGTATACAACCCGGCAGGGATCGCCGCCGACTCCACCGTGGCCGCGTTCGTCGTCTCACCGGCAACCAGCGCACCAGTCGACGCGTTCCAATACCGCTCATCACCATCCATCAGCACACGCAACTGGTAGGCGTCCTGAAACCCGCCAGGAACAACCGGACGATGCTGCCACTCGTGCACCACATCGCCCGAGTTCGTCACCTCATCCCCGTTACCCGGAGCCAGCAACACCGGCGCCCCAGGCCCAGCAGGCGGCAACAACTCAATCGCCACCGTCCGCGACCCGTCCCAATCCAGGTCACCCAACAGGCCGCCGGCCGTAGAGGCATCCCACGCCCCACGCACACCGAACCCGAATGGGTCCTCACCCGGCAACACGACCATCCCGGCCCCATCACCAGCCGACGCCTGCGCCCCCACCGTGAACACCCCACCAAACGGGCGAGCCTGGACCGCGCCAACCCCCGCCCGCGTCACCCCCACACCCGAGGTGTCGGTGAATACCACCAGCCGCTGCGACGCATAGTTCGGCGACTCACTCAACCGCGCCCCCGGAGCCGCCTGATACACCGCCACCGTCCGCGCGAACGAACCAATCGCCAGCATCTGCCACTGCCGCAGCCGCGACCACGCCGACCCTGGACGCCACGACAGGCCAGACATCCACGACGGATATACCGCCACCAGCAAGAAGCCCACATCACCCGCCCGCGCGGCAGCAGGCCACTGGGGCGTGCGAGTCCACCCGGAATCGTGAATCAGAGCAACCATCAGCGGTTCACCCTCCGGCCAGCCGTCACAACTTCCCGCGCCTCACGATTCGCAATCGGCCGCACGAACGCGGTCATCGCACGCCCCTCAACCACAAGCTCAACCCGATCCGGGAACACGGGCGCCGCCGCCTGCGGGGCCGCCACCGTCCGCGAGGCCGGCATGTACTGTGCCGGATACTGACGCGGCACCTGACCACCAGCCCGGTAGCCGAGCACGCCCGCGAGCGCCCCCGACAGGGCCATGTCCCGCAGCCCGTACATCGCGGCGTGCCCCCCGGCGGCAATGACTTCGCGCTTGGTCCAGATGTGCTCGCCGTCGTCCAGCCGGTACGGTTCACCGTTCGGTCCCACGGCACGTACCGAGTCGCGGGTGCCGTCGCCGCCGGAGACGGGGCCGCCGAGTGCCCGGTACTGGATGCGCCGGTGTGACGGGTCGAGCACCGGGCCACCGGTGTAGCCGCCGTAGTGACGCAGCGCAGCGGCGGTGTACCGGGCGCCCGACGCGGCTTGCCCACGCGTGAGGTTGTCCCGCGCGCGGATGTCCACCCACGCCGTACCGATCGACACCCCATCCCAGCGGCGCCTGAACGCAGCGATCTGGGCCTCGGCGTTCATGTTCGCCTCAACGTCAATGAACACCTCACGCGGCAGCAGGCCGAGCTCGGTGGCGAGGTCCTTGGCCTTGTCCTCCGACATGCCCATCGATGTCGCGGTCTCCACGAACCGTTCGCGGGCGCGGGCCATCTCGTCAGCGATCTCCTCGGTGGCCCGGTCGGCCTCCCGCATCGAGTCCACGACGTCGAGCCCGGAGGATGCGATGTTGTCCAGCGCGGCCTGGTTCGCCCGCCCGGCGTCGGTGGTGATGTCGAGCGTGCGCCCGTGCTGCTCAACGGAATCAGTGGCCGAGTCGAACGCCTGCTCAAGGCGGCGCATCGCGTCACGCTCCGACAACGCGATACCGGCAGCCTCACGCTGAGCGTCCATCAGCTCACGCATGGCCTGCTCCTGCGCCTCCGCAGAGTCCGTCGTCAGGTCCAGCTGACGACCCAACTCCTCCTGCGGGCCGACACCGTCAGCCGCGGCACCACCGGCGTCACCGGTGGCCCACGCGAGCAGCTTGAACGCATCCCCCGTCACCCCGGCCTCGTTGCCGGCCGCGTACAGGGCGTCCTTGAACGCGGGCATGGAGTCGAGCAGGTTCTGTGCCGCCTGGTCGGTGGCCCCAGCCTCGATCCACAGGCCCCGGAAGTGCTCTTGCGCCTGCTCCAGCGGCATCGACGCGAGCGCCTGCCCCATCGTCTCGAACGCGGCGGCCGTGTCGGAGATACCGTCCGCGTCCAGCCCGATCCCGCCGAAGATCTTGTCTGCCCAGTTCTGGTTAGCGACCGCCTCCGCGGCCGATGCCAGGTCCCCGAACCGGTGCGTGGCGATCCGGCCTGCCTCGGCCATCTCTCCCAGGGTGCTGGCGTAGTAGTCGCCCGAGATGCGTGCGCCTTCGAGGATGTTGACCATCTCTTCGAGGCTGTAGGTGGTGCGCTCCACGCCCCGCGCCTCGTCCACGATCGACTTGACCCCGGCAGAGAACGCGGCCGTGGCAGCCGCCGCCACCCCGGCGCGGGCGGCGAACCGGCCCACGCCCGCAGTCAGGCGGCCGATGCCGGACACCGCGGTGCCGATGCCGAGATTTTTCAGCGCCGTAGATACCCCGGCCACCGCGACTGCGAGACGCCCCAGCCCGGCCACACCCAGCAGCACCAGCCCGCCGCCACCGACGATAGCCATCGAGGCGGTCTTCACCCAGTCCGGCAGCTCCCCGAACTCCTGCGCCACAGACGCCACCGCGCCCGCAACGTCCGCCACCAGAGGCAGCGCGACCGCACCGAACTCGATCGCAGCGTCCTTGATGTTGTTCCACGCCACCGTGATCTTCGAGGCCGTCGTCTCGTACCGGACCTCGGCCTCGTTCGTCAGCGCAATGTTCTCCTCGAACGCCGCGTTGCCCGCGTCGAACGCCGCCGCGAGCACGTCACCCGAACCCGCGAGCCGCAGCAGCGCGTCACGTGTGCGCAGCTCGGTGACCCCGAGGTCCTCCAGCATGCCCAGCGTCGTCGTGCCCTGAGCCTCAGCGTTCGCCAGCCCATCCACGACGGCCACCAGCGCACCGGCGGCGTCATCGCGCCAGGCGGTAGCGAACTGCTCGGCCGACATGCCAGCCACGTCAGCCCACGCCTGCATGTCCCGCCCGCCGGCCTGCACGTCGGAGGCGATGTTCATCATCACCCGCGAGATCGCAGAACCACCGGCCTGAGCCTCAATACCGACCGCAGACAGGGCCGTGGCCAGGCCCATGACCTCGGCCTCAGTGAGACCCACCTGGTTGCCGGCACCAGCAATCCGCAGACCCATCTCCACGATCTCGGACTCAGTCGCGGCGAAGTTGTTACCCAGGTCCACGACCGCCGACCCGAGCCGGTCAACGTTGTCCGTGCCGGTGCCCATGATCTCGGTGAACCGGGCGAACGCCGTCGCCGCCTGGTCCGCCGTCAGGTCCGTCGTATTGCCCAGGTCGAGCATCACCCGCGAGAAGTCCGCCACGTCATCCACGGCCACACCCAGACGCCCGGCGGCCTCAGCCGTGGCAGCAATCTCGGTGTGCGTGGCAGGCAGGGTGCGGGCCATCTCCCGCAGGTCATCCTCGAGCCGCACCATCTGCTCGTGCGTGCCGTCGTTGACCTTCTGCACATCAGCCCACGACGACTCCCAGTCGATCGCGGCCTTCGTCGCGGCACCCGCCGCGGCGACCATCGCCCCGCCAAGCATGCCGGCGGTGTTGGCCACGGTGGTGATCGAGGCCGAGTGCCGCTCGATCTTGTCCAGGCCCCGGGCGGTAAAGTCCTGCGCCGACTGCGTCGCGGTGCGCATGCCGTTGACAAAACCGGTGACGCGCGCCCCGAGGTTGAGGGTAATTGAGCGGTCGGCCACGACGAATCACCTCCCGGGCGGTATGGAGTTCTGGGACAATCACGGGCATGGACACCGACGACTCCCGGCATGGGCCGCCGCCGAACACGCTCCCGCTGATCATGGGAGGCGTGATGCTGCTGTTCTTCGGGCTCGTTGCCCTCGTCGTGGCGGAGGCCTACGGCATCGGCCTCGTGCTCGGACTCGCCGGCCTTCTGGTCGGCGCCTATGGGCTGGCGAAGCGGGACAGGGTGCGCCGCTACGGGCGCTGACCGGTCGCCTTCGGCTGGGCGGAGAACACCAGCGCCCGCGGCACCTTCGC
>DATGSR010000104.1:0-19947 GCA_035302405.1 Beutenbergiaceae bacterium
GTTCGACGTTTCCCGGTTGGACTGCCCACCGGGCCCGCGTCATGGCGCGGTCTCATCGTGACCGTCGTGCCCGGGACCAGCGTCTCGGGCCGCCATCACCGTTTTCCAGTGGTCTCGGCAACAGCACTCGTCATGCGTCCACCTCCCGGGTCGCCCCGGAAGTTATCCACAGCCTGGCCGCTCCGGTGGGACCGGACCGAGCAGGTCTTCCGCTGCCGCACGCGTTCGGCGGTGGCGGTGCCAGCAACTCAGTGAACCAAGCCTTTGGCTGACGTTTCCTCGCCAGTGACCAATCGTTGGCAATTGGTTTCCTTTGAGGCGTCCCTGTGCTGTTGTCGATAATCAAGGTTTAGTGGGTTACTCAGGGGTTGACAAGGGGTTTTGAGAACGAATTCGGCGTCGAGCTTTCTCCACACGTTTGTCCACAGTTTGATCTGCGCAAACGCGGACTGTGCACAGGGCTGTGCACAAAAATTGTGGACGGCGAGCGCTACGCTCGCCCGCCCCGCTCAGGCGCCGATGGCGTCGGCGTCGGCGGAGACCCCGACGGCGCGCAGGACGAACGCCTCGGTCGCCGCAATCACCCGGCCCCGCTCGGTTTCCCCTTCCGGAACGACCCGTCCGATAAGGCAGGCGTTGATCAGAGGCACCACTGCCTCCACGTCCTGTTCCGGGAACCGGCCCGAGGCGATCCCGTCGGCGAGGATCTGGCGCAGCACGCCTTCGATCTGGGTCACGTGATCGCGCAGGCGGGCCCGGGTGGTGAAGGACACCACCGACCGCAGTTCGGGACCGGGAGCCAGGTGGTAACTGGGCGTGAGGTTGATGTGCTCGCGCACGTACGCCCGCAACTGTTCCTGGGGGTCGGCGATCTGGTCCAGGCCCAGGCGCAGGTCGTCGAGAAAGACCTCGGTCTCGTGCTCGATGAAGGCCACCAGCATGGCCTCCTTGTCCGGGAAGTGGTTGTAGACCGAGGTGCGGCCCACGCCCGCGAGCGCGGCGATCTGGGCAAGCGTGATGGTGTCGAAGCCGGATTCGGCCATCAACTGGGACAGTGCGCCGAAGAGTTTCGCGCGCACCTTCTCCCGGTGCTCGGCCAGGGAGGTTCCGATGATCTTGGGCACGGGCGCATCATGGCACGTTCTGACGCCGGTGACCGAATCTGTCGCAATCAACATTCTGGGCGGACTCGCGGCGGACGCCGCGCAGGTGCCCAGGGGCGATCAGGAGTGCGGAACGAGGATCTGGTGGATCGCGGTGACGATCGGCAGGTCAGGCTCCAGCCAGGGCACCTCGTGCAGATCGCTATGGGTCAACCACCGCAGGTCATCGTGATCCGCCAGGGGCTCGGGCACGCCCGCTTCGATCTGCGCGAACCAGACCCGCATCCGGTGGCCGTACAGGATCGGCCAATCCTCGCCGTCGGGCCCATGGATCTGTTCACCCAGGCGTACGTCCACGCCGAGTTCCTCGCGGATTTCGCGGTGCAACGCCGCCTCGTCGCTCTCCCCGTCCTCTACTTTGCCGCCGGGAAACTCCCAGCGGCCGGTCAGGCTCTTGGGTGCACTGCGGCGCGCCGCCAACAGCGCTTGCGGCCGTCGGAGATCGTCCACGATGGCCGCCGCGGCGACGAGGGCGGGTGAAGGGTTCATCAGCGCGATGATAAGACACTATCCACAGGCGTTATCCCCAGATGTGGGTTCGAGTTGTGCACAACGGTGCCGCGGCTGTGGACAACGACCGGTGATCACACGTGCCCGCCGGGCCGGGGGAGCCGCGCGACCGTGCCGCCGGCGCCCTCCGGCACCGCAACAGCGCCCCTGGGCGGGCGCCGGCGTGGTCCGCACGCGAACCTGCCTGCCCGCTCGGGCACCGCAGCACGGCGCGGCGGTGCAAACTGGAGCCATGGACGACAGTGCGCAAGTGACCGTGGCAACCGCGGACGGGCCGATGCCTGCCTACCGGTGGCTTCCACCCAGTGGGCAGGGGCCGGGCGTGGTGGTGGTCCAGGAGATCTTCGGGGTCAGCAAGTACATCCGGCAGCGGGCCGCGGACCTGGCCGAAGCCGGTTTCGTGGTGCTCGCCCCGGACCTGTACTGGCGCCTGCCCGATGAGGATCTCGATGAATCCGACCCGAACGTGCTGCAGCAGGCGATGGGCATGGCCGGGCGGTTGGAGTGGCCCGTCACGGCGGCGGACGTCGAAGCCGCCCTGGTCGCATTGCGCGCCGATGAGCATGTGCGCGGGGATACCGGGTTACTCGGCTTCTGCTTCGGCGGCGGCGTAGCCTTCCAAGTGGCCGCCGACGCCGACCCGGACGCGCTGGTGAGTTACTACGGTTCGGCACTTCCCGGTCTGCTGGAGCATGCCGGGGCGGTGGACTGCCCGAGCCTGCACCACTTCGGCACGGCCGACACCTACATCCCGATGGATCAGGTGGAGAAGATCCGGCAGGCAGTCACGGCCACGCGCACCCCCGCTGAGTTCTACCTGTACGAAGGCGCAGGGCACGCGTTCGACAACCCCGCACCGGTGTTCCACCACCAGGAAGCCGCGGCCGAGGCCTGGCCGCGGACCGTGGCGTTCCTCACCGAGCACCTTCGGGCCGACAGACCCGAGCACCTGCAGGCAGGGCGCACGCGCTGACGGCCGGCCCCACCGACTGCGAACTGACTCCGCCGCCTTGAGCCCCAGAGCCGCGCCATGAGCACCGCCACCGGACCCGCACCCCGTCGCCGCGGCAGGCGCGCCTTGGCCACCCTGGTGGTGCTCGCCGTCGCGCTCGTGGGAGTGCTGATCGCAGACCACCTGCTGCGGGCGCATACCGAGAACCGGTTGGAAGAGGAACTACGGCAGAGCCTCGCCGCTCAGGATGTTCAGGTGCACATCGGTGGAACCCTATTCCTGCCCCAGGTTTTCAGCGGTCGGGTGCACACCGCGGACGTGCATGCCGGAGCCGTGCAACTGGACGCTCTCCAAGCCCTCGATGTGGATGCCCGGTTGAGCGGGATCCACATTCGCGAGCCCTACCTCGTAGAGCACGTGCAGTTGCAGGCGGTCGCCCCGGTGGAGACGGTGGGGGCGGTGCTGACCCGGGCCGGGCTGCCGGACGGGGTCGATATCGAGGTGGTCGAGGAGGGGTTGGTCGCCGCGGGCAGTCTGCTCGGGGTGCCGGTGGAGGCTGAACTGCGTCCGGAAGCCCGCGGGCGTGTGCTCGGGGTGGAGTTGGGTACGGTACGTCTGGGCGGAGTGAGCATCGACGTGAGCGAGTTGCCCGCCGGATGGACGGCGGAGTTGAAAAAGTTGGAAGTTTCGCTCGATGACTTGCCCCCCGGTGTGCTGCTGCAGGAGATCCGGATGCGCCCCGACGGTGTGTGGCTGGATGTGGAGGGTGAGGACCTGGTGCTGGACGAGTGGTGAACGCAGCAAGTGAGCAGTGACCAGATGAGAGCCCCGACGCGGGAGCCGGACTTCGACGCCTGGTTCGGCCCCGATGCCTTCGATGCCAGTTACGGACACGACCTGTCCGCTCTGCGCGCGATCGAGCCGCCGCAACCGGTGCCCGGGTTCACCGCGCACTGGCAAGCCCGCTACGAAGCCGCCCGGCAGGTGCGCCCCGAACTGGAGCGCACCCCGGCAGGCACGGCATGCGACCACGACGTGTTCACCGTGCAGTTCAGCACCACCGACGGACGCCGACTCGGCGGCTGGCTGGCACTACCCCGCACCGGCCCGGTGCAACGCGGCGTCGTCCACTCCCACGGGTACGGCGGCCGGGCGATGATCGACCCGCTGGCTCTGGCGCCGCACACCGCAGTGCTGTGGCCGGTGGCCCGCGGGCTGCCCAGCGCGAGCATGATGCCCGACCTGCCGGCACTGGCCGCCGAGCACGTGCTGGTGGGCATCGACAGTCCGGACACGTACATCCTGGGCGGATGCGCCGAGGATGTGTGGTGCGCGGCCAGCGCACTGCATGAGGTGGCGGGCCCGGTGCCGCTGGATTACGTCGGCCAGAGTTTCGGCGGCGGAGTGGGCGCACTGGCGCTGCCCTGGGACGACCGGTTCCGCTCCGGGGTGCTGTCGGTGCCCAGTTTCGGCCACTACGACCTGCGCCTGCAGATGCCCTGCACCGGCAGCGGGGAATCGGTGCGCCACCACGTGCAGGCCAACCCGCGGGCACGAGCGGTGCTGGACCTTTTCGACGCCGCCGCAGCGGCCCGCTCCCTCACGATCCCGATGCTCATCGCGTGTGCGTTGTGGGATCCGGCCGTGCCCCCGCCGGGCCAGTTCGCGGTGTTGAACGCGGTGGAACACGCCGAGGCGTTCGTGCTCAGTGCCGGGCACACCGAGTATCCGGGCGCCGAGGAGGAGGACACCGCGTGGCGGGCCCGAGTGCGTGCCTTCCTGGCAGCGGCGTCAGACTCGTGAGGGGCGCAACCGCCGCCTGAGGGACGGCACGCCTCAGCGCCGCGAGGCGGCCTTCCGTTGCGCGGCGCGGTTCTCCATCCGCTCCAGCATCCGCTCATAGGCGCGCAGTTCGGCCTCCATCCCGTCGTCATCCATCCGCGCCGGGCGACGGGCAGCGGGCGGGTGCGTTGCGGCGTCGTCCGTTCGCAGTACCGCAACCACGATGAGGGCCAGCGCAAACAGTCCGCCCCCCAGCCACACCACCCACGCCGCGGCCTGCTGGTCGGCGAGGGCGTCCACACCCCACGGCAAGCCGAGGGCGCCGAAGTAGTCCGCCCCGAGCAGCGCCGTCATGGACCGCAGCACCAACCCCGAAAGCGCCGCGAACAGGCCGGTCAGTACAGCGGCGGCCAGCCGGTCCGTACGCGGATACCGGTCGTTCGCGGCCACCGCGCGGGTGAGCGCCGCGCCCAGGGTGACGGCGTAGGCCGCCATGAGCCCCTGCCCCACCTGCGTGGTGATCACCAAGTCGAACACATCGCTGCGGTGGATCACCACCATGGCCACACCCAAGTGCACCACCGCCGGGAGTGGTCGGGCCAGGAATCGCACCGGCGCTGCACCGGCCGCCACCTCCAGCCACTCTCGGGGGCCGCGGGAGTCGTCGGTGCGGGCGGGCAGTACCGCCCGGGCCAGGGCGCCGGGTGCGGCAGCGACCAGGGCCGGGCCCACCACCGCCATAAGCAGCAGCACCCATACGGTGTGCGCGGAGAACAGCAACCGCCCGTAAACCGCCGGGCCGCCCAACAGGACCCAGCCCGCCACGAGGACGGCGAGGATGAACGTCGCGGTGCGCCACCACGGCCATGCCCGCCCCTCCCGGCGGTACCGGCCTACCCCCAACAGGTACAGCAACGCCGCTGCTGCGACCGCGACGGCGAAGACCACATCGGGGTTGACGTACTGCAGCCAGGTGCTCACCTGCGGCGGCGGTGGCAGCGGCCGCCCGGACAGTTCTTCCGCCGGGGCGGGCAGGTAGGCCAGGGTGTCCGGCACCGGTGTCTGGGTGACGGACAGGGCCGCGGCCACACCGGTGACCAATCCCATCACCAGCAGTTCACCGCCGGCCAGACGCCAGAACACCAACGGACGGGGTTCGGGCCCATCCAGTTCCCGCACTGAGCGGCGCCGGTGCCACCACCCCGCCGCCCCCAGCACCGTGAAGAGACCGGCCTTGATGAGCACCAACCGCCCGTACGGGCCGGTCAGGTCACCCGGTTCTTCCAGCCTGGTCCAACTGCTCACCAGCCCCGAGATTCCCACGAGCACATAGCAGGCCAGGGCGAGCGTGGAGTAGCGGCGCACCACCGCACCGGTCTGGCGCCCCAGGGTGGTGGACACCAGGCACAGCAGCACCAGTCCCCCCACCCACACGGCCATCGCCAGCAGATGCAGCCACAGCGCGGAGACGGCGATGGCGTGGTCGGCGGCGGAACTGGCGTGCCCGCGCACCGACCATGGCAGGAGGACCGCGAAGGCGGGCACGGCAGTGAGGGCCGCGGACCGGTAGGAGGAGATCCCCACTGCTCCAACCGCTGCCAGGGCGATGAGGATCGTGGCCACCAGCGAGGCGCGCCCGGCGGAGATCTCGGTGAGGAAGTAGGCCAATTCCTGCTCGAAACCCTGCCCGCCCACCGGCCGGCCCGCGGCCCGGGCGTAACGCACCAGCACATCCAGGACGTTCAGCACCGCCCAGGCGGGCGTTACCCAGAGCAGCACCCGGGCGGCCCGCTGCCACGACGGCGCCCGCGCACCGGAATAGGGCAGCACCACCAGTAGCAGCGTCAAGCCACCGAGCACCACCGCGGCGGTCAGGTGGTTGACGGCGCTCAGCACCGGCCCGGCCCAGCGGATCCAGGCACCGGGGTCGGCCAGCCCCACGGTCTGGGCGGAGCCGGAGACCGCGAGTCCCACGAGGGCGCCCGCCGCGGCGAGGGGGACCAGACCGAGCACCAACCGCGCGCCGGGAGCCAGTGGGATGTTCACGTAGTGAGCCTAATCCGCGCCCGGTCGGGTGCGGCCGGCACCAGCGGGATCAGGTGCCACGGGGCCTTTGCCCGGAGCCTGTGAATCCGGCCACGTCCTAGCCCGGCGGCGTTGTCTTCCTCCGCCGGGCGTGCTCAGATGGGCAGTCCTGCCCAGATACTGCCTCGGTCGTTGCCGCCCTGCGCTGGCATAATCGGTCAACGCGACACTTTCAGTCGTCCTGCGGCCCCGGCAGGCCCGACACGAGCAGCCCCGACACGTAAGTGGAGAACATGGCCAGCACCGCTGCGGCGCACCTTGCGCCTCGCACATCTCCGATCTCCTACGACGAGATCGCCCGCGCCACCGACCTACTGGGACGGATCACCCGGGTGTTCGACCAGCGCATCGTGGGCCAGCGAGCGTTGCGCCAGGCGCTGGTGTCCTCCCTGCTGGCCGGTGGCCACGTGCTGCTTGAGTCGGTGCCCGGGCTGGCCAAGACCACCGCGGCCCAGACGCTGGCCACCGCGGTGGGTGGCACGTTCCACCGGATCCAGTGCACCCCGGACCTGATGCCCAACGACATCGTGGGCACCCAGATCTACAACTACGCCACCGGGGAGTTCTCCACCCAACTCGGCCCGGTGCACGCCAACTTGGTGCTGCTCGATGAGATCAACCGCTCCAGCGCCAAAACCCAGTCGGCGATGTTGGAGGCGATGCAGGAGAAGCAGACCTCCATCGGCGGGGAGATCTACCCGCTGCCCAAGCCGTTCATGGTGCTGGCCACCCAGAACCCGATCGAAGAGGAAGGCACCTACGTTCTGCCCGAGGCCCAGATGGACCGGTTCCTGATGAAGGAGGTGCTGACCTACCCCGCACCCGATGAGGAAGTGGACATCCTGGTGCGGATCAACGACGGGTCGATGTCGGCGCCGATCACCGTCGAGCCGGTCACCTTGGAGGACGTGATGTTCCTGCAGGAACTGACCTCCAAGGTGTACGTGGACACTTCGATCAAGCAGTACATCGTGGCGCTGATCAACACCACCCGCGGCGGGGGGCCGCGGCCGTTGCCGAACTTCAACCAGCACGTCCGCGTAGGCGCCAGTCCGCGGGGAGGGATCGCCCTGATGAGCATCGCCCAGGCGCTGGCGCTGCAAGCCGGACGGGCCTACGTGGTGCCCGACGACGTCAAGGCGTTGCGGCACTCGGTGCTGCGCCACCGGATCGTGCGCACCTACGACGCGTTGGCCAACAACGTGGCGCCGGAGTCGTTGATCGACGCGGTCTTCGCGGCGGTGCCCAGCCCGTGAGTTCCTCCACCTCCCGGCTGGCCAAGGTCCGAGCCAGACTCGACCTGCCCACGGTGCGGCGAGCCGCGGGGCTGTTGGAGGGGCGCCACCGGTCGATCTACTCCGGGCACGGCCAGGACTTCGATGAGATGGCGTTGTACCAGTTCGGTGACGACGTGGGCGACATCGACTGGAAGGCTTCGGCATCCAACGCCATCCCGGTGATCCGCCGGTTCGTGCGGGACTCCAACCTGGCGATGGTGTTGGCGCTGGACACCGGCCGGAACATGGCCACCACCGCCCCGGATGGGCGCCCGAAGTCCGAGATCGCCATGTTCGCCGCCGAGGTGGTGTGCTTCCTGGCCCGCGCCCGCGGTGACACCGTGGCCATGGTCGCCGGGGACTCCGAACGCATTCAGCAGATCCCCGCCCGCGGGGGCAACCTGCACATGGAGATGCTGCTGCGCCGCTACGAGACGATGCTGTCCCTGGACTCCCCGCGAAGCGACGTCACCCGCGTACTGGACCGGGTGCTCACCTGGTTCCCGCGCCGGTCCCTGGTGGTGCTCATCACCGATGAGGCGCGCCCGGGCCCCGAATCGGAATTGTCGATCAAACGGTTGCGCACCCGCCATGAGGTGATGGTGTTCCGCGTCGGCGATGCCCTGCCCACCGCGGAGTCCGACGTGCCGATCCAGGACGTGGACGTACCGCTGGATATCCCGGAGTACCTGCGCTCCCGCCAGGACCTGGCGACCGAGGCCGCCCGGGCCGCCGAGCAGCGCCGCCAGGATGTGGATGCGTTGCTGCGCCGCCAGGGGGTGGAAGGGGTGACCGCCAACAGCGAGGACGAGTTGGTGGACCGCATGATCGAATTGTTGCGGAGGCAGAAGCGTGTTCAACGGCGCTGACATCACCGCCGTGGAGATCCACGACCCGATCGACCCGCTGCCGTTCGCGCCTTGGGTGCTGATCGTGGGCCTTGGCCTGCTGGCGCTCATCGCCGCCTGGTACGTGTTCATGTTCTGGCACACCCGCGAGCGCCCGGCCGCCGAGGAGACCAGCGGTCGCCGGGACAAGTGGGCCTCGGCGCGGGCTGCCGCGCTGACCGAGGTGGACGCCGCAGAGGAGCGCTACCGCTCCGGGGAGTCCGACCTGCGCGCCCTGCACCTGGACCTGAACCACATCATGCGTAACTTCGCCGACGGCCGGCTGCGGATGGACACCAGTTCCCTGACCGTGCGAGAGCTGGCCACCCTGGAGGGCACCGACCGGCTCACCGAGTTGCTCAGTGAGTACGAGGAGCCGGCGTTCGCGATCGACTCCGACGCCGAGGCGCTGACGGCGTGCAATAGCGCCCGGGCGGTGATCAACGAATGGTGATGCATCCCTGGGCGATCGTCGCAGTCATCGCGGCGGTGGTGGTCTGCGGCGTGCTGGGCTGGTTCGCCCGCCGCCGGCGCGATGAGGAGGAGAACGTGCGCTGGGTGGCCAACGCCGGCTACCTGACGTCGCTGCCCTCCTACCGCTCCCGGCTGAGCCGGTACCGCATCTGGCTGGGTTTCATGGGCGTGCTGCTGCTGGCCGCCACGGTCTTCACCGGGGTCCTGACCGCTCGTCCGGTGGAGCGTGACCTGTACGCCGAGGAGTTGGGCTACCGGGACATCGTGCTGTGCCTGGATGTGTCCGGTTCGATGATCGAGTACGACACCGAGATCGCCGAGAAGTTCCTGGAGATGCTCCCGGAGTTCGACGGGGAGCGAGTCGCGATGTCGATCTGGAACTCCACCTCTCGCACCGTGTTCCCCCTCACCGATGACTACGACCTGGTGGAGACCGAACTGACCGAAGCGGCCGAGGCGCTGGACTTCGACGTCTACTCCCTGACCGACCAACTCAACCAGGGCAAGGTGGACCGCCTGATCCAGTTCATCACCGGCACCGAGGGCGGCACCGGGGATGCTTCCTCCTTGATCGGGGACGGTCTGGCCAGTTGCGCGATGAACTTCGACGAGCACGACGCCGAGCGGTCCCGCACGATCATCCTCGCCGGAGACAACGAGGTGTTCGGCGAAGGAGTGTTCGCCCTGGACGAGGCGGCCGACATGGTGGCCGACCGGGACATCACCGTGCACGGCATCTACGCGCCCTCCGGTAACCCCCGGGAGGCCGAGGAGGAGGCGGAGTACCGGGAGGCGATCGAGCGCCACGGCGGCCTGTTCTTCCACACCGACGACCCCGACGCGGTGGCCGGGATCATCGACGATATCGCCGCCCAGCAGGCGGTGGACCTGGACGCCGATCCCGAGGTGATCATCACCGACACCCCGGAAGGGTTCTTCACCGCGCTCGTGGTGTTCCTGGGCGTGTTCGGGTTCGGGATGTGGAGGCTGCGGTCATGACCCTCCGGATGATGTGGCCGTGGTGGGTCACGCTGTTGGTGTTCGCCCCGATGCTGGCCTTCACGATCACCCAGGCGGTGCGGGCCCGCCGGCACCGCCGGACGGCCTGGTGGCGCCGCACCGGGGTGGTGCTGGCGCTGGTGGTGATCGCCCTGACCCCGGCGGTGCCCAGCACCCAGAGCACCGAGGTGACCTCCAACGCCGAACTGTATTTCGTCGTCGACCGCACCGGGTCGATGGTGGCCGAGGACTACAACGGTTCCGAACCTCGGCTGGAGGGCGTGCGCCACGATCTGGTGGCCCTCACCGAGGCGATGCCCGGCAGTCGGTACACGATCTTGTCCTTCGACTCCCAGGCCACCCAACAGTTGCCGATGACCACCGATGCCCGTGCGGTGCGGTCCTGGGCGCAGACGGTGAATCAGGAGATCACCTCCTACTCGGCCGGTTCGGCGGTCGATCGACCGTTGGAGGCGCTGGCCCAGTCGCTGGAGACCAACGCCGAGCGCAACCCGGAGAACGTGCGGCTGGTGTTCTTCTTCTCCGACGGGGAGAACACCAACGAGGCCGCCGCCGAGCCCACCGAGTCATATGCACCGCTGGCGGAACTGGTCGACGGCGGTGCGGTGTTGGGGTACGGCACGCCCCAGGGCGGGAGCATGCGTTCCTACGACGGCACGGACAACTCCGGCCCCGGTACCGACGCCCCGTACATCACCGACCCCGCGACCGGGCAGCCGGCGGTATCGGCGATCGATGAGGGCGAGTTGCGCACCGTGGCCGCAGACCTCGGGCTGGAGTATGAGAACCGCACCAGCCCGGACAGTGTGGAACACCTGGTGGCCGATATCGACATCTCCCAGATCTCCGACGACGGGCGCCGGGACGTGCGCCACTACTCCGATGTGTACTGGCCCGCCGCCGTGGTGCTCGCGGGATTGCTGGCGTGGGAGGCCTTCGCCCTGTCCCGGCAGATACCGAAGAAGCGCCCACGGGCCGCAGGGCCGCAGGCGCGCGGGGCGGGCGATCGTGCGGGTGCCGATGAGAACCGACGCGCGGAGAGAGTGATGGTGCCGTGAGTACCCAGACGCTGCCTCCTCCGGGTGAATTCCGCACCACCCAGGAGATCCGGGACGCCAACTTCGCCGCGAGACTCAACCGGCGCCGTCGGTTGATGTTCTGGTGGTCCCTGCCGGTGGTGGTGATCGCGTTCCTGGCCGCGGTGAAATTGATCTCGGCGGTGATCATCAATACCGCCGGGATCAGCGCGTACGGGAACGAGAACCACAACACCGCCGCGGAACGGTTTGGCTACCTGGACGTGGTCAACGTCGTCGAGCCATGGAAGCCGTACTTCAACGAGGGCACCGCCACGTATGCCTCGGGTGACTTCTTCGGTGCCACCGGGCCGCTGGAGGACGCGTTGGCGCAGGTGCCCACCTCCCCCGAGGGCGAACCGCCCGGGGAGGCGGAGTGCGCGGTACGCACGAACTACTCCCTGGCCCTGGAGGGCTTGGGCGATGAGGCGATGGCGGCGCAGAACCCGGCCACCGCCCTGGACTACTACAGCCAGGCACAGGAGATGCTCGCCGACTGCGCCCAGAACCCTGACGCTCCGCAGGAGACCCAAGACGCCGACGAACGGCAGCAGGAGAGCCAGGACGAGGCCCAGGAGCAGCACGAGCAGCAGCAACAAGAGCAGCAGAACGGGCAAGGGGACCCGGAGGACGACGACACCGGCGACCCCGATGAGCAGCAGAACGGTCAGGAAGACGACGACCAGAACGGGCAGCCCGAGGACGAGGACGAGGACGAACGCGACGGCGGCGGCCAGGAGGAGGACCGCGACCCGCGCGAGGAGGAACTCGAGGAACGCAACCGCGAAGCCCAGCAGGAGCGCGAGCAACAGGAGCAGCAAGAGGGCGGCGGCGACGGCTCGGGACAAAACTGGTAAGCGGCCGCCACCGGGAACTGTAGTACCGGAATCCGGTCCCTACCCGGCCCGGGGCGGCAGCCCGACTCCACTCTGGAGGAGGGACGATGCTTACAGGTGCCCGAGTTCGTCCATGTTTACAGATGCCTGAGTTTGTCCATGTTTACACGTGCTAACGAACGGGGTGAGGGTCCCTCGATCCGCGTCTGGCGCGAAGTGGCCCCGCGTGTCGAGTCCCGGCGCGTCCTTTCCTGGCGCGTCCTGTCCTGGCGCGAAGTCTCCATGCGCGTCAAGTCCCGGCGCGAAGTGTCCCGGCTGCACTCAGGCCGAGGGTCTTAGCCCCACACCAGGCCCTGGCTGGGGTCCTCCATCACGCGGGCCACATCGGCCAGCACCCGCGAGCCCAGTTCACCGTCCACCAGGCGGTGGTCGAAGGAAAGGGCCAACTGGGTCACCCAGCGCGCCTTGAGTTTGCCCTTGTGCACCCACGGCCGCTGATCGATCGCACCGAACGCCAGGATCGCCGACTCGCCCGGGTTGAGGATTGGGGTGCCGGTGTCGATGCCGAACACCCCCACATTGGTGATGGTCACCGTGCCGTCGCTCATCGCTGCCGGGGTGGTCTTTCCTGCCCTGGCGGTGGAGGTCAGGTCCCCGATCGCCTCGGCAAGTTCCCGCAGGCTCATCCGGTGGGCGTCCTTGATGTTGGGCACCACCAACCCGCGCGGAGTGGCCGCGGCGATTCCGAGGTTCACGTAGTGCTTGTAGACGATCTCTTGAGCGGCGTCGTCCCATGCTGCGCTGATCGTCGGGTTGCGGCGGATCGCCAGGATCAGCGCTTTGGCGGCGATCAGCAGCGGGGTGATCCGCACGTCGGCGAATTCCGGGTCCTGCCGTAGCCGTTTGACCAGTTTCATCGTCTTGGTCACGTCCACCGTGGTGAACACCGTCACGTGCGGTGCAGTGAACGCCGAGGCCACCATCGCCTCTGCGGTACGCCGGCGCACGCTGCGCACCGGCACCCGCGTCTGACGACCATCGGCGGACACCGTGCCCCCAGCCACCCACGGCTCCGCGTCGCCCGGATGGGTCGCGAGCACTTGCGGCTCCTCCTGGGCGTTGGCTGCCAGCACGTCCTCCCGGGTGATGATGCCGCCCGGACCGGTCCCGCGGATGCGGGTCAGATCGATGCCCAGGTCCTTGGCGAGTTTGCGCACCGGCGGTTTGGCCAACACCGCGCCGTGCTGGCTCACCGTGGCCGGCGGGCTCACGGTGGCGGGCGCGCTCTGCGTCGCGGCGAACGTCGGTGCGGCCGACGACGGCGCTGCTGCAGGTGCGGAGGCGTGCGCCGGTGGTGTGGTTGGGGCGGTTTGGGCCGCTGCTGCGGACTCGGAGGGCGCCGCGGCCGGCGTGGAGGCGGGCGCTGCTGGCGTCGGCGCGGCCACCCGGCGACGCCGACGGGGACGGGTGGACTTGGTGCCGTACCCGACGAGCACTCCCCCGCTCCCGCCCTCACCCTGAGCGGCATCCTGTCGCGCGGTTTCACCCGGGTGCGCACCGCCGTCGACCACTTGGTTCTCTCGGTGCGCGGCGCCGTCGACCGCCTGCTTCTGGTGCGCGGCGGTGTCAACCTTCTGCGAGTGCCCGTCGCCGTCGTCGACCCCCTGCGGGCTCCTCCTACTGGGTGAACCCGCCCCTTGCTCCCCCGCGCGCGACGCACCGTCCGTACCGCTACCGTCGGCGCCTTCGCCGTCCGGATCGGTGTCGATGACGATGATCGGTTCGCCCACCGGCACGGTCTGGCCGACCTCCGCCAGGATTTCGCTGATAACGCCGGCGTGCGGAGAGGGTAGTTCCACCAGCGATTTGGCAGTCTCGATCTCCACGATTTCCTGGTTCACCGCGACCATGTCACCGGGGGCGACCTTCCATTCGACGATGTCGGCCTCGGTGAGGCCCTCGCCGACGTCCGGCAGGGTGAACTTTACGTACTGGGGCATGCAGCGCTCCTGGTCAGCGGGCTTATGAGGTCAGTGCGCGAGGGAGGTGTCGATGGCGTGCAGCACGCGGTCGAGGTCGGGCAGGTAGTCCTCCTCGATCGCGGCCACCGGGTAAGGGGTGTGGAAGCCGCCCACGCGGAGCACCGGTGCCTGCAGGTGGTAGAAGCACTCGGTGGAGATGCTGGCAGCCAGTTCGGCGCCCGCACCGAAGTGGGTGGGTGCCTCGTGGGCAACGATGAGCCGGCCGGTCTTGCGCACACTGGCGGCCACCGTTTCCACGTCCAGCGGGGAGACCGATCGCAGGTCGATCACCTCGGCGCTGGTGCCTTCTTCCGCCGCGGCCTGCGCAGCGGCGACGAGGGTGCGCATCGTGGGGCCGTACCCGGCGAGGGTGATGTCAGTGCCTTCGCGCACCACGCGGGCCTGTTGGATGGATTCCCCGTCGGCGGTGAGATGGACCGGGCCCTTCTCCCAGTATCGCGCCTTTGGCTCCATGAAGATCACCGGGTCGGGGCTGGTGATGGCGTCCTGGATCATCCGGTAGGCATCGCCCGCGGTGGCGGGGCTGATCACGCGCAGCCCCGGGGTGTGGGCGAAAAGCGCCTCGGGGGATTCGCTGTGATGCTCGATCGCGCCGATGCCGCCGCCGTAGGGGATGCGGATGACCACGGGTACGTTCAACCGGCCGCGGGAACGGTAGGAGATCTTGGCCAACTGGGTGGTGATCTGGTCGAAGGCCGGGAAGACGAACCCGTCGAACTGGATTTCACACACCGGCCGGTAGCCGGCCATCGCCAATCCGATCGCGGTGCCCACGATCCCGGACTCGGCCAGCGGGGTGTCCACCACACGGTCGGCACCGAAATCGCCGAGTAACCCCTCGGTCACCCGGAACACTCCGCCGAGGGCGCCGATGTCCTCGCCCATGAGCATGACCTTCGGGTCGCGCTGCATTGCGTGGCGCAATCCGAGGTTGATCGCTTTGCCCAGGGGCAGTTCCTGGACGGTCGCCGTGTTGCTCACGCATCCTCCTCAGCGAATCCGGCCTGGTAGGTCTCGAACCATGCGCGTTCGCGGCGGATCAGGGAGTGGTCGCTGGCGTACACGTGGTCGAACATGGTCCCCGAAGCTGGAGGCTCGAGCGCCCGCACGTAGGAGCGCACGTGGTCGGCGAGCCGTTCGGCCTCCTGGTCGACGTCGTCGAAGAACTGACTCTCGGTGCCCTCCGCTTGGAGGAGGATCCGCAACCGGTCGATCGGGTCGCGCTTGCGCCACCGTTCCTCTTCCTCCCGGCTGCGGTACTTGGTGGGGTCATCGGAGGTGGTGTGTGCGCCCATGCGGTAGGTGACCGCTTCGATCATGGTGGGGCCGCCCCCGGCACGTGCCCGCTGCAGCGCCTCAGTGGTAACGGCGTAACTGGCGAGCACATCGTTACCGTCCACACGCACGGAGGGGATGCCCACGCCGGTGGCGCGCTGTGCCAGGGGCACCGTGGACTGGCGGGTGGTGGGTTCGGAGATGGCCCAATGGTTGTTCTGGCAGAAGAACACCACCGGCGCGTTGTTGACGGCGGCGAAGACCATTGCTTCGTAGACGTCGCCCTGGGAGGTCGCACCGTCGCCGAAGTAGGTCACGACGGCGCGGTCGAGATCCGGGTTGCCGGTGCCCACGGCGCCGTCTCGTTGGACGCCCATGGCGTATCCGGTGGCGTGCAGGGTGTGGGAGCCGATCACCAAGGTGTACAGGTGGAAGTTGTGGGCCGCTGGGTCCCAGCCGCCATGGTCCCGGCCGCGGAACAAGTGCAGGATCTGGGCCAGGTCCATGCCTCGAGTGTGGGCAACACCGTGCTCGCGGTAGGACGGAAATACATAGTCGCGCGGCTCAAGTGCGTGCCCGGAGCCGATCTGCGCGGCCTCCTGACCCAAAGACTGTGCCCACAACCCGAGTTCCCCCTGCCGCTGCAGGGCGGTCGCCTCATTGTCGAACCGGCGCGTCACGACCATGTCCCGGTACATCCCCTGCAGGTCCGTGAACTGCAGCGGTTCGATCATCGGGCTGTACCGAGGGTGGTGGACCAATTCGCCTTCGGGCGTGAGTAACTGCACCGTGTCGAACGCACGCGCGCCCGCGCTGGCCCCGCTGGCCTTGCCTTGCTGCTCCGCCTCCGGCATCGCGGCATCCTTCGCCGCCGCCTCCACTGCGCCGGCCGCGGCTTGCTGGTCCGGCGAGGTGCTGGTGGCCACAGTGACTCCTTGCGTTGGCGGGCATCAGTCTTGTACACACCCCGGGGCGCCTGGGTGTGGCGCACATCCGGGGTGTGTGCGGCGTACAGCACGTGGATGACGGGTCACGCCAAATGCCACGCGAGTACAACCTACGCCAGCGTAGGCTACGGCTCCGTAGGTTGCATTTGTGCGAGGTCGCTCAATCTGCGTGCGACGGCTTGTAGGTTCCGCCAGCGCCGGTTACCGTCGCGCCCGATCGGCGTGGACCCAGCGCTGCGCCACGTTGAGCGCGATGTTGTTCGCCTCGGGCTCCGCGATCGTGACGCGCACGCCCTCACCCTTGAACGGGCGCACGGTGATGCCTGCGGACTCGGCATCTTCGGCGAGCGCGAGCGCCTGATCGCCCACGTCCAGCCAGTAGAAGTTGCCCTGCGCATCGGGCAGCGCCCAACCCTGCGCACGCAGTTCTGTCACCACCCGGTCCCGCTCGGCGATCACCTCATCGACTCGCGCGCGGGATTCGTCGCGGTTGCGGAGCGCGGCAGTCGCGGCGACTTGCGCGAGGGCATTCACCGCGAACGGCGTGGACGCCGCTCGAAGCGTGCGGATCAGCCGGCGCCGCGCGAGGGCATAACCGACCCGCAAGCCAGCGAGCCCATACGCCTTAGAGAAGGTACGCAAGACAATGAGGTTCTTGTACATACCGAGCAGGTCGCCCGAGCGAACCGGATCCGGGTTGCGCACGAAGTCCACATAGGCTTCGTCCAGCAGTACGAGTACATCGCGCGGGACCCGGTCGAGAAACTCCACCAACTCCTCATGCGTGAGCGCCACCGACGTGGGGTTGTTCGGTGTACACACCATCACCACGCGCGTGCGGTCGGTAATGGCCCGGGCCATGGCGTCCAGATCATGGGCTCCCCCGCGGGCCAGGGGGACCTGCACACTGGTGGCACCGGTGACCTGGACCAGGATCGGGTACGCCTCGAACGAGCGCCACGGGTACACGACTTCGTCTCCGCTCTCACACATGGACCGCAGCACTAGTTCGATCAGCGCAACGGAGCCGTTGCCCACCAGCACGTGCTCGGTGGTGAGTTCATGCGCCTCGGCCAGCGCCATCGTCAACCGGTCGGCGTACATCTGTGGGTAGCGGTTGACTTCCTCTGCGGCGTCCGTGATCGCCGCCGCCACGGCCGGGGCCAACGGTCCGGGCAGTTCGTTCGAGGACAGTTTGTACACCGCCCCGCTGGTTCCGCCGGCGCCCGGCACGTATTGGGGAAGGCCGTCCAACGCAGATCGCAATCGGACGCTTCTGGACCTGGAACCGGTAGATGTGCGCTCGTTCTCGGCCATCACCACAGCATGCCAGTCCCGAACTGGCCGCGGGGCGAGTCACCGAAGGCCGGGACTGCAATGCAACAATGCCGATATGCGCTTTATTCTGCGACTGATCATCTCCGGTGTAGCCATTTGGGTCGCCGCTTTATGGATCGATGGGATCGAGATCGATAGCGACGGCACGTGGCAGAACACCGTGTTCGTGCTCGCGGTTGTCGCGCTGATCTTCACGATCGTGAACACCCTGGTCAAACCTCTGGTGAAGATCGTCTCCCTTCCGCTGTACGTGCTCACCCTCGGGCTGTTCTTCCTCGTGGTGAATGCGCTGATGTTGCTGTTGACCAGTTGGCTCAGCGGCCTGGTGGGCGTCGGCTTGGAGGTGGAAGGGTTCTGGACCGCCGTGCTCGGAGCTTTGGTGATTTCGCTGGTTACTTTGGTGCTGAACCTGATTATTCCCAGTACCGAGCGGCCTAAACGCTGACAACGCGCCCCGGGCGGGTCTCGGTAACCATGCGCACGGAATTTTAGCCGGGCGTTTTCGTGACTGCCTCTTTGTCTGCCTCTAGTCGTGCACCCGCCTGGCCTGCATGTAAGTCGAGGTGACCTGCGCCTCGGGGTTGAGCATCGCGGCACTGGCGGCCATCCAGTTGCGCACTGCGGGGTCCGTGCTGGCGTCGGTCAACCGCGCTGTCTCGACGTAGGCGGGGATGTGGTGGGCCTGGTGCACGCCGCCGATTTGGTGCCATGGGTTCTCAGGGGTCACGTTCCGCGTCACCGTGGTGCGTTCCGGGGTCACTGGGTTCGTTCGGTCATCGACCCCGGCTACCAGGTCGTCCTCGTGTTCCAGGTGCAGGGCCGCCACGCCGTCGGGAATGTCGATGTGCCCCACGGGCGCGCCCACGCTGACGATCGACTCGATGGCGAACTCGGCGCGCACGTCTTCCCGGGCCGCCAGATCGGTGGCCACCAGCCCGCCCTGGGAGTGTCCGGCGAGCATGACCGGCTCGCCCGGTCGCACACCGGCTGCACGCATCGCCGCGATCACCGCGGCACTGGCTGCCGATTCCCGCCGGTCGTAGATCTGCAGGTTCGAGGCCCAGTCATTGGGCACGTCACCTCCCCAGGGAGCGTCATCGGACTGTGTTCCGGGGATCAGCACCTGCCACGCCACCGAGCCGTCCGGGGCGACCATACGGTTCACCTGCACCATGCCCGGCTCGGCCCCGAACATCGGATAGAGATCGCCGACGTCCTGCACCAGCCGCGCAAGCGTTGTAGCCGGTTCGGTACTGCGCGCTAGGTCCGCACGGGAGGCACCCGGCTTGATCCGCGAGCCCATGGGCGCACCGGCTGGCGCGACCTGCCGAACCCTGACCCTGGCGCTGACACCGGCGGTGGTCACCTGCGTGACGACACTGGCGAAGACGTGCACCGTGGACTCCGGCGGGAGCATGCCCATGCCGACGAAGTTGGTCAGCAGCCGTAGCGAGTAACCGGTTTGCGCGGTTGACGGCGTCCACCGGCGGTTCAGGAGCGACTCGGTGACCGCGGACTGCATCCCGGCCACGAGACCCACCCCGAACCTGGCCGGCATCATGAACACCTCTCCGGCCAGGCGGCCCCACGAGAGGGGTTCAGGTGGGGCGAGGCACACCTGACGCGGGTTCTGCGGCCCGAGCAGCAGGCCGAAGGTGAGTGCGCTGTGTGCGTCGCGTTCGGCCTGCAGGTATCCCTGGTAGGCCCCACGCAGGTCGGCGGCGAGACGCTCCAGCACCCCGGGAAGGTCGGCTCGCCGCGAGCGTCCCGCCCAGATCGCCGCGTGTGCCGCGCCGGCGCTGCCGGGTGCGTGTGCGGCGGTGGCTTCGACCGTCATGGCGGCGCGCTGGGCGCTGTGCAACGCCTCCGCGACGTCGACCGAAGCCGCCTCCACCGCCCCAGAAGCGCGGAGAAGTTCCATCGGTTCCACCTGGAGGGCAACCCCGTGTACGCCCAGGGACGCATCGGCGCGGGCGCTGAGGGGATTCCATCGTGGTCCATCCGGCCGGGGCGCGATCACCTCCCGGCCCGCCTCGCCCGGCGCGTCACCGCACGTCCTCCCATTGGCCGCGGAGCGCGTCCAGTTCTCGCTCGTGATGGCGGGCGGCGCGTTCGGCTTCCTCCAACTCGCCGATGAGCGCGGTGGTGGCCCACCGCATCCCGCTGAGCCGGTTGCGGTAGGTGACCGCTGCCGTCCCCTGCCAGTGGTCGGCGTCGGCCCGCAGCAGGGCCTCGTGTGCTCCGCGTGCATGATCAGCAGCTCGTCGAAGTGTCCATGAGGCG
>DATGSR010000105.1:0-4254 GCA_035302405.1 Beutenbergiaceae bacterium
GTACTGGACACCGTCGCGGGCACCGGAGTCGATCAGGCTGGCGTTGTAGGCATCCGGTACACCGGTGCCACTGAGATCGGTGTAAAGCCCGGCGTCGACCATGTCCTCGAACTGGGCACCACGGAAGGCCACGAACAAGTCGCCGATGTTGCCAGTGCGGATCTGCTGTAACGCATTGGACTGGTAGTCGTTCGACGGGGAGATGTCCTGGGAGATGCTGACACCGTCGTGCTCCGCGATGAACTCCTCGATGAGTTGGGCCAGGATCTCCTGGTCCTCAGCGCGCCAGTGTGCGAAGGAGATGGCGCCGTCTACCTCACCTTCGAACCCTCCACCACCGTTTCCTTCCTCGCCATTGCCGCCGTTGCCGCCGCCGGAGCCCGGGCCGGCACATGCGGCGAGGAACGCCGCGGAGCCGGTGGCGCCGAAAAGTTGCAGGGCGCGCCGCCGGGACAGCGCAGCGCGGGACAAGGGGCGGGATTGATTGGTGTTCATTGCTGTTCTCCTTCGAACCATTGGATTGCTCACCATTCGATGACGGGGACATTGAGAAGATCGGCCGCAGCACGTAGTTGCGGCCGGACGTCGGTCCAGGCAAGGACCGTATGGTGGGGGAATCCCCCGGTGACGAGTCCGTGCACGAACTCGGTGGCATCGGTGTCCAGGCGAACGTCGGCGGTGTTGCCCTGGAACCTGTTGGGTCCGGGGAGCGATTCTCCGCTGCCGACGAGGAGCCGCAACCCCTCACCACCGAGGTCTTCGGTGAAGCGGGCCATGATCACCGGGCCGGTGCGCAGCGGGAAGTTGCCCGCTACCCCGATCTTGCGGTTGCAGTGCACTGACTGAGTGGCGTTGGCCGGATCGGCGGCCAGGCTGGTGGCCGCGGAGCCGCAGTGCCAGAACCGCACGACGTTGCGCTCGGCATCGAGGTCGACGGTGTCCACCAGGTAACTCATGCCCGCCCCGAGCGCCTGCAGGGTCAGCATCGTGGCGGCGCCGTAGACGTCGCGTTCGCACTGGGTCGGCACGCCGTCATCGGCCAGGCGCGACAGCGAGGAGCACGGGCAGGTGCCCACCTGGGTGGGGAACTCCGGCCAGCAGCGCACCGCGACCGAGGCGAGGTCGTGGGCGGTGGACCATTCCCGCAGCGCGACGGTGATCGCGGCGTGTGTGCGCACCTCGGTCGGGTCCAGGTCGGCCAGGCTTGGCTGAGCGGCGCTGGCCGCCTCGACCTCCCGCGCCTGGTCGCCGGGTGCGACGGCATCGACCCGGGTGAACGCGTCGTCGATCGTCAGCGACCGTACCTGCAGCCCGAACACCTGCGCCAGCAGATCCGGGTCGTACTCACTGGGGGTGAACCCCGGTGGGGGATCACCGATCACCCCGATGGTGCGCCCGCGCATCGAGGCCATCGCGGCGCGCACCTCCTCGGCGTCGGCACGCTCTCCGGCGGCACTCGGCAGGGCCGGGGCAGGCGGGAGGTCTCCATTCAGCGCCGCGGTCAAGGACTGGCGCACCTGTTCCTCGCCGGGATCGCCGTAGACGAGGCGCACTTCACCTCCGGAGCGCAGGAGGGCGTGACCGAACAGGTTGGCCCCGCACAGCGAATTCAGCCACAACCGGTCACCGACCGGCCCCGGCTCCCGGAACGCCCACAACAGCACCGGAGTTTGCAGGTCTGCGTACAACTCCAGGGCCGGATTGGCATCGGAGAAGGAAGCGCATACGTTGATCACCAGATCCGCGCCTTCCAGGTGCTGCGCCGCCGCCTCGATATCCTCCGGCGTCATCACCAGCCTCTCGGGGCCGCGTACCTGGGCACCGAGTTCGGTGAGCAGCGCGCGAGCCTGATCGGCGCGCTCCTGGGCGACGTCCACAGCGAAAGTGGGCCTGGCTGTCGGGATCACCGTGACGTTCATATTCCTGCCTTTCCGACCACCTCATCGACGACCTCGCCCAGGTGCTTCAACCGGGCGACCGCCGCAGTGCGTAGGTCTGCCTCGACATCGTCCCGGCCGATGCTCGAAGCCCAGACCGCGCGGCCCGCGAGGAACCCCGAAGCGCCTTCGAGGCACGCCAGTCGGACCGCGGAGGGGAAGATGTCCTCGGGGACCCCGCTGGACAGCACCACCCAGGGGGAGTCGACGGCGCGGGTGATGTCGGCGCACCGGCGGCGGATCTCGTCCTCCGGGCCCTGTCCGCGCAGCGGCACCTCCCCCTTGTACAGGTCGGCGCCGAGCGAGCCCAGTTCCCGGGCGGCGGCGAGCACGCCCTCGTCCCAGTCCCAGCGGGCGCCGGAGACAGGGGCACGAGAGACCGGCTCGATGATGCTGACCAGGCCGGCATCGCGGCAGCGGCTGACGAACTCCTCGACCATCGCGATCCGTTCGCCGGGGTCGGTGTCGGGCCGGTAGATCACCAGCAGTTTCATCGCCCGGGCGCCCTGGTCGCGCACGGTGGCCGGATCGACGTCGTAGTCGATGCTGATTTCCCCGACGAGTTCGCCGTGCGCGCTGGCGAAGTGGTCGGCAGCGGCGATGAGCGCACACCCTTCATCAACCACACCGGCCTGGACCACCGGGTCCCAACCGAACTGCCGGTCGATGAGCACCGCCGAGGCGTAAGGGGACAAGATCCGGGTGGCGTCAACTTTGAACGCGGTGACGTGGGCGTCGCTGACGGGTTCGTCGGTGTGCTCGGCGAACATGTTCCGCATCGCTTCGCGCTGGTCGACGGCCAGCATCGCGAAACCGCCCGATGATCGCTGCAGATCGGACAGGTGCGGTGTGGTGGTCGGGTCAGCCATCAACTGCGAGCCTCCTCGGGCACTGGTGGTGTGGTGGGGGGCGCCAGGGCGGCCCGCACGTCGTGGTCGGTGGGGATCGCGCTGCGGCCATCGACCGCGGCGCAGGACATCGCGGCAGCGACGTTGGCGTAAGCCATGGCGTGCTCCGGGGACTCTCCGCGAGCAAGGGCGCAGACCAGGGCGCCATGAAACACGTCCCCAGCGCCCAAGGTGCTCACGATTGGTGCGGGGTGCCCGGGCGAGCGCACCAGGTGACCGTCCTCGAGCCCGACGCACCCGTGCCCGCCGTCGGTGGCAATGACGCGCCCGGCGCCGTCGTCCAGCGCACGTCGGAGCAGGTCCGGGGTAGGTGCGGGACCGTACTGGCGGCGCAGCGCCTCAAGGGTGGGAACGTAAAGGTCGACGCCAGCCGGGTCGAAGTCCGGGATCGGGTTGCCGCCGTCGACCGACAACCGTGGGCGCTGCGCGGAGGGCACGTTCTGCAGGTAACGGCGCACCGGCTCCCACCCCATGTGGTCGGTGTGGATCCACCTGGCCCGGCCCAGGATGTCGGCAGCGACGTCGTCGATCATCGGACTGGTGGCTGGGCGATTGACGATCGCCCGGGTGTGCTGGGCAGCGTCCACCAGTACCACGCTCGCCGACGAGCGCACACCGGGTTCGATACGCACGCCGCGGATGTCGACGCCTTCCGCCTGCAGCCCGGACAAGATCAGTTCACCTTCGGCGTCATCACCCACCGTGCCGATCATCGCGACGCTGCCGCCGAGCCGCTTGGCGGCAACTGCTGCAGTTGCGGCGGGCCCGCCGCCGGCGAAGACGACGTCCCGGGCCACCTGGCGTGAGTCGGGTGCGGGGAACTGGTCGGCCACCGCGATGGCGTCATAGGTCAGCACGCCGATACAGACGATATCTGCGGTGCTCCCCGTGTCCACGTCGACCCCTCCTCACCATTGAATGAGTGATATCCAACAGGTTTGTGTTGGATACTCAACACTGACATCCTGGCGAAGCGGCATGATGTCTGTCAAGGAGTGATGTCACGTGACCGAGCCGACCTCAACCCGGAGCCAAGCCGGAGACGATCGACGCGCCCGAATCATGGAGCGGCTGAGCGTGCATGGCTTCCAACAGGTGAGCGACCTGGTTGATGTTCTCGGGGTCTCCGACATGACCGTGCGCCGCGACCTTCGGAAACTGGCGGCGGCGGGAGAGCTCCGGGTGGTGCACGGGGGCGCCAGCCTGCTCCACGCCACCTTGCGCACCCCCGACTTCACCAGCCGTGGGGCCCATCGGCGCGAGGCCAAACAGCAGATGGCGCAGGTCGCTCTGGACCTGATCAAACCCGGCGCCACCGTGGCATTCGATGCCGGGACGACGGCGTTCGAACTGGCCGCGGCGCTGCCACCGACGTTCTCCGGGTGCGTCATCAGCCACTCGGTGCCGGT
>DATGSR010000106.1:0-49766 GCA_035302405.1 Beutenbergiaceae bacterium
GTTCGCCCCGTCTGATTGATCTCCCAGTGGGCCCGGGCAGCGCTTCGGCGTCGCCCGGGCCCACTGCTGTGTCCGGGACGGGCCCACTGCGGTGTCCGCGACCGGGCGTGCCAGGCACCACGGACCCCCGCGCCTAGTGGGCTGAAGGCCCGCGCCTAGTAGAGCGGGAGGATCTGATCCGGATCTTCGCGGGTATCGGGCAGCAAACTAGCCAGGCGTTCCTCAGTGGATTCGGAGGTATCGCTGGCCTCCGGTCCGGCATACCATTCGCGCTCATCAGCCGGATCGCGGAACACTCGCGACGTGCCGATGAAGTCGCGCACCCGCTGCCCGTGCAGCAGCCGCGCCGTGGGCGCGAGGTTCCGCAGTTCACGGTCCAACGCGGGTACCGCCCAGGGTTCCTGGGATCCGATCACCACGACGTTGCCGTAGCGGCGTCCGCGCAACACGCCCGGCTCGGCGATCACCGCCGTGTGCGCGAAGACCTGCGCCACGGTCGCCGCCTCCCGCCTAGCCACCGGCAGGGGAGGGTTGTCGGCCAGGTTCAGCAGATAGGACCCGGAGGGCTTGAGGCGGTCGGCAACCAGTTCGGTGAACTCCACTGTGCGTAGATGGGGTGGCACCGCTCCACCGGCGAAGGTATCCCTGATGATCGCATCACCGGCGCCGCTGCGCAGCGATCGGACCACCCTGCGCGCATCGGAGACGCGAATCCGCAACTTCGGGGCCCGGGGCAAGTCGAACCAGTCCCGTACGTATTCGGCGAGTTTCGCGTCGATCTCCGACACCAGGTGCCTCGAATGGGGCCACAACGCTGCCATCGCGCGGGGCAACGCGCACCCGGCGCCACCCAGATGCACCACATTCAGCGGCTCCTCGGGGGCGTATCGGGATTCCAGCACCACCCGCATTTGCTGCATGTACTCGAACATCAGTCGAGTAGGGGCGTCCAGATACAGGTGAGAACTTTGCACGCCGTCCAAGAGCAGCATGACCCCGTGGGGATCCTCGTTGTCAGGGGTCAGTTCTACCGTTGCATACGTGGTGGGAATCGGACCTTCGGGAAGCGCCGCGACTGCCGGTGCGACGGAGCGTGACCTACGCCGTGCCATGCTCCCGACGGTACCGCCTGGACGCTCCCCGAAACGAACCCACCCGTTGACTTTCTCGAACCGATGTTCGATAATGGTGTGAACGGGAAGGGAGCGCTCAATGGTTGACCTCGAGCCAGAACGCATATTGAAACGCGCCCATGCCGAGTTGGACCAACTCTCACCGGCCCGTCCGATCGAGGAGAACTTCTTGCACGCGCATATGGCGGCACTCCGGGCCGGCGCGGCACTGCTGGCGTTGCACCCAACGGGCACACGGCGGCGCCGGGCAGTGCGCAGCGTTTGGGAGCAGATCGCAGAACTCGACGACGTGTGGCAGCCGTGGGCGGCGCTGTTCGCCGCTGGGGCCCCGGTCCGGGCGGCGATCGAGAGCGGGCGCCAGCGCAATCTGGATCAGCGCCAGGTCGCCAGGACGGAGCAGGCGGCAGCGGAGTTCGTGGGTATTGTCGCCGACACGATCCGTGCCGCTCGTCGTCTCAGCGAACCTGCTGCCCTGGCCTCGTGAACATGTCTCTGCGGCCGGTGCGAGAGCGGCGGGAGTGGGGGGATGACGATTCAGCCACCCCGATCCTGCACGTGGACATGGACGCCTTCTTCGCAGCGGTCGAACTGATTGAACGGCCTGAACTTCGCGGGAAGGCGGTGATCGTTGGCGGGCAGCACCGCGGCGTGGTGGTCTCGGCTACCTATGAAGCGCGGGCCGCCGGGGTGCACGCTGCCATGCCGATGGCCCGCGCCCGTGCGTTGTGCCCGCACGCTGTGGTCCTGCCGCCCCGGCACGAGCGGTACCGCGAGGTGTCTGCGGCGGTGCTGGACATTTTGCGGCAGGCCACACCGGTCCTGGAACAGGTGAGCATTGACGAGGCCTTCCTCGATGTGTCCGGTGCCCGGCGCCGGTTGGGTCCGCCGACGCGCATCGCCGCTCAACTACGCGAGGAGATCCGCAACGAGTTGTCGGTCGACGCCTCGGTCGGAATCGCCGCCACGAAATTCGTGGCCAAACTTGCCTCCAGCCACGCCAAACCCAACGGCATGCTGCTCATTCCCGCCGATGCCACCGTGCCCTTCCTGCACTCCTTGCCCGTCAAGGCGCTCTGGGGTGTGGGTGAACGGACCGCTGAGCAACTCGCCTCCCGGGCGATCCACACGGTGGCCGACCTGGCGCATACTCCCGCTGCCACGCTGCATCGATTGCTGGGCGTGGCCTCCGGCCAGCGGCTCCTGGACCTGTCTTGGGGCCGTGACCCGCGGCCGGTGCAGCCACACCGTCCGGAGAAGACCATCGGCCATGAACTGACCTTTCCGCAGAACCTGAGCCGGCCGGAGGATCTGAACGCGGTTCTGCTCGACCAGGCGCACCGGTGCGCGGCTCGGCTCCGCGCGGCTGAAGTAGTGAGTGCCACCGTCTCGATCAAAGTGCGTTTCGCCGACTTCACCACACTGACCCGTGCGCGAAGTCTGGCCACACCCACCGACGTGGCCCATGAGGTCTACACCGCCGCTCGGGAACTGTTCGCAGGGGTCGACGTGCCCGCCGGAGGCGTGCGGCTGTTGGGCGTGCGTTGTGAGGCGCTGAGCCCGGCCGCGACCACGGCGTTACAGGGGACGTTGGATGGCAGTGAGGCCAGTCGGCGCGAGGCGGAGCGGGCGATGGACAGCATCCGCGCCAGGTACGGCAGCAGCGCTGTTCGCGCCGGAGCACTCGTTCGCCCCAACCCCGCCGACCGGGCCGTGGGATCCGGCGAGCCACCGCCCCCGGGTGCGGGGTGACGAGGTCTACTCCGCTTCGGCTACCGCTATCGTCGTGAGGGACTTATCCTAGAGGTAGGCCTCGCTCATCGAGACATCCGACGACCGCCCCGGGAGGTGCCGTGCCTCTCTCCGAGTACGAGCAGCGCGTGCTGGAGGAGTTGGAGCAACAGTTGCGCTCCGACGACCCCAAACTCGCCGACACGATTTCCGGGCGTGCCAGCCGAAGACCGGTGCAGATCGGGCTGGGTATCGTCGGGCTCCTCGGCGGACTGACCGCCCTGGTCGCGGGCCTTGCCGGTGGCCAACTGTGGCTCAGCGCGATCGGCTTCCTCTTGATGTTCGTCGGCGTCCTAGTGGCGATGTCGCGCCCACGCCGGCCCGTTGGGGACGCTTCCAACGTCCATCCGATCCGCGGCGGAAAAGGTGGCGGCGGGAAGCAACCCGCGAAGGACTCGGGGTTCATGAACCGCCTGGAGGAACGTTGGGAGCGGCGCAGACGAGAGCCCTGAGGGCCGCGCCTGGGTACTTGCGGTTGTCGCGCGCGTCTTGAGGTTCGCGCCGCGAGTTCGCGGCCGACGCTTACCCCCGTCGGCCCACACGTGTCACCGTCGTCCGCCGACATGACGGTGCCGGCTTTCGACAGAGCCGGACGCCTCGGGGGAGCGGGTCCGTCGTAGTGCCCGCAAGATCTGGGCCCGCCAGGAACGTACGGTCTCGGGCCTGGGCGCCTCGGCGCCCGGCCGAGCATAACGTTGCTGCTCCACGGCCTCGGCAAGGCGCGCAAGATCCGACTGGGCCCGGTCAGGCAGGCGCAGTCGGCCGGTCATCGCTCGTGGTGTCTCCGAGGGTGGAGCCCGCCCGACCGTTCTGGCGGCGCGGCGAACATCCCTCCACGCGGTTTCCACCTCACCGCTTCGACGCCGCCGGAACCGCCACCACGACCCGATCAGGCCCAGACCTCCAAGGAGCGCCAGCATCGGCCACCATGCATCGTCGCTGTTGCCAGAGCCGGACCCGGAAGTGGATCCGAGTTCTTGGGACGACGCGCGACTCGGGCGCGGTTCCGGAGTCTGGGTCGGGGTCTGCGGCGTCATCCCCGCTTCGGCGTTCTCGTCCGCGGGCATGCCTGCGGCCCAGGACGGTGGCGATCCGGTGCGTTCCGGCGGGGTGGGTTCGAAGCGCACCCAGCCCACGCCGGAGAAGTACAGTTGCGGCCAGGTGTGCGCGCGGTGCCCGGTTATTTCTACGGCACCGTCCTCGCCCTGCTCACCGTCGAGGAAACCCACGGCCAGCCGCGCCGGGATACCCAACGTTCGCGCCATCACCACCATCGCGGTAGCGAACTGCACGCAGTAGCCGCGACCGCTGCCCAGGAAGTCCCACACGGCGTCATCGGTCCGCGCCGGATCCACCTGCAGGTCGTAGGTGAAGTGGCTGTCGTGGCGCAGGTGGTCCTGGATCGCTACCGCCTGCTGGTACGGAGTCGCCGCCTGCGCTGCGGTGACCACGCGCTCGGTGAGGGCCTCGATCTGCTCTCGGTGCCCGGTGTCTGGCACGCGCAGGGCCTCCGGGTCGGGCGACTCCGCGAGCGGCACCTCGTTCAGGGTGTGAGGGCTCAATTCCCGTGGATAGATTTCGGCCTCGTATTGCAGCGGGGCCGCAGCGGCGCCCAGGACCTCATCGCGGGCGGCGTGATAGAACCAATCGCCGTCCACCTCTAAGCGACGTGGCTCCGCGGGAAGGGCCAGGCGCCCCTGGGCGAGGTCCAGCATGTCTACCCGCATTCGGTGCCCGTCGCCGTCCGCCGCAGGTGCCGGCCAGAGCACATCATCTGCCACGGGCGTGGTGTCCCCCTCGTCCGCGGAGGCTTCCCACTGCCGGCCGCTGAACTCGGTCAGGGTGACGAGGTGCAAAGGGCCGATCTCATCGGGATCGTCGGCCTGGTAGCGAATCACCACGTCGTCGGCACCGCGGGTCAGGTGATCACGGACGTCCAAGCCGAGGTCGAGCCGGGTGCTGCCGCCGCTACCGCCGGGGATCTGCCATGTGGGTACCGGAAGGTGCGATACGGCAGGGGCCGCCACCAGCGCGAGGACAACCGCGAGGGCGGCAGTCACCGCAGCCGACGCCCAACCGGACCTGCGCCGGGCGCCCGAGCCGCCCCCGGGTGCGGCATGGAGCACCAGGACGGCAAGATAACCGCCGGCCGCCACCACGAACGCCGGAGTTGGTGCCGTCGCGCCCAGTGCGGCCGTCGGCACCCACGGCAGGAGCAAGGGAAGCCCGGACCATGCAGGCGCCTGGGCGCCGCCGGCCATCAGTTCGGCCAGGAGCAATGTGATCAGGGCCCCGCTGGTGATGGCCAGGGCAAGCCCGGGGCTGTCGGCTACCGGCGCGGTTGTCGTTGCCGCATCGTGGGCTCCGGCGCGGAACAACTCCACCACCTGCCCAGGCGCCGCCAAACTCGGCAGGGGAGCGGCCCATCCCTGCCCCTCGGTGAAGAGCGCGGTGGTGAGGTACCCGCCGCCGAGCAGGCCCAGGATGGAAGGTAACCAACGTGACTCCAGCCGCCACCGACCCAGTACCAGGATCGCGCCGGTGGCCGCCAGCACGAGCATCGTCGGTGTGAGCCACGAACCCGGCTGCACCAGTTCAACCATGCTCAGTGCTCCGGCGCCGCTGGCGATCGCCAGCATGACGACGGTCAGCGGCTCTGCGGCGGGTCTGGTCATCGCACCGGCACCGGTTCCAGCAGGGTCTGCCACGCCCGTGCGATGCCGCTGAGATCGCCCTCGGGACAGGCGACGTGCACTGCCCAACCTTGCTCCACCATGCCGTCGAGCGAAGATGGTGCGTCCGATCGCTCGGAGACGATCAGGGCGAACGCCTTCCGGTGTCGGGGCAGTCGGGACAACCCGGTGAGCAAGGCAGCGTCCGGTTGCTGCAGGACGGCGATGAGACACGGGCCGGCGGAGGCCGCTGCGGTGCGGATCTGCTCGCGCAGCGACGGTGGTGTCACGGCCGTGGCGGCAAGGACGTCCAGGGCCGTGGCCGGATCAGTGCACGGCTGGCTCGAAACTTCCGGTGGGGCGCTGGGACCGGGTTTGCGGCACGCGTGCAACCGCACCGGGACGTCGTCGGTGAGCAGCCTGATCGCCAGCGACGCGATGGCGCTGACCGCCCACTCTGCGCCGGCGCCCTGTTTCACGTCCACCAGGAGGTCGAGCGTATCGGGGTGAGTGGGTTCATCGGAGCGCACCATCAACGATCCGCGCCGGGCGGAGGAGCGCCAATGCACTCGGCGCAAATCATCGCCCTGCACGTATTCCCGGACCGTCAGGTCCTCCACCGACCGCTCCGGCAAGCCGAACGGGGCTGCCGCGCTGCCGCTGAGTTCCTGGAACCGCCGGAAGGGCGGCAGGGCAACGGTGCGCGGCCATACCAGAATCGGCTCCCCGCGATCACCCGGTACTCGCCAGCGCAGCAGCCCCAGCGGATCCTGATGCACAACGGTGGATGGCCCGAGGCGCAGATAACCGCGTTGACCGGGCATGATCTGATATTTCCAGCGCCCCTCCGTCTCCGACGTCACCGCCGAGCGTGGCACTTCCCGCGGCGTGCGTTCGCGCAGGCGCGACCACATTCCCAGTTGCCCCTTCGCGATACGCAGCAACACTGTCGCCCACTGCCCCACCACGGGCCGGGCCGGATCAACCACCCGGTGCACCCGCGTGGTCAAACCACACAACCGGATCACGATCATCGCCGTCAGGGAGACCGCCGCCAGTCCCAGCAACAACGCCGCGATCCGTGCCAGGTCCTCGTCCTCGATCCCGGCGGCGATCACCGCCAGGGCGCCGCCGACCGCGGTCAGACCCAAGCCCCGCGCGGTGGGTCGCATGTCAGGAGGGCACCGGAAGCCGGCGCACTAGTTGGCTGATGAGGTCGGCCGCCGTGGCCGCTGCTCCGCGCCTGGTGACGATCCGGTGTGCGAGCACGGTGACGGCCAAGTCCTGGACGTCATCGGGTAGGACGAAGTCACGTCCGGCGATCGCAGCCGTCGCTTTGGCCATGGCGAGTAACTGCAACCCGGCGCGGGGAGAAGAGCCGAGCGTGATCTCCTCGTGCTGCCGGGTGGCCCGGACCAGGTTCAGGATGTACTGCTGCACCGACGGGGCGGCATACACGTCCTCGACCACCTGGTGAGCCTGGCGCACATCCTCGGCGCTGAGCGCAGGCGGCAGGTCGATGAGCGGATCGGCGAACCCCCCGCGCGCGAGCATCTGCAACTCCGCCCGTTCGGGGGGATAGCCGATCTGTAATTGGGCCATGAACCGGTCCCGCTGAGCCTCCGGTAGAGGATAGGTGCCGGCCATTTCGACCGGGTTCTGCGTGGCGATCACCATGAACGGCTCGGGGAGTGGGTGGGACACCCCGTCGACGGTGACCTGACGCTCTTGCATGCTCTCCAGCAGCGCCGACTGGGTCTTCGGGGAGGCGCGGTTGATCTCATCGCCCAACACCACCGTCGCGAAGAGCGGGCCCGGGTGGAACTCGAACTCACCGGTTTGAGCGCGATAGACGCTCACACCGGTGAGATCGCTCGGTAGCAGGTCCGGGGTGAATTGCACCCGTCCGACGGCCCCGCCGACGGACTGGGCCAGCGCCTTGGCCAACGTGGTTTTGCCGACCCCGGGCACGTCCTCGATCAGCAGGTGACCACGGGCCAGGAACACGGCGACCGCTGTTCGAACTGCCGAGGGGCGGTCCGGGAACACCTCCAGCAGGGCGGCGCTCAACTGCGCGATCGCCGCGTTCGGAGCGGTCGTTGTGGTCATGTTCCGAGAGTACGTCGTGGCCCCTCTGCCTGTCCGCCCACCGGGCAGGTGCTCTTACCGGTGCGAATCACCGGTGCGGAGGCCTCGGGCACCCACTTTCCTCCACCCCCACCACTTTCCTCCACCTCCACCACTTTCCTCCACCCGCGCAGCCCGTCGCGGGCTCACAGACCGCGAAAAGACCGCGAAAACCGGGATGAACTCGAGGTGGAGCAGTGATGGACACGCCGGTCAGGGCGCTTCCTTCAGAGTTTTACTCCACCTCGCTCCACGCCGCTGACCTGCACGAACGTCGAAAAGTGCGGGCGAAACGGAGCCTTTCACATTGACTGTGGAGGAAAGTGGAGTAATGTGGTGCTACATGGAACGGAACGGTGGATTGGGGGTGGCACATGTTCCTCGGTACGTACGAACCGAGACTCGACGACAAGGGCCGCCTCATCCTGCCGGCGAAGTTTCGCGAAGCGCTCGCTCCGGGCATCGTGCTCACCCGTGGTCAGGAGCGCTGCCTGTACGGATTCCCCCGAGCCGAGTTCGAGCGCGTGCACGGCCAGATGCAGGCGGCCTCACTCACCTCCAAACAGGCCCGGGACTTTCAGCGGGTGCTGCTGTCGGGAGCCTCCGATGAGATCCCGGACAAGCAAGGCCGGCTGACCGTGCCGCCGATCCTGCGCAAGTACGCCGGTCTGGAACGTGACCTGGCCGTAATCGGCGCGGGATCGAAAATCGAAATCTGGGACCAGCAGTCGTGGAACGACTACCTGGCCGCTTCCGAGCAAGCCTTCGCAGAACTTACCGAGGAGGTGGTCCCGGGACTGTGATGGTCACCGCCACCGCCCCACTTGGTCTCTCACCGCGACTCTGGCGCACTTCCCCGGCGCCAGATCCGGCGGCGAGAGTCCTGGTCGGGCGGCGGAGGGGCCCCCGACCACTGACCCGGTGCCACACGCAAGGACAGCCCATGGAAAGCGACTCGATCGGCGCGCTGCACGACCCCGTGCTGGCCGAACGCTGCGCGCAACTGCTCGATCCTGCACTGGACCGACCGGGAGCGGTGGCGGTCGACGCCACCCTGGGCATGGGCGGACACGCCGAACTGTTACTGCGGCGCCATCCGCGGCTGCGGCTGATCGGTATCGACCGCGATACCCAGGCACTGGACCTGGCCCGCCGGCGCCTGGCCCGGTTCCAGGACCGGTTCGAGGCGGTGCACGCGGTCTATGACCAGATCGGCGAGATCGTCGATACCCGCAGCGGCGGTGAAGTCGACGGGGTGTTGTTCGATCTCGGGATCTCCTCGATGCAGGTGGACCAACCCGAGCGCGGGTTCTCCTACGCCCAGGACGCCCCGCTGGACATGCGGATGGACCAGAGCAGTGGCCGAACCGCGGCAGACCTGCTGGCCGAGGCCGACGAGGAGGAACTGCGCCGCATCCTGCACACCTACGGTCAGGAACGGTTCGCTGGTCGGATCGCCGCAGCGATCGTGCGACGACGGCGGGAACGTCCGGTGCTGCGCAGCCGCGACCTGGTGGACCTGGTGCGCGACAACATCCCGCAAGCGGCCCGGCGCACCGGCGGCAACCCGGCCAAGCGCACCTTCCAGGCACTGCGGATCGCAGTCAACACCGAGTTGGACGCGCTGCGCGAGGCCATCCCGACTGCCCTCAGCAAACTGGCGCTGCACGGACGCATGGTCGTGATGTCGTACCACTCCCTGGAGGACCGCATCGTCAAGGAGGCCTTCCGGGCGGGCACCACCTCCAGCACCCCGCTGGGGCTGCCGACCGAACTACCCGGCCACGAGCCGTATCTACGGTCGCTGACGCGGGGGGCAGAGTCGGCTGACAACGCCGAGATCGCACTTAACCCCCGCGCCGCCTCGGTACGGCTACGGGCGGTGGAACGTATCCGGCCCACCCCGCAAGGAGGTGGATCCCGATGAGTGCACAGCCGGTCCGCACCGCCCCCGCGCGCCCGGCGCCCTCTTCCTGGCGTCCCAGACTCCAGGTGGTCCGCGCCCCTGCCAACCAACGCAGCCTGCTGCCGTTCGCAGCACTGTGCCTGACCATCCTGGTGGGCGCGATGCTGGGCGCGCTGATGCTGAACACGGCTATGGCGGCCACTGCCTACGAGATGCGTGAGCAACGCATCGATCTGGCGCGCCTCTCCGAACACCAACAGGTGCTCGCCCACCAAGCGGAGCAGATCGCGGCGCCCGGCGCCCTGGCCGATGCGGCCCTCGAACTGGGCATGGAGCCCGGAGAGGGGACCAGTTACCTCCTCCTGGAGGACGGTATGATCGCCGGTCCCGCCGCGGAACTCAGCGAGTCGGACCAATGAGCCGCGGCTCCGGTGCGACGAGTGTGGGATCTCCCGTACGTCGTCAGAACGTGCTGTTGACCCTGATTCTGATCGTGGTGCTGCTGTTCGGCGTTCGCCTCGTGTACGTCCAGGCGATCGCCGGGCCCGCGCTCGCGCAGAGTGCGCGGGAGGAACGCACGCACACCCAGACGATCCCCGCCCCGCGCGGCGATGTCGTGGACTCCAACGGCACGGTCCTTGCCACCAGCGTCAACACGTATGACGTGATCGTCGACCAGCGTCAAATTCCCGACTTCGAGGAACGGGACGACGACGGGGAGGTCACCGGCAGGGGAGCGGTGGCGGCCGCGCGACTGCTCGCCCCGATCCTGGACCGTGATCCGGCGGTACTGGGCGCCGAACTCGTGGGGGACAACGGCTACCACCGCCTGGTGCGCAACGCCACACCGGAAACCTGGCAGGCGATCGCCGCACTGGGCATCAACGGCATCACCGCCGAACGCACCAGCCAGCGCGTTTACCCCAACGACAACACCGCCGGCAACATCCTCGGTTGGGTCAACGCCGAGGGGAACGGCGCCGCGGGGATCGAATCCACCCTGAACGACCGCCTGCTCGGCACGCCGGGATCCAGCGAGGTCGAGATCGGCGCCCGCGGGCAGGTGATCCCCACCGGCCAGCAGCACTCCACCCGCGCGGTCCCGGGCTGCGACGTGCACCTGAGCATCGATACCGACCTGCAATGGCACGCCCAACAGGTGATCGACGACTCCGTGGACAAATGGAGCGCCGAATGGGGCGCGGTAGTGGTCATCGAGGTGGAGACCGGCCGCGTCCTGGCCCTGGCGGACTCCGACGCGGTGGACCCGAACGACCCGATGGCCACACCCGAGCAGGGACGGGGCGCACGGTCGGTGCAGCACGCCTACGACCCGGGCTCCACCGGCAAGGTGCTCACCGTACTCTCGGCGCTGGAAGAGGGCGTGGTCACCCCCACCAGCCCGATCGAGAACCCTTACCGCCACACGATGCCCAACGGGCAGACGTTCACCGACCACACCGAACACCCCGACCAGGTGCTCACCACCACCGGCGTGCTGGCGGAGTCGGCCAACACCTCCACGGTTCTCATCGGCGACCAGATGTCCAACGAGACCCGGTATGAGTACATGCGCGCGATGGGTTGGGGCGAGCGAACCGGACTGGGCCTACCGGGAGAGACGCCGGGCATCCTGCACCACTACTCCGACTGGGACGGCCGCACCCAGTACGTGACCATGTTCGGGCAGAGTGTGAACGTCAACCTGCTGGCCAACACCAGGGTCTTCGCCACTATCGCCAACCAGGGGATGTCACTACCGCCGCGCATCGTGGACGGCTACACCTGCGACGGCGACTATGAACCATTGGACCCGCCCGTCCCGGAGCAGGTGGTCTCTCCGGAGAGCAGCGAGCAGATGATCCGGATGCTGGAATCGACCGTGCATGAGGGCGGCACCGGCGTGAACGCCGCCATCGACGGCTACCGGGTGGCGGGTAAGACCGGGACGGCCGAGACCGCCGACGGCCGCGGCGGCCTCACCCACCGGGCCGCATCCTTCGTGGGGATCGCCCCGGCCGAGGACCCCGAGATCGCCGTCGGGGTGGTGGTGGTGCAACCTTCGGGCATCTACGGCTCGTTGGTGGCGGCGCCCGTTTTCCATGACGTGACCGAGTTCTCCCTGCAGCACCTGGGCGTACCGCCCTCCACCGAGGAGCCCGACTTGTTCCCGCTGCGCCCCGAGGACTCCTGAGCCCCGATACTAGGAGTCATGAGCGCTGCTTCAGATCCGGGCCGGCGCACCTTGGCCGAGTTGGCCCAGGTGTTCGCCTTGGCCACCTCCGCCCCCCAGGAGCGTCTGGCCGTACACGTGAGCGGGGTCCGGCTGGACCACCGACTGACCGAGCCCGGCGACCTGTTCGCGGCGCTTCCCGGGGCGCGCACTCACGGAGCCAGGTTCGCCCAGGAGGCGATCGGAGCGGGAGCGGCGGCGATCCTCACCGACCCCGCCGGACGCGACATGATCGAATCGGCGATCGACGACGAGGCCGTGCCGGTGCTGGTAGCGGAGAGCGTGCGGGGCGTGCTCGGGCAGGTGGCTTCGTGGGTGTACGGGCACCCGTCGTCACGCTTGGGCGCATACGCCGTTACCGGCACCAACGGGAAGACCACGACCACCTACTTCCTGGAGCACGTGCTTGCCGCGGCCGGACGCACCACGGGACTAATCGGCACCGTGGAACTGAAGATCGGCGCCGACCGCACCCCCGCCAGGCTCACCACCCCGGAGGCCCCCGCCGTTCACGGTCTGCTCGCCGAGATGGTGCGAAGCGGTGTGGACGACGTGGTGATGGAGGTCTCCTCCCATGCCTTGAGCCTGCACCGGGTGGACGGGGTGGTGTACGAAGTCGCAGGTTTCACCAACCTCACCCCGGACCACCTGGATTTCCACGGCGACATGGAGTCCTATTTCGCGGCCAAGGCCTCCCTCTTCACTCCCGGCCGGGCCCGCCGCGGGGTAGTACTGGTCGACGACGCCTGGGGGCAGCGACTCGCGCGTGAGGCGCAGATCGACGTGGTCACCGTGAGCACCAGCGGCGCCGCGGCCGACTGGCGTGCCACGCCCGGCACCCCGAACGCTCAGGGCACACCGATCACCCTGCACGGGCCCGACGGCGAACGGCTGGACACCCGGGTACAACTGCCCGGACCGTTCAACGTGGCCAACGCCGCTGTCGCCCTGGTGATGGCCCTCGAGGCCGGCGCGCGGCCGGAGGACATCGCAACCGCGCTCCCCGCTGGTCTGACCACGGTGGTGCCCGGCCGGATGGAACTGGTGGCCGACCGCCCTCGGGTACTGGTGGACTTCGCCCACAACACCGAGGCGCTCCAAGAGGCGCTGGCCGCGGCCCGGGAGGGCGCCGCGGACGGCCGGTTGTTCGTGGTGTTCGGTGCCACCGGGGACCGGGACCGCAGCAAACGGGCACCGATGGGCCGGGCAGCGGTGCGGGGGGCCGATGTGATCATCGTCACCGATGACGATCCGCACGATGAGGACCCCGCTCCCATCCGTGCGGAGGTGATGGCCGGAGCAGTGCAGGCCCAGGCCGAGGAGCAGGCGCGCGGGCGGAAGGTGGAGGTCTACGAGATCGCACCGCGACAGGCCGCCATTGCTCGAGTTGTCAGATTCGCCGCCGCTGCCGATACGGTTCTGGTGGCAGGCCGGGGACATGAGACGTTGCAGGAGATCGCTGGGGTGGATCATTATCTCGATGACCGACAGGAGGTGCGCAAGGCGATGGCCGAACGCACTCAAGTTCCCCCCACCACTTCATGATCAACCTCACCCTGGAGCAGATCGCCGGCATCACCGGCGGCCGTCTGCACGGTGATCCCGGCATTGTCATCACCGCAGACGTCGTGACCGACTCCCGCAACACCTCGCCGGGCGGACTGTTCGTAGCCCTGCCGGGTAGCCGGGTCGACGGCCACGACTACCTTCAGGCCGCCGCCGATACCGGCGCGGCCGGGGCGCTGGTCACCCGCGAGGTGCCCGAGGCGGCGCTCGCCCAGGTCCAGGTGCCCGATACCACCAGAGCGTTGGGGGACCTGGCCCGGCACGTGCTGCAGGTGCTGCGAGAACAGGCGCAGCCGCCGCTGGTGGTCGCGGTGACCGGATCGGTCGGCAAGACCTCCACCAAGGACCTGCTCGCCGCGCTGCTGGAGCACACCGGAGAGGTCATCGCACCGACCGGTTCCTACAACAACGAGGTCGGACTGCCCCTGACCGTGCTGCGCGCCGGCACCGCCACCGCTGCGCTGGTCCTGGAGATGGGCGCCGACGCCCCGGGCAACCTGACCTACCTGACCTCGATCGCACCGCCGGACCTCGCCGTCGTCCTCGCCGTCGGCCGGGCCCACCTGAGCGGGTTCGGGGACCTGGACGCCGTCGCCCGCGCCAAGGCCGAACTGGTCCAACATCTGCGACCGGAGGGAACCGCGATCCTCAACGCCGATGACGCTCGGGTGGTCGCCATGACCGAGGCGGCGGCCGGCGCCGGCACGGTGCTCTTCGGGCGCGACGAGAGCGCCCACGTGCGCGCCACCGACGTGCGCACCGACCCGCAAGGACGGGCACGGTTCACGCTGCACCTGGACGGCCGGCAACACCAGGTGCAACTCGCGCTGCACGGCGAGCACCAGGTCAGCAACGCCCTGGCCGCCGCGGCGGTGGCGCACCACGTGGGTGTGGAATCGGAGCAGATCGTCACCGCCTTGGGCTCGGCGCATGCCCGTAGCCCGCACCGGATGGACGTGCGCCGCACCGCCGGCGGGATCACCCTCATCGATGACGCTTACAACGCCAACCCGGAGTCGATGCGGGCGGCGCTGCGGGCCGCGCGCCAGTCGGCCGCGAGCACGGGGGGCCGGGCCGTGGCGGTGCTGGGACCGATGCGCGAACTGGGCCCGGACTCCACCGCAGAGCATGAGGCCGTCGGCGCGTACGCCGCGACACTGGGTCTCGACCGGCTGATCGCAGTGGGCGCCGCCGCCAGGCCGCTGGCCACCGGAGCGATGGCGGCCGGACTGACCCGCCGTGGCGTGTATCGCGCCGGCGGGGTTTCCGAAGCGGTGGCGATGCTGCAGCGGTACCTGAGGTCAGGAGATGTGGTGCTGGTCAAGGCCTCCAACGGTGAGCGACTCTGGCGCGTGGCCGAAGCGTTGGAGCGGACCCGATGATCGCAGTACTGTCCGCAGGCGGGTTCGCCATGCTGGTGTCGCTACTGGGCACCCCGCTGTTCATCCGGTTCCTGGTGAAACGCGAGTACGGCCAGTTCATCCGTCAGGACGGCCCGACGGCGCACTTCACCAAACGCGGTACGCCCACCATGGGCGGGGTGGTCATCATCGCGGCCACCCTCATCGGTTACGCCCTCGCCAACGTCGTGGCCGGCAGACCACCGAACGCCTCCGGTCTGCTGTTGTTGTTCCTCATGGTGGGCCTGGGCGTGATCGGCTTCCTTGACGACTTCATCAAGATCAGCCGGCAGCGCTCACTCGGCCTGAGCCCACTGTGGAAAATCATCGGCCAGGGCGCGGTGGGGATCACGTTCGCGGTGTTGGCGCTGCAGTTCCCGAACGAGCGCTACCGCACCCCGGCCTCCACCCTGATCTCCTTCACCCGGGACATCTCGGCCCTGGACCTGGCGTTCCTGGGCGCCGGGGCCGGGTTGGTGCTGTTCGTGCTGTGGGCGAACTTCCTCATCACCGCCTGGTCCAACGCGGTCAACCTCACCGACGGCTTGGACGGGCTGGCCACCGGGGTCTCGATGCTCGTGTTCGGTGCCTACGTGGTGGTCGCGGTGTGGCAGTCGAACCAGAGTTGCCAAATCCTTTCCCAGGTCGCCGCGCGCTGTTACGAGGTCCGGGACCCGCGCGACCTGTCCATCGTCGCCGCTGCGATCGTGGGTGCCTGTTTCGGATTCCTGTGGTGGAACGCCTCCCCGGCCAAGATCTTCATGGGCGACACCGGGTCGCTGGCCCTGGGCGGCGCCCTGGCCGGGCTGTCCATCCTCACCCGCACCGAGATCCTCGCGGCCATCATCGGCGGCCTGTTCGTGCTGATCGTGCTGTCCGATGTGATCCAGATCGGATGGTTCAAACTCACCGGCAAACGCGTTTTCAAGATGGCACCGCTGCACCACCACTTCGAACTCATGGGTTGGGGTGAGGTGACGATCGTGATCCGGTTCTGGATCATCGCAGCGCTGTTCGTCTGCACCGGCCTGGGAATCTTTTACGCCGAATGGGTGGTCGGGTAGATGGAGCCCGCGGACTTCGCCGGCGCGCGAGTGGTGGTGGCCGGGCTCGGGCAGACCGGACGCGCCGCGGTCCAGGGGCTGGCGGACCTGGGTGCCCACGTCCTCGCCGTCGACTCCCGGCCCCAGATGGCCGATCATGCTGACCTTCCCGCGGGCGTGCAGGTGCGCACCGACCCCGACTGGGGGGCGTTGGCCGAGGCCGCCCTGGGGCAGCGGCCGGACGTCGTCATCGCCTCGCCCGGTCTCGCGCCGAGCACGCCGCTGCTGCAGGCCGTCGAACGGGCCCGGGTGCCCATCTGGAGCGAGGTGGAACTGGCCTGGCGGCTGAGCCCGCCCGGGCTGCCCTGGCTCACCCTGACCGGCACCAACGGCAAGACCACCACCGTGTTGATGCTCGCCTCGATGCTGCGGGCCGCCGGACTGCACGCACCGGCCGTGGGCAACGTGGGCACCTCGATCATCACCACGGTGCTGGGCTCCCGCGGCTCCGAGCGCCCGTTACGGGCGCTGGCGGTGGAACTGTCCAGTTTCCAACTGCACTACACCTACTCCCTGGCCGCCCGTGCCAGCGCGTGCCTGAACCTGGCGCCCGACCACCTGGACTGGCACGGCAGTGCCGCCGCCTACGCCGCGGACAAGGCCCGGATCTACCAGCACACCACCAGCGCCTGCGTGTACAACGAACAGGACCCGGCCACCCGGAAGATGGTCGAGGGCGCCGACGTTCGCGAGGGTGCCCGAGCCGTCGGGTTCACCCTGACCGTCCCCTCTGTCGGGCAGGTGGGCGTCGTCGACGACATCCTGGTCGACCGCGCCTTCCACGCCCAGCGCCGCACCCATGCCCGGGAATTGGCCGCCGTGGCCGACCTGGAGCATCTGGGAGCGGCCGACCCGGCCTCGCACCAGGTCGGCAACGCCCTCGCAGCCGCTGCCCTCGCGCTGGCCGCGGACGTGGAGCCTGCGCACATCCGCGAGGGGTTGCGGTCCGTGGCGCCCGCAGCCCATCGCATCGAGCCCGTGGCCACCCGGGACGGGGTGCGCTACATCAACGACTCCAAGGCCACCAACCCGCACGCCGCGGCCGCATCCCTGCTCGCCCAACCGCTGGGGCGGGTGGTGTGGATCGCCGGGGGCCTGGCCAAGGGTACGGACCTGTCGCCGCTGGTCGAACGCGCCGCCGACCGATTGCGCGCCGTCGTCGTCATCGGCACCGATCCGGCCCCCGTTCTGGCCGCACTCGACCGACACGCCGGGAACCTCCCGCGAGTCGTGGTCGCTGCTGAGGACACTGATCCCATGCACCGCGCTGTCCAGCACGCCGCTGACCTGGCCCGGCCAGGGGACGTGGTGCTGCTCGCCCCCGCGTGCGCCTCATTCGACCAGTTCCGCTCCTACACCGCCCGCGGGGACGCCTTCACCGCAGCGGTGACCGACCTACGGGGCCGGCGATGACCACGGCCTCCGCTCGCCGCCCGGTAGCCCGCCGGCGCGGAGCCATGCCGCGCGCCGCCCGGGGCGCACCCGAGACCCGGCGCACCACCGTCGCCGTCGCTTGGGACTCACCGGTGACCAGTTACTACCTCATCGGCGGTTCCGCCCTGGTGCTGTTGCTGCTCGGCCTGGTGATGGTGCTGTCCAGTTCCTCGGTCATGTCCCTGCAGTCCTCGGGCACCCCGTTCACCACGTTCTTGAACCAGGCTCGATTCGCATTACTGGCGTTACCCCTGGCGTGGATCGTCTCCCGCCTCCCGGTGCCCTGGATCCGGCGGCTGGCCTGGCCGGGGATCGCGCTGGCGACGGCGATGCAAGCCCTGGTGTTCGTGCCGGGTCTGCAGGTCGGGGCCGGTGGGAATGCTGGTTGGGTGGTGATCGCGGGCCAAAACTTCCAACCGGCGGAGTTCGGCAAACTGGGCTTGGCGGTCTGGCTCGGTGCGGTGCTGGCAGCCAAGGGCCGGTTGCTGCGCCATTGGTATCACGTGTTGTTCCCGGCGATCCTGGTGGCCACCACCATCCTGGCGATGGTGCTCTACACCAAGGACCTGGGCACCGCGCTGGTGATCATCCTGCTGGTCGCCGGAGCGCTGTGGGTAGCCGGTGTGCCGCTGTCGATCTTCACCGTCGCCGCGATGGCGGTCGCTGCGGCAGCCGCGTTCCTGGTGGTCTCCTCCGACAACCGGCGGCAGCGGGTCGCGATGCTGTTCGGCCTCGGCGAACAGGACCCGATGGGCCTGGGACTGCAATCCCGACGAGCCCTGGAAGGTTTGGGTACCGGAGGACTGAGCGGAGTGGGGCTGGGGGAGTCGCGCGCGAAATGGCTGTGGCTGCCGGAGGCGCACAACGACTTCATCTTCGCGATCATCGGCGAAGAACTCGGCCTGCTGGGCTCGCTGCTGGTGCTGACCCTCATCACCACGCTGGCGGTAGGGATGACCCGGGTGGTGCACCGCCACCCGGACAGGTTCGTCAAGATCACCACGGCCGCCATCGGCACCTGGATCATCGGCCAGGCGCTGATCAACGTCGGGGTGGTGATCTCGGTGCTGCCGGTCATCGGGTTGCCCTTCCCGCTGGTCAGCGCCGGCGGCTCGGCTCTGATCACCACGATGATCGCCCTGGGTATCGTGCTGGCCTTCGCCCGCACCGAGCCAGGTGCCGCCCAGGCCCTGGCCGCCCGCCGCAGTTCGCTGCGCGATTCCCTGGCGGTGATCGCCCCGCGGAGGCGCGCCCGCCATGACTGAACCCCGGATCGTGCTCGCCGGCGGCGGCACCGCCGGGCACGTCAACCCCCTGCTCGCGCTCGCCGAGGAACTGCGCACCAGGCTGCCGGCGGCGCAGGTGCGGGTCTTGGGCACCGCCAGCGGGTTGGAGGCGCAGTTGGTCCCCGCTGCCGGGCTGGACCTGATCACCATCGAGAAGGTGCCCCTGCCCCGGTCCTTGACGACGCAGTGGTTCTCCCTCCCCGGCCGCTGGCGGCGTGCCATGGGCACCACGCGGGCCGTGGTCTCCGGCGCCGATGCGGTGGTGGGATTCGGCGGATACGTCTCCGCCCCTGCCTACCTCGCCGCACGCCGGGCGAAGGTACCGATCGTGGTGCATGAGCAGAACGCCCGCCCCGGCCTGGCGAACCGCTTGGGCGCGCGCTATGCGACGGCGGTGGCGACGACGTTCCCCGGCACGCCCCTGCCGGGCGCCCACGTCGTGGGTTTGCCGCTGCGACCGGCGATCGCGCAGTTGGTGCGCCAGCGTGAGCAGGACCCGGACGGCCGGTCCGCAGCCGGCGCCCGGGCGTTGGGGCTGGATCCCAACCGGCTCACCGTGGTGGTCACGGGAGGGTCGCTGGGGGCGGCGAGACTGAACGAGATGGTGCCCACCGTCGGGGCGCAGATGATCGCCGCCGGCGCCCAGGTGCTCCACCTCAGCGGTCGCGGGAAGGCGGACCCGGTGCGCAGCGCCGTGGCCCGGATGCCGGGCGGGGAGCACTACCACGTACGCGAGTACCTGATGGAGATGGAGCACGCCTTGGCCTGCGCGGACCTGGTGATCGCCCGCGCCGGCGCGGGTACGGTCAGCGAACTGACCGCCTTGGGGATCCCGGCGATCTACGTTCCGTTGCCGATCGGGAACGGGGAGCAGGAACTCAACGCCCGTCCGGTGGTGGACGCCGGAGGTGCCCTGATGGTCCGGGACGCGGAGTTGACCACCACTTGGCTCGAGGAGCACGCCCTCCCGCTGGTGCGCGAGACCGCGGAGCGCGAGCGGTTGCGGCAGCGCGCCGCGGGGGCAGGAATCACCGATGGCGCCCAACGGCTCGCCCGGATCGTCACCGACGTGCTGGAGCCGGCGTGAGGATCCATTTCATCGCCATCGGCGGCGCCGGGATGTCGGTGATCGCCGAATTGCTTCTCGCCCAGGGCTACCGGGTGAGCGGCTCCGATCGGGCCGACTCCCCGGTGCTGGCACGGCTGGCCGCCCGCGGTGCCGAGGTGCACGTGGGTCATGACGCCGCACACGTGGCGCACCTGGGCCCCGAGGACCTGGTGGTGGTCTCCACCGCCATCGCGCCGGACAACGTTGAACTACGCGCGGCCAAGGACCGTGGGATACCGATCCGGCACCGCTCCGAAGCCCTGGCACTGGCCGCACGGGGTAAGGACTTCGTGGCCGTCGCCGGCAGCCACGGTAAGACGACCACCTCCGCGATGCTCGCCGTCGCCCTGCGCACCGCCGGGCAGGACCCCTCCTTCGCCATCGGCGGGCGGGTGGTGGCCCTGGACACCGGCGCGCATCTGGGCACCGGCACCGTGTTCGTCGCCGAGGCGGATGAATCCGACAAGTCGTTCATCAACTACGACCCCCAGGTCGCGATCGTCACCAACATCGAGCCGGACCACTTGGACCACTACGGCACCGAGGCCGCTTACACCGCGGCATTCGGCGACTTCGTCGACAAACTCCGCCCCGGAGGGCTGCTCATCGCCAATGCCGACGACGACGGCGCCGCGCAGTTGGCGCGCACAGCCGCCGCAGCGGGCAAGCGGGTACAGACTTACGGCACCGGCACCGGCGCGCACGTGCGGATCGAGGCCCCCCAACTGGCGGCGACCCAATCGGGGGCGCGACTGGTCAGCGAAATCGGGGCGGTGGAACTGGACCTCGCGGTGCCCGGTGAGCACAACTTGGCCAACGCCACGGCGGCATGGTGCGCGGGCGTCGAACTGGGGGTTGATCCGGCGGACATGGCCGCCGCGCTGGGCACCTTCACCGGTACCGCCCGTAGGTTCGAGCTGCGCGGCAGCGTCGGGGGCGTCCGGGTGATCGACGATTACGCCCACAATCCGGCCAAGGTCGCCGCAGCGGTCCGCACCGCCCGCGGGGCGGCGGGCGGCGGGCGAGTGCTGGCCCTGTTCCAGCCTCACCTGTACACCCGCACCCGTGATTTCGCCGCCGAGTTCGCCGAGGCGCTCTCCGGAGCCGACTCGGTGTGGTTGGCACCGATCTTCCCGGCGCGAGAAGAACCCTTACCCGGCGTCACCTCGGCGCTGATCGGTGCGCACCTACCGCAGGCCAACCTGGCCCGAGGGCTGGACGAGGCCGCCCGCGCCGTCGCCCGCGCAGCCCGTCCGGGCGATGTGGTCATCACCATCGGCGCCGGTGATGTCACCACCGCGGCCGGATCGATCCTGGCCGAACTTGAACACCTTGCCGAGCCGGGACGGCAATGAGGGCACCCACCCGCCCCGGATCCGTCCGCCGTCCCGCGTACCGGCGCGGCGCCGGCACCGACGTGGCTGCCCCGCGGGCCGCGTCCACCCAAGTGGGAGCACCGAGCGCCGGCACCGAAGCGGTGCAGAAGGTATCCACGCAACTGTCGGAGCGACTGGCTGAACGCCGTCGGGCCCTGCGGCGGATGCGGTGGCGCACGATCGCGATCGTGACGGCGGTTGTGCTGGCGGTCGCGGCGGCGGTGTATGTGGTGGCGTTCTCCCCGGTCCTGGCCTTGCGCGCCGATGCGGTGGAGATCCGCGGCGCCACCGACGTGGTGGATACCGGTGGGGTGACGGACATCTTGGCCGCCCACGAGGGTGAGCCGCTGGTGCGGCTGAGCACCACCACGCTCGCCGCGCAGGTCGAGGACGTCACCGGTGTGCTCACCGCGGAGGTCCGCCGGCAGTGGCCGGGCGGGATCGCGGTGCAGATCACCCCGCGGGTGCCGGTCGCCACCGTGCCGGACGGCGAGGAGTACCTGGTGCTGGACGCGGAAGCGGTCCAACTCGCCCGGGTGGCCGAGCCCCGTGAGGACTTGCCGGTGGTGGAGGTCGACGTCGACAGCGACGCCGCTGCCCCGGCCCTGCAGTCTGCGGTCACGGTGCTCGGGCAGTTGCCCCAGGAGTTGTTCGACGAGGTCGGGGCGGTCGCGGCGGCCAGCCCGGACCAGGTGGAACTGGAACTGGCCGACGGCGCCCTGGTGGTGTGGGGGAGTGCGGAGGAGAACGACCTGAAGGCCGCGGTGTTGACCACGCTGAGACAGGTGCCGGCAGGCGTGTACGACGTGTCCGCGCCCAGGCACCCGATCACCCGGGACTGAGTGGCCGACACACCCCCGGATGTCGTTGCTGCCCGGGGGTTGCGGACATAGCGTCATCGCTGCGAGGAAATGACATAACTCTAAACCTCAAGTTGAGGTTCAGGGTTTGACGAGAGGGATGATGACGTGGCGGCACCGCAGAACTATCTAGCGGTCATCAAGGTGGTAGGTATCGGCGGTGGTGGAGTCAACGCCGTCAACCGGATGATCGAGGTCGGGTTGAAGGGCGTGGAGTTCGTCGCCGTCAACACCGACGCCCAGGCACTGCTGATGAGCGACGCCGACGTCAAACTCGACGTCGGTCGTGACCTGACCCGCGGGCTCGGGGCCGGCGCGGACCCGGAGGTGGGCAAGAAGGCCGCCGAGGATCACGCCGAGGAGATCGAGGAGGTGCTGCGCGGAGCGGACATGGTGTTCGTCACCGCAGGGGAGGGCGGCGGCACCGGCACCGGCGGAGCGCCGGTGGTGGCCAAGATCGCCCGCTCACTGGGGGCGTTGACCATCGGGGTGGTCACCCGGCCGTTCACCTTCGAGGGACGGCGCCGCAGCGTGCAGGCCGACGCCGGCATCGAGGCGCTCCGCAACGAGGTGGACACCCTCATCGTCATCCCCAACGACCGGCTGTTGTCCATCTCCGACCGGGGCGTCTCCGTCCTGGACGCGTTCAAGAGCGCCGACCAGGTACTGCTCTCCGGTGTGCAGGGGATCACCGACCTGATCACCACGCCGGGATTGATCAACCTCGACTTCGCCGACGTCAAGTCCGTCATGCAGGGGGCCGGAAGCGCCTTGATGGGGATCGGATCCTCCCGCGGCGAGGACCGGGCCGTACAGGCATCGGAACTGGCGATCTCCTCCCCGCTGCTGGAAGCAAGCATCGACGGCGCACACGGGGTGCTGTTGTCCATCCAGGGCGGCAGCGATCTGGGACTGTTCGAGATCCACGAGGCTGCTCGCCTGGTCCAGGAAGCGGCACATCCGGAGGCGAACATCATCTTCGGCGCGGTGATCGACGACGCGCTGGGCGATGAGGTGCGCGTGACGGTCATCGCCGCCGGTTTCGACGGCGGCTCACCCAAACCGAAGGACGAGGGTGAAACCTTCGTCCACAGCCAGGACCCGACGGACGCCGCCCGCCGAGTGCCTCCGGTGCTGGAGCCGACCGAGGATCCCGAACCCACGGTGGTCTCGGCGCAGGTCAACCCCGATCCGGTGCCCGCACCGGCCGAACCGCGTGCAGCCGAGCCGCGCGCCCCCGAACCGGCCTACCCGTCGGCGGGCAACGGGTCGCCCGAGGCGGACCGGCCGGCCGGCCCGCCCACGCAGGGCCTGGAAGTGCCGCGGATCTTCGATGAGGTGCCCCGCCGCCGTCGGGACGATGACCTGGACGTGCCAGACTTCCTCAAGTGAGGCACACCGCTGGGAACCCCGACCACGCGAGGAGCGATGCGGGCCACGCGCTCGACGAGGCCGGCCAGGTGATCGTGGCGGACCTGGGGCCCTGGGCCACCGGACTGTTCACCACGCGCGTCGGCGGGGTGAGCGCCGGCCCGTACACCTCGTGGAACCTCGGGGGAGCGGTGGGTGATGACCCGGATGCGGTCCGGCGCAACCGACGGAAAGCCGCGGGCCTGATCGGCGGACCGGTCACTTACCCCGAACAGGTGCACGGGACCGACGTGCTCGGCCCCGACCAGGATGAGGGCACCGCCGACGCCGTGCTGGGACGGGACCGCGCGGTCGGAGTGCTGGTAGCCGACTGCGTGCCGGTGTTGCTGGCCGCTCCGGGGATGGTCGGCGCGGTCCACGCCGGGCGCCGCGGTTTGCTCTCCGGCGTGGTCCAGAATGCCCTTGCGGCCATGACCGAAGCGGGCCACCCACCCACCCATGCCGCGATCGGCCCGGCGATCTGCGGGTCGTGTTACGAGGTTCCGGCTGCGATGCACGCCGAGGCGGTCGCGATCGAACCTGCCCTGGACGCCCGTACCCGGTGGGGTACCCCGGCGCTCGACCTGCCCGCCGGGGTGCATGCCGCGTTGCGCCGCGGCGGAGTGCGGGCCATCGCCACCGCTGCCCGCTGCACCTTCGAGGACAGGTCCCTCTTCTCCTACCGCCGTGACGGCCGTACCGGCCGCAGCGCCGGCCTGGTGGTTCCCAAGGGCAGCGACACGCCGTCTTGACCTGCCCGGACGCGCATCGGCCCTGGTCTAGCGTCAGAGGGAACCAGCACGCATGCGCAATGGTCAGATGCGCATCAGAACGAGGGAGAAGGCGATGGCAGGAACGCTACGCAAATCGATGCTCTGGCTCGGACTGTCCGAACCGGAGCACGAAGAGCACGAAGACTACGTGGACTACGGCGATGAGGACCCTGTCGAGGAGGTCCAGGAGGCTGAGGTCACCCCGATCAGCCGCGCCGCCTCGCACCGGGACTCCAGCAGCCTGCGCCGCATCACCACCGTCCACCCGCGTACCTACAACGATGCCAAGACCATCGGGGAGGCGTTCCGCGGAGGAACCCCGGTGATCATGAACCTCACCGACATGACCGACGCCGAAGCCAAGCGCCTGGTGGATTTCTCCGCCGGTTTGGTCTTCGGTTTGCGCGGCGCGATCGAGCGGGTCACCAATAAAGTGTTCCTGCTCTCACCGGCGACGGTGGAGATTGCCAACGAAGAGCGGGAGCCGGACACTACTCAGGCAAGGTTCTTCAACCAGAGTTAGGCAGGAAGTGTCCCTCGTCCTGAGCGTTCTGTATCTGGCCGTTCTGATCTATCTACTGCTGCTCCTGGTCCGGCTGGTGTTCAACTGGGTTCAGCAGTTCGCCCGCGATTGGAAGCCCCGGGGGATCACGCTGGTGGTGGCGGAACTGACCTTCACCGCCACCGATCCTCCGCTGAAGGCAGTCCGGCGAGTCATCCCTCCGCTCCGACTCGGGGCAGTGAGTCTGGACGTCGGATTCATCGTAATCTTCCTCGCCTGCTTCATCCTGATGGCGATCCTTGCGCCCCATACGCTGTAATGGGTCAACGCGACTTTCCGCTAACGTACAACCAGGTGACGCCCGTCATCCGAATCGACAATTCGAGGTAGTTGAACATGGCACTGCTGACTGCGGACGACGTCCTCAACAAAAAATTCCAACCGACGAAGTTCCGCGAGGGGTACGACCAAGACGAGGTCGATGACTTCCTCGACGAAGTCGTGGCGACGCTCCGGGTACTCACCGGTGAGAACGAGGAACTCAAGGCCAAGTTGGCGGCGGCCGAAGCCCGCGTCGCGGAACTGAGTTCCGGCCAGCCCGCGGGAGACACGCAAACCATGGCGGCGGTGGCGCCCGCACCCCAGCAGGTGGAGCAACCGCCGTCGGAGCCGTCGGCGCCCACGCCAGAGCCGGCAGTGGAGCAGCCCGCACCGCCCACCCCTGCAGCGGGTGTGGCCACCGGCGAGGGAGAGCCGGAATCGGCTACCGGCATGCTGCAACTGGCCCAGCGCCTGCACGATGAGTACGTGGCGAACGGCAAGGCGGAAGCCGACCGCATCCTCACCGAGGCCCGCGCCGAGGGGGAACGACTGGTCAACGAAGCCGAAGAGCAGCGCACTCGCACACTCAACCAACTCGAAGGTGAGCGTTCCCTGCTGGAACGCAAGATCGACGAACTGCGCGTCTTCGAACGTGACTACCGCACCCGCTTGAAGAGCTACCTGGAAGGACTGCTCGCCGACGTCGAGGGCCGCGGCAGCCTGGGGGGTTACGGGAGCGGTGGTCGTCCGGAGAGCGACGTCCGCCGGCCCTAGTTGGTGACTGACTCCACGAGCAGGGCCACCGACTCCGCACCGCGCTCGACCGTTTCCCGCGCCCGGGCCCTGGCCTACTTGGGTGTGGGCACCGTCTTGGTGTTAGCCGCCGACCAGGCCACCAAGATCGCCGCACTGGCCGCGCTGGAGCCCGGGGTCTACCACCCGTTGCTCGGCGACTGGTTCGGACTGCAACTGGTGTTCAACCCCGGCGCTGCGTTCTCATTAGCGACCGGGCTCACCTGGGTCTTCACCATCGCCGCGGTCGCGGTCACCGTGGTGATCATCGCGGTGGCCCGCCGGCTGCGGTCCCGGGCCTGGGCGGTGAGTCTCGGACTGCTCCTGGGGGGCAATCTGGGTAACCTCGGCGACAGGCTGTTCCGGGATCCGGGCTTCGCCCAAGGCCACGTGGTGGACTTCCTGAATTACGGCGGGTTCGTGATCGGCAACGTCGCCGACATCGCGATCGTGGTCGCCGCCCCGCTCATCGCCGTGCTGCTCATCCGCGGCGTTGGACTGGATGGCCGCGTGGAGTCTGCCGGGAGCCAAGCCGGCACGAAGGCCGACGACGACACGCGGCCCGACGAGGATGCGCCACCCGGCGACGAGCCGCCGGATCCGACCGATCAGGAGGGCGACGGCGGGGACGTCACACCGGGGGAGGCCGAGCGTGGCTGATCGGCGGTCGCTCCCCGTCCCGGACGGACTTGACGGCGAACGCGCTGACGTCGGGCTCTCCCGCCTGCTCGGCTTGAGCCGCACGAAAGCCGCGGATTTGCTCGCGGACGGTGCTGCCCACCTGGATGGCCGGCCCCTGGCCAAGTCCGATCGCCTGGACTCCGGCGGCTGGTTGGAAGTCGACCTGCCCCAGCCGGAACAGCAGCCCACCAGGCCGCCGGAGCCCGTACCCGGCATGATCATCCGCCACGAGGACGACCACATCGTGGTGGTGGACAAACCGGTGGGTGTGGCGGCCCACCCGAGCCCGGGTTGGGACGGCCCCACCGTCGTCGGCGCCCTGGCCGCGGCCGGGTACCGGGTGGCCACCTCCGGCGCCGCGGAACGTCAGGGCATCGTGCACCGCCTGGATGTCGGAACATCCGGGCTCATGGTGGTGGCGAAGAGCGAACGGGCCTACACCGTGCTCAAGCAGGCGTTCCGGGACCGGGCCGTCACGAAGATCTACCACGCTCTGGTCCAGGGCCATCCGGATCCCTCGGAGGGCACCATCGACGGCCCGATCGGCCGCCACCCGCGCCATGACTACAAGTGGGCCGTGGTGGCCGGCGGCAAGGATGCCCTCACCCACTACTCCACCCTGGAGGCGGTGCCGGCGGCCAGTTTGCTGCGGATCGACCTGGAGACCGGACGCACCCACCAGATCCGGGTGCACACGGCCGCGATCGGGCACCCGTGCGTGGGCGACACCACCTATGGCGCCGACCCCGTCCTCGCCCGGGAGTTGGGTTTGTCCAGGCAGTGGTTGCACGCCATGGAACTGAGCTTCGAACATCCGGGCACGGGCTTGCCGCTGACCGTGGAATCGGAGTATCCGGAGGATCTGGACAACGCCTTGACGGAACTACGGACCCGATGAACCTCACCATCGAGCGCGTGCGCACGCCCGCGAGTCTCGAGCGCGTCCATGCCCTGCGCTGGCGCGTTTTCGTCGAGGAGCAGGGCGTGCTTCCCGAGGAGGAACTGGACGGGTTGGACGGCCCGGAGCGAGCGGTGCACCTGGTTGCCGTATCCGGCGGCCGCGATGTGGGCACCGCCCGGATGCTGATCGACGCCGACCAGCCGGGGACCGTGCACGCCACCCGGGTAGCGGTGCTGGCCGAGGCGCGCGGCAGCGGGGTGGGCCGGGCGCTGATGGTGGAACTCGAGCGCATCGCCCTGGCCGAGTTCGCGGACGGCGGCCAGGTCCGCGTGGAATTGTCGGCCCAGGAGAGCGCGATCCCGTTCTACGCCGCCCTGGGCTACCAGATCGGCACCGAGCGTTACCTGGATGCGCGGATCTGGCACCGGGACGCGGTCAAGGTGCTTGCCTCACCAACCGCTGGATCGCCCCGCTGAGCACCGGGCGCGATTTGGTGAAGGTGAACCTCACCGCGGCGGCCAACTCGTCGTCGGCCCTGCTGCCGGGCACGGTGAACGCCGAGACCGGAACGGCAGCCACGCCGGCCAACTCCGGCAACGCCCGGCACAGCGCGGCACCATGCGGCAACCCGTACCGATCCAGCCAGGCGGTCGCGTCACCGACCACGAAGTAACTGCCCTGCGGGCGCACGACGTCGAAACCCGCCTCGGTCAGCCCCTCCAGAAGTAGGTCGCGCCGTTCGGCCAGATCTGCGCGCAGACGCCCGATCCAGTCCCGGTCCGCGCCGTGGGAGGTTTCCAGGTTCAGGGCGGCGGCCACCGCCGGTTGGAGCGGGGCGCCGCCGGTATAGGTGAGGAACTGCTTGATCGACACCACCGCGGTCACCAAATCGGCCGGGCCGCAGGCCCAGCCCACTTTCCATCCGGTCACAGAGAAGGTCTTGCCCGCGGAGGAGATCGTCAGCGTTCGCTCGAACATTCCCGGCAGGGTGGCGATCGGGATGTGCTCGGCGCCGTCGTAGGTGAGGTGCTCGTAGACCTCGTCGGTGACCACCACCGCGTCATGGGCCCGAGCCAACTCGGCGACCAACTCCAACTCGGCGCGACCCAGCACGGCCCCGGTCGGGTTGTGCGGAGTGTTCAGCAACACCACCGCGGTGCGGTCGGTGAAGGCTTCCCGCAGGGCTGAGGCGTCGACGGTGAACCCGTGCGAACCGGGCGCCAGCGGCACCGTGACGTGCCGGGCACCGGACATCGCGATCACCGCAGCGTAGGAGTCGTAGTACGGCTCCAGCGTGAGCACCTCGTCGTCGGGCCCGGCCAACGCCAACAACGCAGCGGCGATCGCCTCGGTGGCCCCGTTCGTTACCGCTACCTGCGTGCCGGGGTCCAGGTCCAGCCCGTAATGCCGCGACTGGTGCGCCGCGATCGCCTCCCGCAACGGTGCGATGCCGGTACCGGGAGGGTACTGGTTCCGCCCGTCGGTGATCGCCTGCCGGGCGACCTGCATGACCGTGGCCGGCCCGTCGTCGTCGGGGAAGCCCTGGCCGAGGTTCAACGCTCCGGTGCGTCCGGCCAAGGCCGTCATCTCCGCGAAGATCGTCGGGCGCACCCCGCCGCGGTCGTCGGCCAGACCAGCCGCGTGGACCACCTGCCGCCATCGTCTTCCTGTGCCCATCTCGCCACCCTATGCCCGGCCCGCGCCGGCTCCATGCCCGATCCAATGCCCGGCCCGACGCCCGCCCGACGCCCGCCCGGCGCCCGGTCGGTGCGCCTGACGGGAGCTGTGGGTGGGCGAGCCTAGACTCTGATGCCATGGCCGCTGATTTCGTCCACTTGCACGTGCACACCGAGTACTCCATGTTGGACGGCGCGGCGAGGCTGGATGATCTGTTCACCGAGGCCAACCGGCTCGGACAGACCGCGCTGGCCACCACCGACCACGGCTACCTGTTCGGCGCCTACGACTTCTGGCGCACCGCCAAGAAGTACGGGATCAAGCCGATCATCGGGGTGGAGGCGTACCTCACCCCGGGCACCTCGCGGTTCGACCGTACCCGAGTGCGGTGGGGTGAGGACAGCCAGAGCGGGGACGACGTTTCCGCCCGCGGCGCCTACACGCACCTGACGCTGCTGGCGAAGAACAACACCGGGATGCACAACCTGTTCCGGATGAGTTCACTGGCCTCCCTGGAGGGTCAGTGGGGCAAATGGCCCCGGATGGACGCCGAACTGCTGTCCACCTACTCCGAGGGGATGATCGCCACCTCCGGTTGTGCCTCCGGTGAGGTGCAGACCCGGCTGCGACTGGGGCAGTGGGACGAGGCCGTGCGCGCAGCGGGGGAGATGCAGGACATCTTCGGGCGGGAGAACTACTACATCGAGGTGATGGACCACGGCATCGACATCGAGCGCCGCACCATCGCCGACCTGTTCAAACTCGCCAAGCACGTCGGCGCACCGCTGCTGGCCACCAACGATCTGCACTACACCCGGCGCGAGGACGCCCACGCCCATGAGGCGCTGCTGTGCGTGAACTCCGGCTCCAAACTCACCGAACCCTCCTACGCCCAGGGCGGCTCCCGGTTCGCATTCGAGGGGGAGGAGTTCTACCTGAAGTCCGGGGCTGAGATGCGCGAACTGTTCCGCGACCACCCCGAGGCGTGCGACAACACCCTCCTGGTGGCCGAACAGTGCGAGGTGTCCTTCACCGAGGAAGTGGGCCGTTACATGCCGCACTTCCCGGTGCCCGAGGGGGAGGACGAGGTCTCCCACTTCATCAGGAAGGTGGAGGAGGGACTCCAGCAGCGCTACCCCGACGGGGTGCCCGAGGAAGTGCGCAAACAGGCACAGTACGAGCAGGACGTCATCAGTTCCAAGGGGTACGCCGGGTACTACCTGGTGGTGGCCGACTTCATCAACTGGGCCAAGTCCCAAGGCATCCGGGTGGGGCCGGGCCGAGGGTCGGGCGCGGGCTCGATGGCCGCCTACGCGATGGGCATCACCGGGCTGGACCCGCTGGAGAACGGGCTGATCTTCGAACGGTTCCTCAATCCCGAGCGGATGAGCCTGCCGGACTTCGACATCGACTTCGACGAGCGCCGCCGCGGTGAGGTGATCCGCTACGTCAGCGAGAAGTACGGCGAGGACAAGGTCGCCTACATCGTCACCTACGGCACGATCAAGGCCAAGCAGGCGCTGAAGGACGCGAGCCGGGTGCTGGACTACCCCTTCGCGATGGGGGAGAAACTCTCCAAGGCGATGCCCCCGGCGGTGATGGGTAAGGACGTTTCCCTCAAGGGCATGTTCGACCCGGAGGACTCCCGCTATGCCGAAGCGGCGGAGTTCCGCCAACTCATCGCCGAGGACCCCGATGCCGCCAAGGTGCTGGAGACCGCGAAGGGCCTGGAGGGGCTGAAACGTCAGTGGGGCGTGCACGCGGCTGGGGTCATCATCGCCAGCGAACCGTTGATCGACGTCATCCCGATCATGCGCCGGGAGCAGGACGGTGCGGTCATCACCCAGGTGGACTTCCCCGCCGGGGAGGACCTCGGTCTGGTGAAGATGGACTTCCTGGGCCTACGCAACCTCACCATTCTCGAGGACGCCCTGGTCAACATCGAGATCAACGGCAAGGAGCCTGTGATCGTCGAGGACCTGCCCCTGGATGACCGTAAGACCTACGAACTCCTCGGCCGCGGGGACACCCTGGGACTGTTCCAACTCGACGGGGCGGGGATGCGCACTCTGCTGCGGCAGATGCGTCCGGACAACTTCGAGGACATCTCCGCCGTCGGCGCGCTGTACCGGCCAGGGCCGATGGGCGCCAACTCGCACACCAACTACGCCCTGCGCAAGAACGGTCTGCAGGACATCACCCCGCTGCACCCGGCGCTGGCCGGACCATTGGACGAGATCCTGGGCACCACCTACGGGTTGATCGTGTACCAGGAGCAGGTGATGGAAATCGCCCAGAAACTCGCCGGGTACACCCTCGGTGAAGCCGACCTGCTGCGCCGGGCGATGGGTAAGAAGCAGCGCGAGGTGCTGGACGCCGAGTTCGACAAGTTCGCCGCCGGAATGCGCGAACGCGGCTACCCCGATGAGGCAATCAATGCCTTGTGGGAGGTGCTGGTCCCCTTCAGTGACTACGCCTTCAACAAGGCCCACTCGGCTGCCTACGGGCTCGTCTCGTACTGGACGGCCTACCTCAAGGCGCACTACCCAGCCGAGTACATGGCGGCCACCCTCACCTCCACCCGGGAAGACAAAGACAAGTCCGCGCTGTACCTGAACGAGTGCCGCCGGATGGGTATCACCGTGCTGCCCCCGGACGTCAATGCTTCGGAGGCCACCTTCACGCCGGTGGGGGAGGACATCCGATTCGGGTTGCGCGCGGTGCGCAACGTGGGGCAGAACGTCGTCAACGCCATCGTGGCCACCCGGCAGGAGAAGGGCGCCTTCACCTCGTTTACAGATTTCCTGGACAAGGTACCTGCGGTGGTGTGCAACAAACGCACCATCGAGTCGCTCATCAAGGCCGGCGCGTTCGACTCCCTCGGGCACACCCGCCGCTCGTTGCTGCTCATCCACGAGCAGGCCATCGATGCGGTGATCGGCGTGAAGCGCAAGGAGGCCGAGGGGCAGTTCGACCTGTTCGCAGACCTGGGCGGGGACGACGGCGAGGAGGTCTCCCTGGCGGTGGAGGTGCCGGACCTGCCGGAGTGGGACAAGAAGCAGAAACTCGCTTTCGAACGGGAAATGCTCGGTCTGTACGTCTCCGACCATCCGCTTTCGGGCATCGAGCACGTGCTGACCAAGGCCGCGGACGTACCCATCGCGACCTTGTTGGCCGATGAGGCCCGCCCCGACGGCTCCACCGTGACTGTCGCCGGGTTGATCACCTCGGTGGCCCGCAAGGTGTCCAAACAGGGCAACACCTGGGCGGCGGTGACGATCGAGGACATGGCCGGCAGCGTCGAGGCACTCTTCTTCGGCGAGACCTACCTGGCCTACTCCACGGCGCTGGCCGAGGACACCGTGGTGGTGCTCCGCGGGCGGATTCGCCGCCGCGATGACTCCCTGGCGCTACAGGCGATGGAGATGAGCCTGCCGGATGTGTCCGTTAGCGATGACGCGCCGGTAACCGTCAGCCTGGCCGAGTACCGCTGCACCACACCGGTGGTCCAGCAACTCCGGGAGATCCTGGCCACCCACCCCGGGGCCACCGAGGTGCGGTTGCGGCTGACATCACCGGGCCGAGCCACCGTGCTGCGCCTGGATGACCAACTCCGGGTCGAGCGCACCCCCGCGCTGTACGGCGACCTGAAGGCGTTGCTCGGCCCGCACTGCGTGGCCTGAGCGGTGGCCGGAGCGCTACCTGGCCGGGGTGACCGTGCCTTGACGGCGACCGACGGCTCCTTCCAACTGTGAGGCCCGAGGTCAGCGGCTCACGCGCAGCGCCACCGCACCAGCGGGAAGATCGATACTCACTACATCGCCCACGGCAAGTTGCCGCCCGCGCCGAGTCTCGCTCTGCCCGTTGACGGCCACGGCGCCATCGGCGAGGAGCGTCTTGGCCTGCGCACCGTCCTCGACGACGGCGGCAAGTTTGAGGAATTGACCCAAGCGGATCATCTCCTCCCGGATCGGCACGTCCTGAGGCTCGTTGACAGGCATGATCCCATCATGACAGTCGGCGCGGGCACCGCGTCTGGCCCGGCACCGCGTCTGGCCCGGCCCCACGTCTGGCCCGGCCCCACGTCTGGCCCGGCCCCGCCCGCCCCGGCGGCGCGCCCCGGCGACCGATATAGGCTCTGGCGACCGGCGTAGACTCTGGCAACGTGATACGCACCCTCGACCTTCGTGAAGTCCGCGCCTCCTCGGCCCGACTGCGGGCAGCGCTCCCTCGGGCCGAAGTGGACATCACCGCAGCACTACAAGCGGTCGAACCGATCCTGGCCAGGGTCCGCGCCGAAGGCGCACATGCGATCGCAGAGTACTCCCAGCAGTTCGACGGCGTGCGACCGCCTTCGTTACGCGTGCCCGAGCAGGTACTCAGCCAGGCGCTGCAGGACCTCGCACCGGATCTGCGCGCGGCGTTGACCGAAGCGATCGAACGTGCCCGCCGGGGTCACCGGGCGCAGTTGCCCCAACCAGCGACCACCGAGTTCGGCGAGGGCGCACAAGTGCACCAACGCTGGATCCCGGTGCAACGTGTGGGTCTGTATGTGCCCGGGGGGCTGGCGGTCTATCCCTCGTCGGTCGTCATGAACGTCGTCCCCGCCCAGGAGGCAGGGGTCGGCGCGCTGGCGCTGGCCAGTCCGCCGCAACGGGACAACGACGGTTGGCCGGACCCGGTGATCCTGGCCACCTGCGCACTCCTGGGCGTCGACGAGGTGTACGCCGTCGGGGGAGCCCAGGCGGTGGGCATGTTCGCCTTCGGGGTGAGAAGCGATGGCGGCGCGCCCCCGGAGGACAGGTGCGAGCCGGTCGACGTGGTCACCGGGCCGGGCAACATCTACGTCGCAGCGGCCAAACGAGCGGTGCTGGGACTGGTGGGCATCGACTCCGAGGCGGGCACTACCGAGATTGCGGTGCTCGCCGACGACAGCGCCGACCCGGTCTACGTGGCGGCCGACCTGATCTCCCAGGCCGAGCACGATCCTGCCGCTGCTTCGGTCTTGATCACCGATTCGACGGAGTTGGCCGACCAGGTCGCGGAACAGATCACCGCCCAGGTGGAGTTGGCCAAGCATTCCGACCGGATCCGCCAGGCGTTGTCCGGCCCGCAGTCGGCCGTGGTCCTGGTCCGCGATGAGCCCCACGGCATCGAGGTGGCCAACGCTTACGCGGCCGAGCACCTGTCGATCCAGACCCGCGACCCCGACGCCACCGCTGCGGCTATCCACAACGCCGGGGCGATCTTCCTCGGCTCGCACTCCCCGGTCTCCCTCGGCGACTACCTTGCCGGGTCGAACCACGTGCTGCCCACCGGCGGAACCGCACGGTTCGCCAGCGGCCTCGGGGTGCAGGCCTACTTGAAGTCGGTGCAGGTCGTCGACTACAACGCCGCTGGGCTTGCGCAGGTCACCGGACATCTGGTCACGCTCGCGGGCGCCGAGGACCTGCCCGCGCACGGCACCGCCGCAGCCTTACGCCGACCAGAGTGAGCCAGGCAGAGCCAAGAGGTGGCGCTTCCGCGGAAGCGTGAGTGGCGGAAGGCGCGCATGATGGCCGTCCATGACCGGACGTCTATGACAGCGCGCCTCAGTATGACGGCCGCGCATAGCGTGCCAGGGATGGCAGCCGTGGGTGATCGTCAATCGTGACCTCCGATTCAGGGCGGTACCTATGCCATATCAGGGTCATCCCGGATGGCGAGCTCCAGGAGCGCGTCCGTACGCTGGTCGCATGGACTCCTTCTTCGGCTTCATCCGCAACCTGAGCTTTCGCCGCGGCCCCCGACGTGTCCTCGCCGGCCTCGGTGGCGGCATCGCCGATGCAACCAATTTGGACGTCGTGCTGGTGCGGGTGCTGATGATCATCGCCTTCCTGTTACCGCTGATTGGCCCGACGTTGTACGTGGTGCTGTGGATCCTCCTGCCTTGGCAGGACGGCAGCATCCCGCTGGAGCGATGGATCCAGCGCCTAGGCGGAAACCGGAACAGCAACACCATCGTGCAGTAGCGCCGCAAAAACTCGGCGACGCGTTCCCCAAAGATCGGTGGCGCTTCCGCGGAAGCGCGGGCGCTCCTTAGGCCGCCGCGTCGGGGTGTGATGCGGCAGTTCGAGCGCGGCGGTGCTCCCAATGGTCCGCAACCACGCTGACAGCCCATTCCAGATCCATCGGTCCACCGTTGACCGGGCTGAGTGCGTAGGCGGCGTCCCGGGTGTCGGTGTCGGCTTCTCCATCCGCAGTTGCCGCCGGGGCGCCTGTCCTTTCCCCGACCACAGCCACCTTGTCGCCGGCGCAATCGAAGAATCGCACCTGCTTTCCCTGCATCGACAACGAGAACCCGCCCTCGTGCAGCAACCGGTGGTGCTGTCCGCAGAGCAACACCAGGTTGTCCAACTCGGTCGGCCCGCCGTGAGCCCAGTGGACCGCATGGTGTGCATGGACGAACCGTCGTCGACCGCAAGCGGGATAGCGGCAGCCCTGATCTCGGTCCCACAACGCCCGCATCAGGGCGGCATTGGGCGTGCGGGTACGTCGCCCGACGTCGATCGTTCGCCCCGGGTGGGTGCTGGGCACCACGTTGTAGGAGGCATCGCCCTCCTTCAGGTGCAACACCAGCCCCGTGTCGCACGTCAGTCGCCGCGCGGTTTCCGGATGCAGAGCAGGACCCAATTCCAACCTCGCCGAACCCTCCTCGGCGGTCGCGGAGCCCATACTGGCCAGTTGGTCGATGGTGGCGTGCACAACCGTCTCGGCCCGCCGGCTCTTGTGCGCGGGCTCGGCCGTCTCCGTCAGCGGCCCCTCCGCACAAATCTGCACCAACGCGTCAGCCAGGGACCGCCGAGTATCCTCCTCATCCGACTCATCTCGGCGGCCCGCATACCTCTCTGCCGGTTCGCCAGGGTCTTCTCTCCGGCGATCCGGATCGGTCGATCGCAGATACTCCTGGGTCGCCAAGAGCGCGTCGATAACTATCGCACCGTCCGCCGCACTCAGTTGCGCGGTGAGATGCACGTCGCCGTCGTCACTGACGCGCCAGGTGACCCGGCGCCGCTCATGGGCTTCCTCGACGTCGTCGAGAACGCCGGCGCTCCGCAGACCGGAGATGAAGCGCTCCAGTTGACCGGCACTGGCGCCCCTTGCCACGCTCACCAGTTCGGGTTCGGTGTCAGCGGTGGCCACCCGCGTCAACGCACGCACCTTGGAGTAACTCAGACGCCCGGTGCGGAACTCGGCAGTGATCAGCGGCAGGTGGGGGAGGGCGCGGGCAACGCGCATGTGCTCCCGCGCAGTAGTTTCGGTCATCCCGCAGCGCCAACTCAGCCACTGGCTAGCCGACACGAACCCTCGATCGTGCCAACCCCCGGCTTCATCGAAGGCGGCCAGTAACTCCAAGAACCGGCAGGTGTGCTGGGCGATCCGAGAAGCCAGGCTGCTGATCTCGTCCTCGAGACCTTCAATTGAGGCTGCCGAACGCTCCATTGGTGCGTCCGACTGCTCACCGCGGTGCGGGAGCGAAGTGATCGTTGCCGACATAAATCCTCCTTGATCGAACGGATGTATCAAGGCTAGCGGCGGGCTGTGACATCGCTCGGCGGGGCTGCCATGCACGCTCGGCGGGCTGCCAAGCACGCTCGGCGAGGACCACCAAGCACGTGGGCGCCGTGTGGAACTGTCGATCTACGGCCGCACTAGACTCCGGTCTGTGGATCTGCCCCTACGCCCCGACCTGGTGGGGACCGAGCCCTACGGTGCCCCGCAACTCGACGTCCCGGTCCTGCTGAACGTCAACGAGAACCCTTATCCGCCCCCGGCCCAAGTGATCTCCGACATCGCCGAGTCGGTCGCCCGTGCGGCCCAGGGGATGAACCGATACCCGGACCGGGACTTCGAAGCCCTACGCGCCGACTTGGCTACCTACTTGGCGAAGGAATCCGGTGCGGACGAACTGAGGGTGCCGAACATCTGGGCCGCAAACGGTTCCAACGAGGTGATGCTGCACGTGCTGCAGGCCTTCGGGGGTCCCGGCCGCACGGTGCTGTCCTTCGCGCCCACATATTCGATGTATCCGGAGTATGCCCGGGACACGCTCACCCAATACGTCGCCGGGGAGCGAGAAGCAGGGTTTGCCTTGTCCGCCGATGCGGCACTGGCCAAGATCCGTCAGGTGCGCCCCGCCGTCGTGCTCCTCGCGAGTCCGAACAACCCCACCGGCACCGCCCTGGACCTGGCGACCATCGAGCAGATCGCCGCGGGCACCACCGACACCGGGCCGGACGGGGCCGCGACCGTCGTCGTGATCGATGAGGCCTACGCCGAATTCCGCCGCAGCGAGACCTCCAGCGCGCTCAGCATCAGGCCGCGCTATCGCCACCTGGCGGTGGCCCGGACCATGTCGAAGGCCTTCGCCGGCGCGGGGATCCGCCTGGGCTACCTGGCCGCCGACCCGGCTGTGGTCGATGCGCTGCGGGTGGTGCGCCTGCCGTACCACCTGTCCGCGATCACCCAGGCGGTGGCGCGCGCTGCGTTACGGCACACCGATGCGCTTCAGGCCCAGGTGGCCGAACTTCGCACCCGCCGCGACGAGACCGTCGCCTGGCTGCGCGAACAGGGCTACCGGGTGGCAGCTACCGATGCGAACTTCGTTCTGTTCGGGATGTTCGATGATCGCCATCACATCTGGCAGGGGCTACTCGATCGAGGTGTGTTGATCAGGGAGACTGGACCTGCGGGATACTTGAGAGTGTCCATCGGGACCGCAGAGGAGATGGCCGCTTTTCGCGGCGCATTGAAGGAGGTGACCGCAGCGTGAGCAACGTGCGTACCGCGAAGGTCGATCGCACCACGTCCGAATCCACCGTGAGCGTCGAGTTGGACCTCGACGGCACCGGCGCCACCGATATCTCCACCACGGTGCCCTTCTATGACCACATGCTCACCGCGTTGGGTAAGCACTCCCTGATCGACCTGACGATCCGGGCCAGTGGGGACACCGACATCGACGTGCACCACACCGTGGAGGACACCGCGATCACCCTGGGCCAGGCACTGCGCCAGGCGCTGGGGGACAAGCGCGGCATCGCCCGGTTCGGTGACGCTCTGGTGCCCCTGGATGAGGCGCTCGCCCGCGCGGTGGTGGATATCTCCGGGCGGCCGTACGTGGTGCACGACGGCGAGCCGGAGGCCCAGGCCTACCACCTGATCGGCGGCCACTTCACCGGTTCGATGACCCGGCACGTATTCGAGTCCCTGGCGTACCACGCCGGGATCTGCTTGCACATTCATCTGCTGTCCGGCCGCGATCCGCACCACATCGCCGAGGCCCAGTTCAAGGCACTGGCCCGCGCGCTGCGGTTCGCCATCGCCCGGGACGAACGGGTGGACGGCGTGCCCTCCACCAAGGGCGCGTTATGACCCGCGATCCAGGTGACCGGGAGGACGGCGAGCGCGACGATCCGGAGCGCGATGATCCCGAGCGCGAGGACCGCGAGCACGACGACGCCGAGCCGCTCGCCGAGTTCGACCAGGAGGCGTTCGAAGCCGCGTTCGCCGCTGAATTCGGCGCCACCGTCGAGCCCGAGCGGCCCGGTGCCGAGGCTCCCGTCGCCGAGCCGACGCCGCCCCAGGACACGCCGCAACGGCGCATCATCGCCGTCGTCCTCACCCCGATCCGGTCGGCAGCGGCCCTGGCCGGATTGTGTGCGATGAGCGACCTGCGCGCCCACATCATCCCGTCCGCCAACGGTGCACTGGCCGCGCGCACCATTACCGGCGAGGTCGACGACGCCGAGATGTTGCTCACCGGCGCCCCCTCCGAGGCGGTGCAACTGGCGGAGCAACTCTCCCGGCTGGCCAAGGCCCAAGTCGTGCTCCTGACCGCCAACCTCGGCAGCGGCGACGACGGCCCCACCGGCACCATCACCGGCCGCGAGTACATCAACGGCGAAGCCGGTCGGGAGGTGCCCGCCGGCCTCATCCTGGCCAATGCCGACGACGTGCTGGAGTCCCTGTTGATCGGCACCTTGGACCCGGAGGATGCCCCGGGCCGGATCGATCCCGCGACGGGCAAGTGGCGGCCCGGCGGCGGGTTGTTCGGTTCCCGACGGCGGAAGAAGCCGTGACCGGGCCGGTGCAGCCGACCGTTGCGGTACTGGACTACGGATCCGGGAACGTGCGCTCCGCGGTCCGCGCCCTGGAACGTGCCGGCGCGCAGGTCACCTTGACCGCGGACCCGACGCGGATCGCGCGCGCCGACGGTCTCGTGGTGCCCGGTGTGGGAGCCTTCCCGGCGGTGATGACGGCACTCGCGCGGGTGGGCGCCCCGGCCATGATCCAGCGCCGGATCGACGCCGGCCAGGCCGTGCTGGGTATTTGCGCCGGCATGCAGGTGATGTTCACCGAAGGACGCGAACACCAAGTGGGAACCCCGGGACTGGGCCTGTGGGCCGGCGTCGTGGGGCGACTGGACGCCCCGGTGGTACCGCACATCGGCTGGAGCACCGTTGAGGCGCCCGCAGCCAGCACGCTGTTCGCCGGCCTGCATGCCGAACGCTTCTACTTCGTCCACTCCTACGCCGCCACCACCGCCCCGGCGCACGGTCTGGCCACGTGGACCACCTATGGCACCACCGAGCACCGCACCCGCATGATCGCCGCCGTCGAGGACGGCGTGCTCAGCGCCACCCAGTTCCACCCCGAGAAGTCCGGAAACGCCGGGATCGGCCTGCTGCGCAACTGGCTGGCTACCCTGCCCGCGTACCGGTCAGAAGAAGGAGAAACCCACTGATGAGCCACCTCGAACTGCTCCCCGCCGTAGACGTCGCCGACGGCCAGGCCGTCCGCCTGGTGCAGGGGGAAGCGGGCACCGAGACCCACTACGGGTCGCCGCTGGAAGCGGCCCTGACCTGGCAACGCGACGGCGCCTCCTGGATCCACCTGGTAGACCTGGATGCGGCTTTCGGTCGCGGCTCCAACGCGGAGTTGCTGGCCGAGGTCGTCTCCGCGCTGGACATCGACGTGGAACTCTCCGGCGGCATCCGCGACGACGTCTCCCTCGAGGCCGCCCTGGCCACCGGGTGCAAGCGGGTGAACCTGGGCACCGCGGCACTGGAGAACCCGGAATGGACCTCCAGGGTGATCGCGGAGCACGGCGACCGGATCGCCGTCGGACTGGACGTGCGCGGTACGACCCTCGCCGCACGGGGATGGACCCGGGAGGGCGGAGACCTGTGGGAGGTGCTGGAGCGGCTGGAGGCGGACGGTTGCTCCCGGTACGTCGTCACCGACGTCACCAAGGACGGCACCATGCGCGGTCCGAACACGGAACTGCTGGCACAGGTGTGCTCGCGCACTGACGCCCCGGTGGTGGCCTCCGGCGGTATATCCAGCCTCGATGACATCCGGGCCCTGCGGGAACTGGTGCCGAACGGCGTTGAAGGCGCGATCGTCGGCAAGGCACTGTACGCCGGCGCGTTCACGCTGCCACAGGCACTTGAGGTCGCCGGACGTCCCTGATGGCCCGAAATCTCCCGCCACCATCCCCGTTCGCCGGTGACGACGGCAGCACCGACGCCCACCTGAAGCCTGCCCTGGCTGAGACCGACGAGCAGCAGCGGTTGCGGGCGGTGGTGGGCGCACTGCCGAAGGCGCGGCTGCTGGTGCCGGTGGTGGCGCATCTGGACGAGCGCGACGACCCGGTCCCGGGGGCGGGGGGCCGGCCGGTCGCGGGGGAGAAGCAGGCTTCGGCGGCGATGGTGACGGTCGCGGCCCCGGACGGACGTGCCGTCATGCCAGTGTTTTCCGGGATGGACGCACTGCACCGGTGGCGCCCGGACGCCCGCCCCATCCCGGTGCCCGGCCCGCAGGTGGCCCTGGCGTCGGTGACCGAGGCGGACGGTCTGCTCGTGCTGGACCCGGGCGGACCGGTCACGGTGCTCGTGCCCAGGCCCGCCGTGTGGGCAGTGGCCCAGGGACGGTCGTGGATACCGGCTACCGAGGATCCGGAGGTCCACGATCAGGTGAGCAAGGCACTCGGTTCGTTGCCCCAGGTGCGCGGCGTCGGCCTACAGGCCGGTTCCGGCGGCGCCACGCAAGTGGTGCTCACCCTGCCGCCCGGCCTGTCCCGGGCCGAGGTCGAGCAGATCACCGCGGCGGCCGGGCACGAATTGGCCCGATGTGATCTTGTCGCCGAACGGGTGGACTCCGTGCAGTTGCGGGTCCGCGCGTGCTAAACTGATCGCTGACCAACCGGCCCGGTCACGGGTCGGCGCAAGCGGAGCCACTCCCACCCCTGCTCGAACGAACGGATCACGCCGCAACAGAGCCTGGGTCCCGGTCGCGGACCTCACCCGTCCGCAGAGTCATTGTTCAGGACACGAGCAACGGCTCAGACCACCGGCCTCCGCGCACCCGCGGGGGTCGTCCTCGTGGGTTAGATGATCTGATTCACTCACGAAGGAGCCACACATCAGCGAACCCCGTGTCAACGATCGGATTCGCGTTCCCGAAGTGCGCCTGGTCGGCCCGAACGGCGAGCAGGTAGGCATCGTCCGCGTGGAGGACGCGTTGCGTCTGGCGGCGGAAGCCGACCTCGACCTGGTCGAGGTCGCACCGAACGCCCGTCCGCCGGTCGCCAAGCTCATGGACTACGGCAAGTACAAGTACGAAGCCGACCAGAAAGCCCGTGACGCTCGGCGGAAACAGGCGAACATGAACCTGAAAGAGATCAGGTTCCGGCTCAAGATCGACGAGCACGACTACGAGACCAAGAAGGGTCACGTCGAGCGGTTCCTCAAGGGCGGGGACAAGGTCAAGGTCATGATCATGTTCCGCGGCCGTGAGCAGTCCCGCCCGGAGATGGGCATCCGGCTGTTGCAGCGGCTGGCCGAGGACGTGACCGACCTGGGCAGCGTGGAGTCCGCTCCCCGCCAGGACGGTCGGAACATGACGATGGTGCTCGGACCCCACGCCAAGAAGACCCAGGCCCGTAGCCAACAGCGTCGCGAGCGAGATGCTCGCGAGGAGCAGAGAAAGAACGACGCCGCGACGTCATCCTGACCGGCGTCCGCACCAGTCCCGGCCCAACCGGCCGGGTAGACCAAGGAAGAGGCCATGCCTAAGAACAAGACCAACTCCGGTGCCAAGAAGCGCTTCCGCGTGACCGGCTCGGGGAAGATCATGCGCCAGCGCGCGCGCCACGTACACAAGTTCCAGGAGCGCTCCAAGCGCCAGGCGCGCCGGCTGGTGAACGACGTGGTCGTCTCACCTGCGGACACCAAGAAGACCAAGAAGCTGCTCGGCAAGTAATCCAGCCGATCCAACCAAGGAGCATTACGTGGCACGCGTCAAGCGGGCGGTCAACGCCCATAAGAAGCGCCGTACAACCCTGGAACGCGCCAGCGGCTACCGCGGGCAGCGCTCCCGGTTGTACCGCAAGGCCAAGGAACAGGTCGACCATTCCCTCAACTACGCCTACCGCGACCGGCGGGCCCGCAAGGGTGACTTCCGCCGGCTGTGGATCCAGCGGATCAACGCTGCGGCGCGTAACCACGGGCTGACCTACAACAGGTTCATCCAGGGGCTGCGACTGGCCGAGGTGGATGTGGACCGCAAGATCCTCGCCGACCTGGCCGTCAACGACTCCGAGGCCTTCGCGGCGCTGGTCAAGGTCGCCAAGGAGGCCCTGCCGGAGGATGTGAACGCCCCGGCGTCGGCCTGAGCCATTTCACTTCGAACGCCCGGTGATGACCCCTGATCTGACCGCTCCCCGCGCGCCGCGGGTGCGCAAGATCCGGTCACTCACCGGGCGTTCGGTGCGTTCACGGCAAGGACGTTTCCTGATCGAGGGCCCCCAGGGGGTGCGCTCCGCGCTGCGGCATCGCCCCGAGTGGATCCAGGAGGTCTACCTCACTCCGCAAGCGGCCCAGCGGCACCGGGACGTGGCCGACCTGGCCCACCAGACGGCCTCCGACTCATCCGGCATTCGGGTGCTCTTCGGCACCGATGAGGTGCTGCAAGCGATGAGCCCGGACGCCCAGGGAGTGCTCGCCGTGGGCACCATCACCGCGGAGGCCCCGAGGGGGTTCGACAGCGCCCGGCTGCTTGCCTTCCTGCACCAGGTGCGCGATCCCGGCAATGCGGGCACCGTGATCCGCGCGGCCGACGCTGCCGGCGCAGACTCGGTGGTGTTATCCGCCGCGAGCGTGGAATTGCACAATCCGAAAACCGTGCGGTCCACCGCCGGGTCGATGTTCCACCTGCCAGTGGCCACCGGAGCAGACCTGGAGGAGTCGGTCCGCGCGGCCCGGGCCGCCGGTGTGCAGGTCCTGGCCGCGGACGGCTCCGGCCGATGGGAATTGGACGACCTGGCCGATGCGGCAGCCGCAACGCCTCCCGCCGCGGCCGGCGTGGCCGGGGCACAACGGGTACCGGACCTGCGTCGCCCCACGATGTGGGTGTTCGGCAATGAAGCCCACGGGCTGGGCCGCCAAGAGATGGACTTGGCAGACGCCGTGGTCCGGATCAGCCTTCGCGGCCACGCGGAGTCGTTGAATCTGGCGATGGCCGCCACCTTGTGCTTGTTCGCCTCCGCCAGGGCCCAACGGTGACCTCCGCCGGGCAGGTGCCGGTCGTACTGCGTGCGGGGCCCGGCCACATCGGGGAGTTGCTGGATCGAGTCAGCGGCCTGCGGGAAGCCGCTCACGCTTCGGCGCGCCGAGTGCTCATCGGCGTCACCGGCGCCCCCGGCGCAGGGAAATCCACCCTCACCGAGGAACTCGCGGGTGCCCTGGGGGCACGCGGGCTGCCCACGGCGGTGGTGGGCATGGACGGGTTCCACCTCGCCCAGCGCGAACTGCGCCGGTTGGGCCGGGAACATCGCAAAGGAGCACCCGACACCTTCGATGCCCACGGCTACGTGGCGCTGTTGCACCGGCTGCGCCGGCGTCCTGGGCACACCGGCCCTGGGCACACCGTGTATGCCCCGCGCTATGTGCGCGGCGGACTGGAGGAACCCATCGGTTCCGCCGTGCCCGTCCACCCGCACGTCCAGGTGGTGCTCACCGAGGGCAACTATTTGCTGTTGCCGCAAGAACCCTGGGACCAGGTCCCGCCCGTCCTGGATGAGGTCTGGTACGCGCAACCACACGACACCCTCCGCCGCCAGCGGCTGCTGGGCCGCCACGTGGCGGCCGGGAAATCCCATGCGGAGGCCCTGGCATTCACCGACGGGTCGGATGCCGCGAACGCTGAGTTGGTAGCGGCCACCCGACACCGGGCCGATGTGCTCATCGAGTGGCACTGAGAGCCTGGAGCGAGTCAGAACATCAACGCCCCATGTGGTGCGGTCTGCGTCCGCATCGCAGCGGACAACTCCGCCACCGCCCCCGGGCGCAGCTGGGTGACGTAACCGGCTGCTGCCTGCCCCGCGATCGTGCGGTTGCCCAGGTAAGTCGCGGCCAGGTCGGAGACGTCCAGACGCAGGTGTGCCTCGTCGTCGGTCCGCTCGCATCGACCGGTCCGGTCCGGACCGACTTGCAGGCGCCAGCGTCCGGCGTTCGCCGGGCATAGTTCGTCGGTGACCTCCATGATCACGTCGCAGGGGGCGCTGTAGCCGCGCTGGGCCATGGCGCCGGGGAGGTCGACGATCCGTAACCAGAGGCTGTCGGCCGCGCGCACAGCGGCCCCACGTGGCCCGCCGGCCCACCACAACAGCGGGTCGTGCAGTGAACGGTTCGGGATGTGGGTGGTGGCAGTGAGGTCCATATCGACCAATCGCCGTCCCAGGGCGAGCAACGCTGGTGCGTCGAGGGCGCCCATCTCCCACACCCGCACCTTCCCGGCCGGTAACTCGGCCTCGGACCAGGAACTCTCGCGCCGCAGGATCGCGTAACCAACCGGGTCCTGACCCTGTTGGGCCAGCAGCAGCCGCAGCGGCTCCTTGCTGCCGCGTTCGGCGGGGTGGTCGGTCCACCAGGTAGCGGCCTGGGCCTCGCGGCGAGCCACCGCCCCGAGGGTGACGGCGGTGGTGGCCCGGTGCACTGGATGCACCAGGTCCGCGGACTGCGAGGCAGGCAGCAGGTGGGTGGTGATGTCCTCGGCTGCGCGGGCGATGTGCTCCGGAGCGGCCAAGGTGGTGCCGCGATTCAGCGACAGTGTCACGTCCAGGGAGGCCACCGCGTACCCGAACCGCCCGTAGATGCCTGGTTCGGAGGCTTGCAGCCCGGCGACCGCGGCCCGCCCCTGCTCGCGCACCCGGTGCACCTGGTGGGAGATCATCGCCCGGAGCAACCCGCGCCGCCGGTGGTCCGGGTGCACCCCCACCCAGGTCAGGGCGTCCATCGGCACGCGGCGCAGTTGCTCGCCCGGCCCGGGGATGGTCAGGTCCATGTTCCAAGACGCGAAGGTCCCGGCGAGCGGACGCGGTTGAGGTATCGGGACAGGTTCCCGCCCGATGTGCTCCACCCCCCACATCATGTGGGGGTCGAGCGCCTCGATGAACCCCTGTGGGCTTACGCCGGGCCGGTCATAGAACCACACCAGCACCTCGGTGGCCGTGATCCGGTCGGCGTCAGCGGCCGACAGGGGGACGATCCGGTAATCCTGCATGAGGCGATCATCGCCGCCCGGGGGAGTGCGGCGCGAGGGAATTTGCCGTCAGCGACCGACGATCGCGCTAATGAACCCGCCGAAGGCCACGGAGAACGGGGTCACGAATACCACGAACAGCCCCACGTTTCGCAACCCCTGGCGGATCTTCGGCCAGGTGATCCTCGGGGTGTGCATCCGCAGCCGTTTGCCGACCGGGCCGATGCTGGGCTCACCGCGTAACCAGTGCGCACCCAATTTCTCCAGTTCGGCCTCATATGCCGCTCGTCGGCGGGCAGCCTCCTGCGTCTCTGAATCCGCGTGCGGAACATCCAGGTCGCGGTAGCGCCGCGCGCGGGCCACCACCGCCGGCACCGCGTCCCGCAGCAGCCGGTCCACGGTCCGCCACGTCGCGGGGTCGGTGAAGTCGGCCGGGGCGCGGGTGAAGAACACCACGTTGGTGTCCCGGATCTCCACATTGAATCCGGCCGCGTGGTCGGCCAGGCCGGCCATCACCTCCGGGGTCAGCAGAAACATCGCGTCGGTTTCATAGGCGCGGGGCGCGAACACCCGGAAGGAGCGCTCGAAGGTGCCTCCGTGGAGGATCTGCTGGTCCGGCGCGGGTCGCGGAAGTTCACGGGGCAGCGGGCCGTCCGTGGTGGCATCCAGGATCAGGTGGGGTAGCGGCTCGGGCAGCCTGACCGTCAGGTAATGCCATCTCACCCCGTACCGGTCCCGGGACCTCAGGTTGCCGAACTCCACGCCCGAGGCGGTGAAGCGAGGGAAGCAGCTCCCCTTCCCGCGCTCCCCGGTGATCAGGGAGGAGAACCGCGCCCGGCGCACCGGGTCGGCCTCGAAGCCGTTGGCCTTCGCCACCAGGTTTGACCGCCAAACCCGAACCTGCTCAGCGTGCGTGGGGTTGGCCGCCCGCTCGAAGATCCGGGCCGTGCCCCGCGACCAGAGGATGAAGATGCCCATGGTGATGGCCACGGTGAGCAGGTCGCTGGCCCGCCAACCGCCGTGGTTGTCGACCCGGATGCTCAGGGTCACCCACACCACGGCGAGGTACCACAACTGCAGCAGAAGGCTGAGGTAACCGGCCAGGCTCGTTCTCCGCACCGCCCACCGTGGCGGCTCATGTGCCTGCTTATCGGTGATCGCTGCTTCGACGTCGGTCTCAGCCGCGCTGAGCCAGCGCACGTCCAATCCAGCGGTCCTCCGTCCAGCCATCCGGTGGCAGTCTATCGAGCCGGCCGGCAGTATCGTGCGGTGGATGGGAGTTGTGCCGGTCGTTCGCGGACGGTGGCGTCCGCTGATTGGCGCCCTGCTGGTTTCTTTGCTGCTGGTGGCGGGGGCGCTGCCGGCAAGCGCGAGCGAAGGTGGGCGGGCCGAGGCCACCGGTGTGCGGGCCCGGGCTCCCGAGGTCAACCTGGACGTTCAAGCCACCGGGGCGGTCGCGGCGGCGCAGCCGATCCTGGATCGCCTCACCCGCGACCCCGTCCTGGGCGGGCGGGAGGAGATGGCGGCCCACGTCACCACCCCCGCCGCACCGGAGGGGACGGAGTCGGCGGACACGCCTCGGTTGCGCCTGCCCGGCCTCGTCACGGTCGAGGAGATCCGCGCTTCGACCACCAGGGTGGCGGGCGGGGAACTGTCCGCCCACGCCGCGGCCGGGGCGGTGCACGTCGGGCTGCTGGGCATCGACGTGCTGCGGGTCGAACAGGTCCGCGCCACGGCGACCACCGACCCGCACCAGGAGCCGACCGCCGCGGCGGATGAGGTTCGGGTGGAGGCCTTCGGGCGAAGTATGCCCGTGCCGACCGACGACCCGATCGACGTCGATGAGTACCTGTCCACCAACGACGTGCTGGAGATGCTGGAGGAGGCTTTCCCGGGGCTTGGAGTGGTGGTGTCGGCGGTTGGCGGCGTGCTGGAGGCCGGCGGCGGGGTACAGGTGCAGATCGGGCGCACCGCGGAGGCCGACCCGGATACCGGTGCGGCCACCGCCGTGGGTTTGCACGCCGGGGTGGCGCTCGCTTTCGACGCGCGGATCTGTATCCCGAACCGCTCGGATGGTTGTGTCGCGGAGGTGACGATTCGCGCTGACGCCACGGTGCTGGATCTGGTACTGGCCGAGACCACGGTTGAGCGCCCGCGGCCGCTGCCGGACAAGGACCTGCTGTGGGTGGTGCCGCTGGTGGTCGTGGGCGCGTTGGTGGTGTTTGGTCTGGGGCTGTACCTGGGCCGGCGACGTTCCGCGCGCACCGATGGAAACCTGACCGATGCGCCGCCAACGACCCGCGCGGGGCAGGATGGGGGAGAACCATGAGAGTCTTCGCAGCCTTGAGTCTGTCGGCCGAGGCGGCCGACCACCTGAATCTGGCCGTCCAGTCCGTCCGCGCTTCGACTCGTGTTCCGCTGCGGTGGGTCCATCACGCCCAGTGGCACATCACGATGGCTTTCTACGGCGAGGTTCCGGCCGCCGAGGTGGGGGAATTGGCCGACTCCCTCACCGAGGTCGCCGCACGCAGCCGCCCGATGTCACTGCACCTGAGCGGCGCCGGTTCCTTCGCCGGCCGCACCCTATGGATGGGGGTGGCCGGGCGCACCCGGGACGACGACGAGGCGCTGGTGGATCTGATGCGCTCCTGCACCGGGTTGGGCGCGGACCGTGAGCGGCAACGCGCCCATCTCACCGTTGCCCGCGCCGGACGGGCCGGGGGCGGTCGGCGCTCCGGGCGTGGCGGATCCGGCGGCGGTTCTGAGTTGGCACATCTGGTGCGTGCGCTGTCCGTCTACCGGGGGCCGTGGTGGCAGGTGGACCGGCTTCACCTGTTCTCCTCCGAACTGGGTGCCGGCCCAGGCGGCGGCCCGCTGCACACCGAACTGCACAGCGTGCCCCTGGGCGGCTGAGCGATACCCGGCTGATCGGACTCTGGTGGCACTGCTGGATCCAACTACTGGGCGAGCGGCCGCGCACCTGCCACACTGAAGCCATGGAATTGCCCGTGCCCTGGCCGCTTGCGCCGATGCTGGCCAAGTCCGCCAAGACCGTCCCCGCCGCGGATGCCGTGGAAGGCGGCTACGCCTACGAACCGAAATGGGACGGTTTTCGAGCACTCATCGCCCGGGATGGGCCGGACGTGCAGATCATCAGCCGCGGCGGCAAGGACCTGGGCCGCTACTTCCCCGAACTGATCGCCGAGTTGCCGGCCCACCTACCGCAGCAATGCGTGGTGGACGGGGAGGTGGTGGTGCGTACCGGGTCGCCGGGGAACCAGCGCTTGGACTGGGAGGCGTTGTCGGCCAGGATCCATCCGGCCGCCTCCCGGATCACCCTCTTGGCGCAGCAGACTCCGGCGGAGTTCATCGCCTTCGATCTACCCGCACTGGATGGGCAGGACCTGACCGGTGAACCGTTCCGGATACGCCGTGAGCATCTGGACGGTGCGCTGGGAGCCGCCCCGGCCCCGCTGCACCTGACCCGGTTGACCACCGACGCCGAACGCGCCCAACGCTGGCTGCGTACTTTCGAAGGTGCCGGGCTGGACGGGATCGTGGCCAAGGCCTGGCAAAGCACGTATCAGAGCGGTAAACGCACAATGCTCAAGGTCAAACACGCGCGCACCGCCGAGGCGGTGGTCGTGGGCTACCGGATCCACAAATCCGGCAACGGGGTGGGCTCGCTGCTGCTGGGTATGTATACCGACGACGGGGACCTGGTGAACGTCGGCGGCATCTCGGCCTTCACCACCGCCCGCCGGGTGGAACTCGTCGAAGAACTTCAGCCCTGGGTGATGACCGATGACGACGGCGAAGCGGTGCTGGGGGAGACCGACCGGTCCCGCTTCTCCTCCGGAAAGGACGTCAGTTTCATCCGGTTGCGCCCGGAGCGCGTGGTCGAGGTCTCCTTCGACCAGTTGGAAGGCAACCGCTTCCGCCACGCGGTGCAGTTCGTGCGCTGGCGCCCGGATCGGGACCCGCTCTCATGCACCCTGGACCAGGTGGATCGCGCGGTCGCCTACGACTTGGACGACGTCCTCACCTGAGGTCAGGCCGGGCTGTCGTACTCGCTGTCCGCTCGCCGTTTCTTCGACGGCTGCACCCGGGGCGGCTCGCCGGGCATTTTCGGG
>DATGSR010000107.1:0-3028 GCA_035302405.1 Beutenbergiaceae bacterium
CGGTCGGGATGACAGGATTTGAACCTGCGACCTTCCGCTCCCAAAGCGGACGCGCTACCAACCTGCGCCACATCCCGGGGGCACCTCGTAGTGCCACGCAGGAGAGTCTAATACCCTGCCGAGAGTGACGTGCTCCACGCCCCCGGAGTGCACACCACGGTCCGATGACCGGGTAGTCTGGAGTGCGCACGCGGGTGTAGCTCAATGGTAGAGCCTCTGCCTTCCAAGCAGATAGTGCGAGTTCGATTCTCGTCACCCGCTCTAGGCCCGGCCCGTTGCCCACCCAGCGGTGCCGGGCCTTCGTCATTTGCGCACCGCTTCGGGTGACGCTCGAGACCGTCACGGGCCGGCTCGGACCAGTGCACGTTTCGCTGGCCGGCTCGGGACAGTGCACGTTTCGCTGGCCGACTCGGAACAGGGCACGTTTCGCTGGCCGACTCGGAACAGGGCCCGGTCGCTGACCGAAAACGACTCAAGGCCGGCGGCCGGAAGGATCCAGGGCCGGCCGGAAAGCACTCAGGGCCGCCACCGGTGCGGTGACGGCCCTGAGAGCGATGTCAGTGACGTGCCTGGTTTTTTGGAACCCGGCACTAGTAAGTGCGGCGTCAGTCGTCGGTGTCGACCAGGCCGCGCTGGACGGCGCGGGCCAGGCGCCGCGGCACCTTCACCTCACGCCCGCCGGAGCGGACCGGGACGAGGTCAGCCGGCTTCGCCTTCCACTGTGAGCGGCGCGCGCGGGTGTTGGCGCGTGAGACTTTCCGCTTCGGGACTGCCATGGGCTCTACCTCCCCTTCTTCGTCGTCGTTGCTGCCGGCGCCGATCAGCGCGGCACGGGTGTTGCGCTGGAGTAGCCCAGGCTCAGGACTTGGCGTACCGGCGGCGGAACTTCTCCACGCGTCCGGCGGTGTCCATGATCTTCTGCTTACCGGTGTAGAACGGGTGAGACGCGGCGGAGATGTCGACGTCGATCACCGGGTAGGTGTTGCCGTCCTCCCACTCCACGGTGTTCTCCGAGGTGATGGTGGACTTCGTCAGGATCGAGAAGTCGGCGGAGATGTCGCGGAACACCACCGGGTGGTACTCCGGGTGAATGTCCTTCTTCATGTCTGCTTCCTACGTAGTTCGGGCGGCGCGGGCTGGGCCCTCACCGGGCTGGTGACGTTCGTGGCGGGGCCACTGACCGGGGCACCGGAAACGCACCATGAGATCAAACCGGTGCGCAGGCGGCAACCACCGCGGGTCAGGCTGCGCCCGGGACATCATACCCATATCCGCAGAGGCTGGGCGCGGTCGCACGTTGTGGCACCGGGCACACCGCGCCTTCCACACACCCGCCACATCGACGCATTGTTCCACCCGCGCCTGCTACGGGCGCCGGCGCAAAGTCGACCGCCGTTACGACGTTCCCCGGGCCCATCCCCGCGATGACCGCCGCGATGGCTAGGACGCCGCCCGGGCGCGCGCCTGGTAAGCCAACAGCAACGCGACGGCGGTGTCGGCGTCGTCGACCGTGACCACGAACTGGCGGCCGTTACGGCGAGTGATCTGGATCGCCTCCCCGGCGCGCAACACCACACCGAAGCGGCCCGGCGCGGACCGCAGCCCCACCCCACCGAACTCCCCGGCGGGGTTGACCTCCACAACACCGGCCGCTTCCACCTCGGCAAGCGGCACTCGCATCCGCGGCAGACCCAGGATCGAGGTGACGGTCAGCCCGTCCCGATCAACCCGTACCCGGAAGGCACCGGTCACGGCTGCGACTGCGACCACCACCACTAGCGAACCGGTGAGGCTCCACCTCAAGGTCGGATCGGAAGGCAACAGCCAGGCGGCAACGGTGCCCAGCACCAGCGCCACGAGTCCGATCGCCAGGACAGTCCGGCCGAACCCGCCAAGGCTCTGGGTGCGCAGCCAGACCGCATCCTCCTGCGCACCCAGGTCCAGTGGCTCGGCGCGCCGTTCTCTTTGGCGCACCGCTGGCACGGACGGTTGCGCCAGCCATCCCCCGTACCCGACCGCGAGCGCCGCCGCCGAACTGACCAGGACCGCCGTCGTCACCGGCGGTGCGGCAGCAGCGTCGGCCAGTCCGCGCTGCAGCACTAGCGACCACGTGCTCAGCAGCGCGATCAGCGCCGACAGCCCGGCGGCAACCGCGCCGAGGAAGCGGTAGGTCACCCCCTGGTCCCCCAGTCTCAGGCCCCGCAGAGCGGACAGCCCCATCGCCACGGGCAGGACCGCGCCAGCGGCAGCAGTCATCACCACTACCAACCACACCGGGGCAAAGCCGTCCGGAACGCCGCCCACGCCCCAGTGGATAGCGACCGGGTCCGGGAGCGAGGGAGCCAGCGTGAGTTGCACGATCACCGCCAGCGCCGTTAGCGCGAGGGGGATGAATAGCGCCACGAGGCGGAACCGAGCGATCATGCGCGCCAGGGAAGCATCAGCGGTCATCGGAGATCTCCTTCACGATCGAGGCAAGAGTGTCAGTGGAAAGACCCAGAACACGCGCCCGGTCAACGAGGTCGAGAACGTCGCGGTGGATCTGCTGCAGGTGGCTCGCGGCGTCTGTCAGCACCGCGCCGCGCCCGCGCCGCATCGTGACCAGGCCTTCATCGCGCAGGTCCTGGTACGCCCGCAGCACGGTGTGCAGGTTGACGTCCAGGGCGGCGGCCACGTCCCTGGCCGAGGGCAACCGGTCACCCGGGCGGATGCGGCCCGCAGCGGCCCCGGCCCGTACAGAGGCCGCGACCTGCGCGAACAGCGGTTCGTCGCTGGAGTGATCGACACGAATCAACACACAACTGTTATATAACTACCCAAACAGTTTGGTCAAAGCCGGCCATGACTGACCCACCTGTCGGGACAGCACGTGAACGAGGGCCGCTGAGGCCCGATCGCGCCGGGCGCACCTGTTCGTCATGCGAGACGCGTCGGCATCGTCACGACAGCATGGCCAGAGCATGGCAGGCTGACATCGGTATCTCGTCCGGGCGCGCGCCCGCCGAACAGGAGGAAACCTATGGCTCGT